>JAFLUG010000034.1 GCA_022508885.1 Oscillospiraceae bacterium | reverse complement strand
AGTCTTTGAAAGGGAGTCTGAGGGGAAACTTTCTACAGAAAGTTTCCCCTCAGAATAATATAACAGATTGTAATTTTTATTTAGCTTTACATAATGTGCTTGTTTTATTTTACATTATGGGGAAAAACCTTTCTGTAGAAAGGTTTTTCCCCATACCCATTTTCCAAAGACTTTTAATACGCTCTCCCATTTCTTGATTTTGGCAATAAAAAATCCTCCTTTAAGGAGCGTGCGATACAGAAGTATCGTATCATTCGAGCATCTTTCTTTGGCGAAGTTCCGCGTGCGGAACGTATTGCCAAAGGCGGCTCGCCTTAATAAGGAGGTTTTTGTATGTAAAATAAGAGAAAATTATTTCGCACCATTGCATGAAAGAACCGAGCTTACTGTCTTAAGCATTATCTTTAAGTCAAACAGCGGGGACATTTTTTCTACATATCCAAGCTCCATTTTCTGGCGCTCGCCGTCATAGCCCGCGTTGTTTCTCGCGTATGCCTGCCAATAACCCGTAAGTCCGGGTCTGACAGAAAGAAGCTCTTTCTGCTGCTCGGGAGTATAATTCATTTCAAGCTCCTCGCGCAAAATAGGTCTCGGTCCGACAACCGACATATCACCCTTTATCAGAATATTGTAAGGGATCTGCGGAAGCTCGTCAATGGACAACTGTCTCAAACGCGCCCCGAAGCACTTTTTCTCGTCGCCTTTTTCCTTAAAGCCGATAAGTCTCGGGTCATAGTCGAGCTTAAATTCCCTTTTGTATTCTTCGAGTTGCTCCGGAGTAAGCATCTTTTCAAGCTTATCCGCGTCCATACACATTGTACGGAACTTAAGTATCTTTATCGGTTTTCCGTCTTTTCCGACACGCGTCTGTATGTAAAACGGGTTTCCGTGATCCTTTATCACTATCACAGCCGCGATGACCGCTATCGGAACTATCAGAAGGATGCTTACCAAAAACGACGAGATAATATCAAACAACCTTTTGAAGAATAAAAACGCTGTTTGCTTTTTCTGCCCTTCCTTGGGGCGTTCAATTACCCTCGTCGCCTGTCCGACGGACTCGTTTATAAGAACATGCTCGTTATTTACCGAAACAGCTATGTCGTTAAGCGCGATATCAGAGGCGATAACGGCGCTTGGCTTTTTTGTAAGCGCAGGCACAACCATATTTTCCCTTCCTTTTATACAAACCGCACTTCTAATGGAAATATGTAATATCCAAAAAATAACGGCACGGCCGCATAAGCCATGCCGTTAAATTTCGGCTATTTATAAGAGATAATTACTTTCTCTTCTTAGCTACGATAGCAGATACTGCTACAGAGCCGCCAGCAAGAGCTACAAGAGCGATAGGAAGCGCTACACCGGTATCAGGGTTGGTGGTGTTGCCAGAACCGCTGTTATTGCCGCTGTTAGTGCCGGAAGGAGTAGAAGGAGCAGTACTTGCTACAGCACCCTTGATTTCCTTCGGAGAAAGAACATAGTAGGAAGCGTGGTTGAGGGTAACTGTAAGCTTGCCATCCTTATAGGTGTAATTTGCATTCTCAACCTTGCCGGTCTCGCTATTAACATAGTAGAACTTAGTGTCCTTGTTGGTGAATGTGCTGGTGCTAAGACCATCGATAGTTACCTTGAAGCTGAGCTTACCATCATTGAACTTACCGGTAGCGGTAGGAAGGATATAAAGAGCCTTTGCAGGTACTTCTGCATAGCCAGCTTCCTTGAGCAAGGACTTATTCTCGATCTCAGCGATGTTCATGTTGAAGTCGAAACCAGCGTCAGGAATGTTAGCAACCTGAGACTTAGAAAGCTCAACAGTGAAACCGTCGCCTACGAGTTTAACAGCAACATCTCCACTAACTTCTGCAACCTTATCCTTAAGGATCTTAACTAAATCCTTGGGGAGCTTGGTGTTATCATTGATTGTGAGAGTAACCTTACCATCGCTGTACTTCCACGCACTGCTGTTCGTGATGTCGGCATAGGTAATCTTGTCACCATCTTCCTTTTCAATATAATCCCCAGGGATTATATCTGTGGTCTCAGCATCACCGTAGGTCTCTGCGCTTACAGACGCAACAGCAGCAGTAGACATAACAGCAGCAGCAAATACGCCTGCAAAAATCTTGCTTGTGATTTTCATTTGAAAAATCCTCCTTTTCCTTAAAACAAAAAAATTAATTTTATAACAACCGCCCCTTATGAGCAGCCATTAACGAAACTAAGCGTCTTTCGACGGCTTTCTGTCTCTCAGTATATTTTCGACATTTACTCCGACAAAATACATAGTAAATGTGAGAATAATCAAAGACAGAACCCATATATTAACACCGCAGTTTGTAAATACCGCGATTGTAAGCAAAGGCTTGCTAAAAAGCAGGTCAGAAAACTTGTAAGAAAGTTCCAGGATATTGTCGTAGTGCGTCCTGCCATCCCTCATACCGTAAAAAAGCATATACAGATAAGGCACAAGCCAATACGCGCCCGCAAATACCAGAAAGCCCCACTTTCTGTCTCTTCCGCTCAGAAATCCGCACCACAGCCACGCGATAAAAAGCATCACCGACACGACCGCCCGCAGGACTCCCATGAAGAAGTTGTAATTATCATACTGGAAAAACGCGCTCGCAAGCGTAACCGCCAGACAAAGCACAATATTTTCCAAAAGGCTGTTCTTTCTGCTCATCAAAAAGCTTTTAAAGAACGTCTTCAGCTTTGCGCCACTCAACATCTTCTTAACCTCTTTCGGTAAATACAGTCTGATAGGGAACAACGCCATTATAGTTGTCTACCAACATATAACTGTACACGAAGGTGGAAAACGCCGCAAAAGCCGTCAACACCGCCGTTTGAGAAATTATCAGCTTACGCCGATCCTTACCGAACTTCTCCCTGCAAAGCTCCGTATAAGCCTCAATGACCTTCGGAACAAGCACGATCGCCGCGGGGATTATAAACACACCCGCAAACCGCGAAAGTACAGCGTGCTTCGCGCCCATTACCTCAAAGAAGAATACGAAGAACATAATGTTAATAAACACGTTATTAAATTTGTCCTTCTCACAAAGCCTCTTCCTTACGGCGAACGCGAGCAGGAACAGTATCCCGAAGAATACCGCGTATACCGGTCCGATACCGATTGTTATCTCAGGGTGTGCCCCGAGCTGATAACCCGTGTAAAAATATTGAGTCACAAACTCAATTGCCGCCTCAGAAAAGAATAAAAACAAAACCAGCGCCCCCGAATAAACCCCGAAGCTTATCCAGTTCATCTTCACCTGAAGCAGGAAGTAGAAAACGACCATCACCAGCGCGCTTATGTGGAACGCCGAAGCAAACAGCACCAACGCAAGAAACCTGAAAAACTGTTTTTTCTTTATGTACCTTATAGCAAACAGCAGGATCGCCGCCGCTATCATCTGCCTCATAAAGCACATCGAGTTGAAAAACACCCCGAAAGCCAGAAAGCAGAACACGCTGATATACGCCTTTTCCGTGTAAAAGTAAATATATATCATCACCGCCGCCGTTATAACAGCAGCTATGACAACAAACATAATTTGATGGTTGCCGGTCGCGTCCGCGAGAAACTTCACCGGAATAAGGAAACCCTTTTCCTGCCCGTATCCCATCAGCTCATACTCCGATCTCCACGTCGTCTCATAAAACCACGTCGTGTACGGATAATAGTCAAAACCGACTCCCTCGCGAAACGCTGCCACAAGAAACAACGCCGCGCCCGCCAGACCACAGTATATCTTTTTGCCGTGTTTAAGTCTGCATAACGGAATCCCTATCGCCAGCGAACCTACCAGCAGCAAATAGTAAACCAACATATAACTTCTCCAATATTTCATCGGAAAACGCAGTCTGCGCATATTGAAAACGAGGTGCTTTTACCCGCGGCTCTGTTTCCACAAAGTTCATCAGACACCGTCAATCGGCAATCCATCTCATTTACGGTTATATTATAGCACTGCCGTTTTGATTTGTCAATCAATTAATTTGTTTTTCTCCATAATGCACTAAAGATAAATGAATTAGCAACAGATATGTTGTGCATATTAGTCAAAAACAAACGTGAATTATCGTAAAAAAGGCAGAAATTTCAAAAACAGGCGCCTTTTTTCTTGGAAAAATTTGTAAATTCAACAGCAATTTTACGTTTTCCGAAACATTTTATTCACCGATAAATTCGCGAATAAGAGATTTTTCCGGAACCAAATGTCTGTCAACAGGCTCTATAAGCCTCAGAAATTCCTCGATATCAGCATAATCCTTATAGTCGGGATACTCCTCGGACGCTCTTTCAAGCTCCGGCAGGAGGATATCGCGGTAAACGGACGCCTCATATTCTATAAAGGTGTCGATATCGAAATCCGCGCGGAATTTAAACGGCATTATGTACATATCCTCGCCGCGCTCGACCGATTTAAAAAACTCAAATGTCTCGCCGAGGCTTCGTCCGCGGTAGAGCTTGTCTCGCATAAGCCGCCTCATAAGGCGTATCTTAGAGGGATGTAAGAGCTTTTCACCGTTGGATATCCTTGTGCGGACGCTGACGTAAACGCAGGTGGTAAACTCGTCGCAGTCGCCTGTTACAAGCGGATTGAGCGCGTGGATACCCTCTAATATGACAAGCTCGCCGGCCTCACGCTTTAATGTCATTCCCTCACAACGTTCCTGTTTCGCGAAATCAAATGAGGGAATATATATTTCCTCGCACCTTGAAAGCATTTCAAGGTGTTTTTTAAACAGCGGTATATCAAGGCGATAGGGGCTTTCAAAGTCGATCTTCCCGTTTTCATCGCGCGCCGCCTCGTTTTCGCTCATAGGAAGGAAATAGTTGTCCATCGAGATGATGTGCGCCTTACAGCCGTACGCTTCAAGCAAATCGGCAATTCTGTGCGCGGAGGTTGTTTTTCCCGAGCCGGACGGTCCCGAAAGCAAGATCACGGGACGCTTTTCCCGATCGAAATAAATGCTTTCGGCAGCAGCGGAAAGCTGCTCGGAGTAGAGTCTGTCGCCCTCGAAAATAAATTCCTTAGGGGATCTCGCCGCGCTGTTGAGCTGTTCAATCGAAACACACTTCATACCGAATGCCCTTTCGTTAATTATTGTTTAAGAAATTTTTTCTGAATTCCTCAAAGCTATCCGACAGCGATAATGATACCATTGCCTTCATTGTCAAATATTCCGTATTCATTTTACCCGCTTCGATTACGGGATATTTTTGCATTATCCTGCTTCCCGTCTCGTAAAGCGAAAGGTTTGTTCCGCCGCGTAGCACCTGTGTTGACATTATAATGTATACTCCCCGATCAACAAGCTGTTTGAGGAAATCCTCAAACGCGGCGGGAAACCCGCCCGTACCGAATCCGAGAATGACAGCCGCACGCGTATCCTTTCTGACAACCGGAGGAGAAACACCCGGGACAAGATATATGACCTCAATTCTTTCATCAAGCTCTTCGTGAAAGAAAACCTCGCCGCTGTGCTTTATAACAGGCTCTGTGAAAGAAATTTTATTGTTTTCAAAAGCCGCGACAGGCGGAAACCCAACGCTCTCAAAAGCGTTTTTCGCCGTCGTATGGATTTTAGTGACACGCCGTCCGTCAAACGCAAATCTCCCGAACACGACCGCTGCGCCGTGAGCACGAGCATCCAGCGCAAAGATAAAAGCGTTTCTGAGATTTTCATGAGCGTCGGAGTTTTCCGCGGAAAACGGCTTCATACTTCCGGTAATAACAATTGGCTTACGGCTGTTTACGACAAGGCAGGATAAAGCAGCGGCGGCATAAGCCATCGTATCCGTGCCGTGGGTTATCACAAACCCGTCGAAATTATCGTAATTCACGCGTATGATCCTCGAGAGTTCAAGATAATGGCGCGGCGTCATATCGGTGCTGTCGAGACAAAACGGCTCGACAGCCGTTATTTCGCAGTCTATCCCCGAAAGAGCGTTAACAAACCCGTCTGCCGAGCTTTCCGGGCTTCTTGCCTCTTTTTTATCCGGACACGCAATCGTACCGCCCGTCGTTATCAGCAGTATTCTCGGCATCAAATCAGCGCGGCTCTACGATAAACTTCATAGCCGTGCGCTCTTCGCCGTCAATGTCAACCGTAGTAAACGCGGGAATGCAGATGAGATCAACGCCCACGAGAGCCATATAGCTCCTTGCGATTGCAATTGATTTTACTGCCTGATTTGCCGCTCCCGCGCCGACAGCCTGAACCTCGACCTCGCGGTTTTCACGAATGACCGCCGCGATCGCTCCCGCTACCGATTTCGGTATCGAGTGAGAAGAAACCTTAACCACTTCCATTTTTTTACCCTTTTACCTTTCTGTATCTGTTTTTTGACCGTTTTTAATAAAGTGCCGAATTTATTGAAAAAAATTTTGCACAGTATTTTTAATGAATATTACTTTTGTAAACGCGCTCGATAGATGTGCATTTTCCGCTTTTCACGTCAATATCGAGACAAACTCCGCTTATACAGCATTCTCCGTCCGCAACGATATGAGGACGCTGGATATAGTTTGCGAATTTATCAATAATAATTTCTTTTTTTACGCCGAGCACCGAGTTTACGGGACCTGTCATTCCCGCGTCGGAAATACAGCCTGTTCCTTCGATTATGCGCTCGTCGGAAGTCTGAACGTGCGTGTGAGTTCCGATAACGGCGGAGACCTTTCCCGCGAGATACCAGCTCATCGCCTGCTTTTCGCTTGTCGCCTCGGCATGGAAATCGACGATTATCACCCTCGACCTTATCTGCTTCAACAGCTCGTCTACGCATTTGAATGGGTTATCTGAAGGAGTCATAAACGCCGTTCCGACAAGATTTAGCACGGCTATTGAATACGCTCCGCAATCTATCTCGCAAAAGCCGCGTCCCGCTGCCGCGTCTCCGTAATTCGCCGGGCGGATCAAACGCTCGTTTTGTTCAAATTCCTCCAAGATGGATTTTCTTTTGAACGCGTGATTGCCGGTTGTTATCACGTCCGCGCCGCTTGAAAAAATATCATTTGCCGAACGCTTACTTATCCCGTTGTTTTCATCGCTGTTTTCGCCGTTTACTACCGTAAAATCCACACTGTATTCTCTGCGTATCCCGGGAAGCTCATTCAGAAGAGCGCTACAGCCCGCGTTTCCAACAACATCTCCGATGAATAAAACTTTCATCAGCGGAAAATGACCTCGTCGCAGCCCGCGCCCACTCCGATTATTTTTATCGGACAGCCGCAAAGCTCCTCGAGCTTTGAAATATACGCGCGGCACTTTTCCGGAAGCTCATCATAACTCTTACAAGCGGAAAGCTCGCCATCATAGCCCTCAAATTCCTCGTAAACAGGCGTGCAGTCCGAAAGCTCTTCGAGAGTCACGGGGAAATCGCGGAGTACGGTCCCATCGGATTTTTTGTATGCCGTACATACCTTTAAATTACCAATTCCGCTGAGTGTATCGAATTTGTTTATAGCAAGCGCCGTAAGGCCGTTTACTCTCACCGCGTGGCGCATAATGACCGCGTCAAACCAGCCTGTTCTTCTCGGTCTGCCCGTAGTCGTGCCGAATTCTCCGCCGCGGTTTCTGATAAGCTCGCCGAGGCTGTCATTAAGCTCCGTCGGGAACGGACCGTTTCCAACGCGCGTGGTGTAGCTTTTTCCAACGCCTATGACCTCGTCTATTATCTTCGGCCCTACGCCCGTACCTACGCAAGCTCCGCCCGCTATGGGGTGAGACGAGGTCACAAAGGGATATGTTCCGAAGTCGATGTCCAGAAGAGTCGCCTGCGCGCCCTCGAAAAGCACCTTTTTGCCCGCGTTATACGCCTCAAATGTTATCACAGAGCCGTCCGCCATGTATTTTGCCAGCTTTTCGCCGTATGCCTTGTATTCCTCGAAAACCTCGTCGAGGTCGAACGGCTTTCCGCCGTAGAGCTTTTCGATCATCAGATTTTCAAACTCGCCTGTGTTTTTAACGAGTGTTTTAAGCTGAGCAGGGTTGCACAGATCGTACATTCTTATAGCGATCCTTCTCGCCTTATCGGTATACGCGGGACCTATTCCCCTGCCTGTTGTGCCGACATTTACGCCTGTCTGCTTTGCCTTGTATTCCTCTTCAAGCTTGTCAAGCTCTCTGTGCCACGGCATTATGATATCCGCGCGCGCGTCTATACGCAGGTTTTCGCAGGTCACGCCGCGCTTGTTCATCTCGGAGATCTCGCCGAGCAGGACCTTTGGGTCTACCACAACTCCGCTTCCGATAAGGCATACCGTATCGGGATATAAAATTCCCGACGGCAGAAGATGAAGCTTATAGACCTCGTCGCCGTGTACAACAGTATGTCCGGCGTTGTTTCCGCCGCTCGAGCGAACTACAAGGTCGGCCTCCTTTGCCATGATATCAATGATTTTTCCTTTTCCTTCGTCGCCCCACTGGGTCCCGACGATCACGCTTGATGGCATAATACCCTTCCTTTCAATGCGTAATTCGTAATGCGTAATTCGTAATTATGCCTTGAACCGTTACGATTATGCCTTGCGAATAGTTTAATTACTTAATTATAAATTATTTTATTATCTTGCCCTTGGACTGTCTGCTTCCCTTTTTCAGGTCAACGGGCTTTTCGCTCCCGCCCATATCGGTAAATATCGCCTGCTCGGCATAATCGGGGATCTCGGGATTTTTCTCTCCCGTCTGTTTATAGTACGGGTTGATTATGTGCTTTTGTATTGCGGGATAACAGCAGAACACCGACAAAAATCCCAGCCACGCCAGCGGCACAAACGGAGCAAGCGGAAGCACAAACACAGGATAATTTACAGCCAGGAAAATATATCCTGCCGAAAACACCAACACAATAAGCTCCGCCCATATATTCAGAAGCGAAAGCACAAGCGCGTTTCGGAAAATATCGAGAAGCTTCAGATCAAGAGCGACTATCTGCGGATAAATATAGAAATTCATTATGAAAAACAGAACTGCCGCCGCCGCGGAAAGCGCAAACACGACCGCGTCGGTATCGGTCGTTTTTTCGAGCGAAAAGAACAGAACAAGCGAAAAAACGAAAACCGCCGTAACAAGAATATCCAGGATCCCCACAATGAGCGCCTGTTTAAAGTTTTTCTTAAACTCCTTTACAAAGTCATGGAAGTAAAACTGCGGGCGTTCAAGGTAGATATTACGCATCAGCGCGGTCATGGCGGCAGTAGCCGGACCGATGGTAACGATAGGAATACAAAACAGAAAGTAAATGAGATTTATCTTGAAAAAATCCCAGAATTTATTTGCGAAAAGCTCCCAGAAGCGAAAGAAAGGCTTTTTTCTCGGGGCGTTTTTCGGAACTCCCGGACCTGCGGTATTGTTAAATAATCCCATTAGATCAAATCCTCAGTACAAAAATGACTGTGCGACCGTGCCTATAATCAATGCCGCAGCCAGAACAAGCGCCGCGATCTTGCTGATCCTGACGATCAGCGCGCGTTTCTTTTCATTCAAAAAACCACTTCCATTATACATAAAATGGCGGCTTCTGTCAAGGGTTTTATTCAAAAACAATTTCCGCGCCCTTTGAGCTGACCGCTATTATACTGCCGTTATGTGCAAAAATCGCCCTGAATCCCGTTCTGTCGTCAAACAATAAGCTTTCACGGCTGTCCTTTCCAAAAACCGCGCATACGGAAACCACAGAAACACCGTCGAAATATCTGTAGGAAAACGCGCAGCTATCATTCAGGATCGCCGCGGAATTTGCTCCGCCAAGCTCGAGAGAAGCCTTCTCGCTTTCCGAGAGCTGTTTGGTATAAACCCCGATCTGCTTTGCCTCGCCGTTTTCAAGCTTCATAAGCGTAACCTCAAGCACACCGTCCGTATTAAACAGTGCCGCGGTATTGCCCGAAACAATTCCGCTTGCCTTATGAGTTTCAACGACGGAGGGAGCGCCCGTATCAGCGCAGTCTATAACTGCGAATATCCCGTCCTCAGCGCTTAAAAGCAAAGCGTCTCCGTCAAATTTCATTCCGTCCGGAAGCTGAGCGAGATTTTCGAGAATGCTCTTCTCCGATATATCCGCGTCATTTGTTGTGTCAAAGACCGTTATGACTTCTCCCTGCAAAACCGCGAATGTGTTTTTGCTGTCCGCGGCGGCCGTCATCTTATCCGTTTTGGTATAGATCAACTTTTCGGCGGCTTTATCCGAGGTATCGTCCGAAGCTTCGGATCTTTCCGCAGCACCCGCCGAGAGCGAAATGATCCTGCCGAAAGCGTTTCCGTCCTTATCCATATAATTCATCGCGCATACGCCGTATGCCCCCGCGTAAACCGGGTCGCCGATAGCGGCACGCGCCAGAACAACATCGCCGTCCGAAATGGAGTATTTTCCCCACACAGCAAAGGAACAGCCGCTCGAATGACCGAGCGCGATATTTTCCGGCGGAAGCACTGCCTTTTCATTCTTGCCGAGACGCGGAAGATATACCTCAACGTCCGCCGCGGTAAAGTTTTTGGTGTAGTGCGGGACATATACCGAG
This sequence comes from Oscillospiraceae bacterium, assembly GCA_022508885.1. Lineage (GTDB taxonomy): Bacteria > Bacillota > Clostridia > Oscillospirales > Ruminococcaceae > CAG-115. Next base: position 9,574 of record JAFLUG010000034.1, on the reverse strand, counting down.
CCAATGCTTATCTCGCCGTTCTCAGCGGCAAAATCGCAAAGCTCGCCGTCCTGAAGCGCGGTATAGACGACCTTGCCCTTTTCTATGCGCATAAACCCGCATTCTTTCCCCGAAAAAACGGCGATGATAGAATTGCCCTCAGCCCATATTTCAACAAACCGTGTGTTTTCCGGCGGAAGAATATCGCTTTGCGCGCCCGTGTTTATGTCGAGACTTTCGTGTGCGGTTATCCTGTCCTCGTTTGCTGTATACACCAGCGACCCGTCTGAAAGCATTCCGAAATCCTTATCGGAAATAAGCATCGTGCCGAAAAGCTTTTCGCCTCCGAAATAGCTCTGTGCGTTTTCTCCGCCCATGTTGCCCGCGTTATAGCTTTTGTGGACTTCAGTGAAAATTTCCTCGGCGGTCTTAGCGTAAACAAGACTCTTTACCGTGTTGTCCAGCTTTAATATAAAGGTAAAATACGCGCCTATCAGAAGCAGCACCAGCGCCCCGACTGCCGACGCGATGAGCGCGGGCTTATTGTAGCCCGATGCTCTAAGCTTTTCGGAATTGTCGTATTTATCTTCATCTTTGTCATGATCATCCGGGTTATCGTCTAAAACGTCATTTTCGTTTTCGTCATCGGCGGCATCTGCATCATCGGAAAGATCCGAGTCCGTTTCCCCGGAAGAATCATCGGCGTCATCGGAGTTTTCTTCGATATCCTCCTCATAAACTTCATCATCTTCAGAATTATCATCGTCGTTTTCTTCCGGCAGATCATCGCCGGACTTTTTGAACTCCGCGGCGCTCCGCTCTATATCCTTGCGGAGCTGTTCGCGGTCTATCGAGATGATAAGTGTTGATGTGTCGTTGAGATTTGCGGGCTGAGCGCTTTCCGAAGGCTGCTCTTCATCAGACTGCTCATCAGATTGCTCTTCGTCGGCTTCAGGTCTTTCCTCCGACGAATTTTCAACATTCGTATTTTCGGCAGTCTCCTCGGAGGTTATCTCCTCGTGAGTTTCCTGCTCGTCAGATTTTTCAGCGTCCTCATGCCCGTCGTTTTCCGATTGTTCCTGAGCGTCCTCGGCGTCTTTTTCACTGACCGCCTTTTTCTCGGGAATCTCGGCGAAATTAGCGCTGTGGATATGCTTCATTATTTCTTCAAAACTCGGCTCTCCCTCAGCGTCGGGAAATACGCTTTCGGGCTCGTCGTCAAAAAGCTCGGAGGCCGTCTTTTCGCGATATCTTTCCGCGCCGTCCTCATTCGGCACAAACGTTTTTCCGCTGGTCTGGGTCTGCTCCCAGACTAAACGAGCCGTATACAGAATGCGGCTGTAATCCTCGGAGGTAAGCCCCGAATTATCAAGCGCCAATACCAGGCTGTTCAAATTCATCGCGGGATTTGCCTTTATTTTATCGACTAATGACGGAGGCGCGCCGCATCCCTCGAGAAGAACCACAAAATCCGCCGACGCCATTCCGAGCTGCTGAAGGCGGCTGAGAAACGTAAACGCGTTCAGACGGGGGAGCTGGGCAGAATCGTCCATAAGATACTCTACTATATTCTGTACAACGAGATTTTCGGGTACGACCCTGCGGCGCATTACTGCGCGCAATTCCTCGACGGTCATTTTAATCCCCCCTTACGCTTTTGATATTTCAGTCCTCGATGTTGAGCCTTTGCTTTGCGCGCTCGAGACGTTTTTTTACTCCTATCTTTGTCATTCCCGCAAACGACGCTATATCGTCAACCGAAAACTTACCCGCGACGTTCATCGCTACGATCATTCTCTCAAGGCTTGAAAGCTCGAACAGCGCCGTTTTTATCTCGGGCTGGTCACTGTCAAGAGTATTGTCGGTATAGTGTCTGAAAATATCTTTCATTTTCGAGCAGAGCGTTTTCATCATATAAGCGCGGAACTGCTGCTCGCTGTGAAGAGCCCCTATTGCCCCAAAGCAGTCGCGGGCGGTTTCCGTAACGGCGAGAATTGCCTCGTCGTCGGTTTTTAACGTATAAAACGCGCTGTAGTACATATCGCGGTAAACAAGCTGATAAAGCTTTGAAAACGCCTTAGCGTCGCCGCTTGCCGACTGCTCGGCAATCTGACGGTATTCCTTCTTATCCATTTCGATCAAGCCCTCTTGGTTATTACAAAACGTATAATAATGTGTAGAAATTACTTATTGTTCTTTCGCTATTTCAATTCCAAGCTCTTTGAGCTGTTCATCAGAAACCGTACCGGGAGCCTCGCTCATAAGCTCCGAGGCGTTCTGGACCTTCGGGAACGCGATTACATCGCGCAGACTGTCGCAGCCGCACATAAGCATCGCAAGTCTGTCCAGACCGATTCCCGCGCCGCCGTGCGGCGGAGCGGCGTATTTATACGCGTCCACGAGAAAACCGAACTTTGCCTTTATCTCCTCTTCGGTCATTCCGAGCATTTCAAACATATGCTGCTGAAGCTCGGGGTCGTTTATTCTTATCGAACCCGAAAGCAGCTCCACGCCGTTTAGGACAAGATCATAGCACTTAGCGCGCACCTTTGCCTTGTCGCTGTCGAGGTATGGGATACACTCGTCAAGAGGCATTGTAAACGGGTGGTGCATAGCGAGCCACTCGCCGCTTTCCTCGTCGTATTCAAAAAACGGAAATTCCGTTATCCATGTGAAATTCCACTGCTTCGGGATAATATCGAGCTGTCTTGCGACTTTTAGCCTCAGCGCTCCGAGAGTTGACAAAACGACATTGTCACTGTCCGCCGAGATAAGCGCCACATCGCCCTTTTCACAGCCTAAAGCCGAAAGTATCTTCTCAAGCTCGCCGTCCTTTAGGAATTTTGCGAACGAGCAGTTGGGCGCGTCGTCTACCCAGCGGATATACGCAAGCCCCTTTGCGCCTATTCCCTTCGCAAACTCGGTAAGCTTGTCTATTTCCTTTCTCGTAAGCGCGTTCGCCGCGTTTTTCGCGCAGATACCGCGAACCGAGCCTCCGCTTTCAAGCGCGCTCTTGAATACGACAAACTCGCTGTCCTTTACAATTTCGGAAATGTCGGTAAGCTCCATACCAAAGCGGGTGTCGGGCTTGTCCGAGCCGAAGCGGTTCATCGCCTCGTCGTAGGTAAGCCGCGGCAGCGGTAGCTGGATATCAACGTCGAGTATCTCCTTGTAAAGGCGCTTTACAAAGCCCTCGAGGCAGCCTATGATGTCGTCGACATCGACAAACGACATCTCGAGGTCTATCTGCGTAAACTCGGGCTGTCTGTCCGCGCGCAGGTCTTCGTCCCTGAAGCACCGCGCGAGCTGTATATAGCGGTCGTAGCCGGCTATCATCAGAAGCTGTTTATACATCTGCGGCGACTGCGGCAGAGCGTAGAACTTTCCGTTGTGTATCCTCGACGGAACGATATAGTCTCTCGCTCCCTCGGGAGTGGATTTTATCATCATGGGGGTCTCTATCTCAAGAAAGCCGTTTTCATAGAAATACTCTCTCGCGACCCTTGCTATATTGTGGCGAATGACGAGGTTATTTACCAGCGGCTCGCGCCTGAGGTCGAGATAGCGGTATTTAAGACGAAGCTCCTCGTTTGTCTTGGAGTTGCTTACTATCTCAAAGGGCGGAGTCTGAGCCTTTGAAAGTATTTTCAGCTCGCTTGGCATTATCTCAACGCCGCCCGTTTTTATCTCGCTGTTTACGCTTTCACGCGCGCGTACTGTGCCCTTTACGAGAAGCACATCCTCAGAGCGTACAGTCTTCGCTTTTTCAAACACAGACCTGTCGGTAGTCTCATCAAAAGTAAGCTGAACAATGCCAGTTCTGTCTCTCAGATCTATAAAGATGATACCGCCCTTATCGCGCACTCTCGCCGTCCAGCCGCCTACGGTCGCTTCTTTCATTTCAAGAGTGACGTCGGCGCACATACAGGTTCTTTTAAGACCGCCCATTGTATCCATAAGAAATCCCCTTTTCGTTTACGTCATTTTAAGATTTTTTGTCATACAAGGTTATTATATCATTATTTGTCGATTTTTTCAATAGGAAAATCAAATTTTTCGCCATTATATTATCATTTGTCACCTCATTCGGACAATTTTGGATAAATTATCAAAAATATCGGTAGACAAACTTAAAATAATGTGGTATAATATAATGTGTATGTGTGCAATTTTCACATACTGTATATTTAACTCGAAAGGAAGTTTTTGAAATGACTATTACTGTTGATACTCTCATCGGAGATATCTTAGACGAAAACGCCCAGGCTGCCGCTCCTATCCTTATGGGAATGGGAATGCACTGCTTAGGCTGCCCGTCCGCAAGGGGCGAGTCCATCGGCGAAGCTTGTCTGGTACACGGCGTAGACGCCGATGATATCGTTAAAAAGCTTAACGCCGCGGTCAGCGGACAATAAGCTAAGATATTGATATCACTTGACAACAGGCTTAAAACCGCCTTCGAGCTGTGCAGAACGGGACTTGTATCTGCCGATGTAGGGACCGATCACGCACGGCTCGCGGCGGCTCTCGCGCTTGAAAGATCCGTAAAGGTCTACGCCTCTGACATAAACGAGGGACCTCTCGAAGCCGCGAGACGGACCATAGAAGAATACGGCGTAAAAAACGTTGAATTGGTAAGATCGGACGGTCTGGAAAATATTCCGTACGCGGACGATGTTGTCATCTGCGGGATGGGCGGCGAGCTTATCGCCGAGATCGTTGAAAAATGCCGTTTCACAAACGAAAACACGAGATTTATCATACAGCCGATGACTAAAGCCGATCATCTCAGAAAACGGCTCTACAGCTTGGGCTTTGAGCTTTTGGAAGAGCGCACCGCCGAGCATTCGGGAAAAATTTATACAGTCATGCTGTGGAGATTTTCGGGAGTTTCGCGGGAGATAAGCGAAACAGAGGCGCTTTGCGGAAAAAACCGCAACAGAAAGTACCTCGAGGGAATTGCACAAAAGCTTATCAAAAACGCGGAAAGAATGTCCGCGTCGGAAAACTGTGCGGAACAAGCGGCTAAGCTGCGCGAAAACGCCGCGGCAATACTGAAAATGGCGGAGGAACATAAATGACGGTCAAAGACATTCTTGATCATTTGTCGGAGCTTGCTCCGCTTGATACCGCGGAGAGCTATGACAACGTAGGATTGCTTGTCGGCGGCGCGGACGCGGATATCACGGGAGTCTGCTGTTGTGTGGACATAACTCGCGATGTTGTTCGCGAAGCCGTCGAAAAGGGAGCGAATCTTATCATTTCGCACCACCCCGTGATTTTTGAGGGCTTGAAAAGGATTCCCGTGTGGAGTCCCGTGGCCGAGCTTATCAAAAATGACATCGCGGCCATTGCGATGCATACGAATTTTGATATCGCACCAAACGGCGTGAACGCGGAACTTGTGGAGTTGTTATGGTTCAACTGTGAATACAGCTTTGAAAACGGCTACGGCGCGATCTGTGAAATGACGCGACCCTTTACGACGAAGTCTCTCGCGGAGCATTGTAAGGCGAGATTGGGTCTTGAATGCGTGAAATACTCTCAAAAAAACGCGGAACATAAGCCGATCAGGCGCGTCGCGGTATGCTGCGGCGGCGGCGTGGACCGCGATATTATGCGGCTTGCGCGTGAAAACAATATTGACTGCATAATCTCGGGCGACATAAAGCACAATTTCTGGATAGAAGCCGAAAACTGCGGGATCGCGCTTATCGACGCGGGACATTTCGGAACGGAAAAGGCGGCGGCGCGTACGCTGTCAAAGCTTGTTAAGAACCGCTTTCCGGACGCTGTTGTTTTCAGTTCGGAATGCGAACGCGACCCTTGCGGTTATATCTGAGCTTTTTACATCAATATCGGCATAGTGAGGTGTGTGGGATTTGTCATTGGACGGGGCGCTGCTGCATTTTGTAAAAGATGAGCTTTCGGAGCTTGTCGGGGCGCGTGTTGAAAAGATCTACCAGCCCTCACGCGACGAGCTTGTCGTCGCTCTTCGTATGCTCAGCGGAGCAAGAGTTTCAAAAAAGCTTATCTTCTCGGCAAACTCCGCGTCCGCGCGCGTGTGTCTTACCGAAGCCGAATTTGAAAACCCAAAGACTCCGCCGATGTTCTGTATGCTCATGCGAAAGCATTTGTCGGGCGGAAAGCTTATCGGGATAAGACAAGACGGACTTGAGAGAATTCTTTACTTCGATTTTGAATGCGTAAACGAGATCGGCGACATCGTGATAAATACGCTTTGCGCGGAGATAATGGGGCGTTCGGCTAATATTATTCTTCTGCGCGGCGAAAGCGAGATACGCGTGATCGACAGCATTAAGCGCGTTTCGGATGAAAACTCGCGGAGGATTCTTCCGAACATAATTTACGAGACTCCCCCGAGACAGGACAGACTTAACCTTTTTGAGACCGAACCGAGCGAGATAATAGCGAAGATCGAAAACTCGCCCGACAGGCTTTCAAAGGCTCTTATGACTGTTTTGGAGGGGATAGCGCCCGTTTTCGCGAGAGAGTGCGCGTTTTATTCGACCGGTGATATCGACGCGGTATGCTGTGAGCTAAATGAAGAACAGAAATCGCGGCTGTGCGAATTTTTAGAGAACGCGAAAAGCTCCCCGAAATTCACGGAGATAACCGATGAAAGCGGAAAAAAGAAAGAGCTTTCGTTTGTCAATATAGAACAGTACGGCGAGAGCTTCGGCGTAAGGGCTTTTGAGACCGCAAACGCGCTTGTTGACGATTTTTACGCTAAATCGGACGCGGAAGACCGCATAAGACAGCGCTCGCGCGATCTGCTGAAAACCGTGAACAGCGCGTATGAAAGAACGCTCAGAAAGCTTGAGATACGCAAGAAGGAGCTTTCCGAATGCGGCGGGCGCGAAAGGCTCAGAGAATGCGGAGACCTGATAAACGCGAACATCTACCGTCTCGAAAAGGGAATGACCAAGTGCGTTTTAGAGGATTTTTACAGCGGAGAGCCGAGGGAGATATCTCTTGACGCGCGTTTAGCTCCAGCTCAGAACGCCCAGAAATACTACGCGGAATATCGAAAGCTGTGCAATGCCGAGGAAAAGCTGACAGAGCTGATAACATCGGGAAACGGCGAGCTTTTGTATCTCGACAGCGTTTTGGACTGCTTAAACCGCGCGGAAACCGACAATGAGCTTTCGGAGATTCGCCGCGAGCTTTCCGAGCAGGGCTATCTCAGAAAAGACAAGCAAATGCTCAAAGCCGACAAAAAGCTGTCGGATTTTAAATCATCGCCGCTGAAATATATATCCTCGGACGGATATGAGATACTTGTGGGAAAAAACAACCGCCAGAACGACCTGCTTACACTGAAAACGGCAAAAGCGACGGATATCTGGCTGCACGTAAAGGATATCGCGGGTTCGCACGTTATAATCCGAACGGCGGACAACGGCAGACCCCTCACGCAGAGAACTATCTTCGAGGCGGCGCAGCTTGCCGCATACCACTCAAAAGGACGGGAGTCTTCGGGAGTTCCCGTGGATTATACCATGGTGAAGTTCGTAAAAAAGCCCGCGGGAGCAAAGCCCGGCATGGTCATCTTTACAAACAACAAGACGATGTTTGTCACGCCCGACGAGAGCGTTGTTGAAAAGCTTAGAGAGAAAGGCAAGTAGTATGTTTGGGTTTGGTAAAAAGAAGAAAGAGCCTGTCTTTCTGGAGAACGAGCTTGGTAAATTCAAACTTATTGAGACACGTTCCACACTTTACGACGAAAACGGCAAGAAGCGTCCCCATGTTCATCGGTACTACGAGGGTCTGGCGGTCTGGCACGGCGTGGAGAGCAGTATCAATGCTTCAGTGCGCTGCAACGATGATATAAACGCCGAGCTTGGCTTCAAGCGGCTCGAGTGGGCTGTACAAAACTCCGCCGAGCTTGAAAAGCGGCTTATCGACTACACGTTGAGCGCATTTATTGACACCGAGCACCCCGATGCGCCCATTGAGATATGGAGCACGGGATATGACGATAACAGCGGCGAAGAACCCGATCCAATGCCGCCCGAGGAGTTCAGGAAGCATATTTCCGTAGCTTCTGTTCATATTGAGGACGACGGGACAATGAATATCGACATGGAGTTGGACGGTCTGTTCACTGACCACGGTTTTATGATTGACATTGACGAGAACGGGAATATTACGGACGGAGCACTATGGGGCTGATGACGGTGTACAGTTGACAGTAATCAGTAAACAGTATTACCCGGACGTTGAACGCAACAACATCACTTGGCTAGCGAACAAAGCGAGTGAGCGGGTTGCAAATTTTAAATTTAAATAAGGAGCAGAACAATGAGAAAGGAACTCGACAAAACGTACTCCCCGAAGGATTTCGAGGAACGCATCTATAAAAACTGGGAGGAAAAGGGATATTTCCGCGCGGAGATAGACCCGAAGAAAAAACCGTATACCATAGTAATGCCTCCGCCAAATATCACGGGACAGCTCCACATGGGACACGCGCTGGACTGTACTTTACAGGATATACTTATCCGCTTTAAGAGAATGCAGGGATATTCGGCGCTGTGGCTGCCCGGAACAGACCACGCGGCTCTCGCTACCGAAGCCAAGATAGTTTCAACGATGAAGGAAGAAGGTATAACCAAATACGACCTCGGGCGCGACGGCTTTATGGCGCGTGCCTGGGATTGGAATGAAAAGTACGGCGGAACGATAAAAAAACAGCAGCGCAAAATGGGCACCTCCTGCGACTGGAGCCGCGACCGCTTTACAATGGACGAGGGCTGTTCCCGTGCTGTTCAGAAAGTGTTCATTGACCTCTATAACAAGGGGCTTATCTACCGCGGAGAGCGCATCATCAACTGGTGCCCGAGCTGTAAGACGTCTATATCCGATATCGAAACGGAATACGAGGAGCAGGACGGATTTTTCTGGCACATCAACTATCCTATCGCCGACGGAAGCGGTTTTGTTGAGATAGCTACAACACGTCCCGAAACGCTTTTGGGCGATACGGCAGTCGCCGTAAATCCCAAGGACGAGCGCTATACAAACCTTGTCGGGAAAATGCTGAAATTACCGCTGACCGACCGCGAGATTCCTGTTGTAGCCGACGATTACGTTGATATGGAGTTCGGAACGGGCTGCGTTAAGATAACCCCCGCTCACGACCCCAACGACTTTGAGGTAGGCAAGCGCCACGACCTGCCTGTTATCCATATGATGAACGACGACGCTACTATTATGGAGGGCGTAGGCGGAAAATACGCGGGAATGGACAGATATGAAGCGCGTAAGGCTATGGTAGCCGACCTCGAGGCGCAGGGACTGCTTGTTAAAGTAGAGCCGCACAAGCACAATGTCGGCACATGTCAGCGCTGCGGCACGACCGTTGAGCCTACCGCGTCGCTTCAGTGGTTCGTAAAGATGAAAGATCTCGCAAAGCCCGCTATCGACGTGGTCAAAAGCGGCGAGCTGCGCTATGTTCCCAAGCGCTTTGAAAACGGTTATCTGTTCTGGATGGAGAATATCCGCGACTGGTGCATCTCCCGTCAGATATGGTGGGGACACAGGATACCCGCGTTCTACTGTCAGAACAAGG
>JAFLUG010000033.1 GCA_022508885.1 Oscillospiraceae bacterium | reverse complement strand
GAAATAAAAACCATACCCGTTCGGCTGAAAAGCCGAACGGGTATCTTTATTTGCGCGATTTTGCTGATTGCAGTGCGATCAGCTTATGTTTTTTATCTAAGGTTCATTTGATTCTATTCTGCCAATCTCAGTGTAAACCACGCCGTGCTTTCCGAAATCCGAGCGCATAAGAGAAATATTACGAATAAGATTTGTAGGGCAGAACAAATCTATTCAATGATTGAATTTGTCAATATCTCCGCAAACCAAAGTGTTTTTATGATAGTATTTCATATCAAGAATAGCGTTTACAAAATACAATGCAAGGCTGTCAAGTGCGGAAATTAGGTAATTCAACATTGATGCCGTCATCGGTATTAGTCCAGTAATAATCGTCATCGTTAAGAATAACAAGACATTTTTGATATATGTCATTCTGAAGGATTTCCACTTTTTGTATCTCTTCGATATAATTCCGAAACAACCTTTTGTGCCAATCTTTCCAATTTATTGGCTGTATACCACTGTTCCCGTAGTTCCGCTTTATAGCATTATCAAGAAAAACAGCTTGTCAAAAAAATCTTTTTCGCAATAATCAGACAAACCGTTGAATTATGTCAAAAGGCAAATTCGTCGGTTTTTTATTTTCGGGTATTGCTTTTTGCGGCGTTTTGCCCACAGTGTTTTTTCGCCGCAGGCGAATAATGCGGGCATAATGCTGCCACCCTGTTTGTTAAAGTTTGGCTTTTCTTTTCAAATATATGACAACCGCATAAAATGTCAGAGAGATCACCGGAAATTTATATATTCAAACGTTAAAAACTATTGACAAATAATATTTTGTGCGGTATAATTGAATTACTCACATTAGTACATTAGCTGATTAAAACGATTTTTATACGTCGTTCTGTATAACAGAATTACCTCACTTTTCCGCAGAAACTTAATAAACAGCGGGTCAGTGTGGTTCTTAATAAAAAAATAAATTTAATAAGCGAATCAATTTAGTTTTCAAAACATAATCTAAGGGGGATAGATTTATGAAACGAAAAAAATTGGGGAAAAACAGATTTGCGAGTTGTTGCTTAGCGCTGTTATTAGTGCTGTCAACCATCGCTGTCACGGTATTGCCCGACTGCGATATCCTGCCCAAGGTCAGCGCCGCGGATGATACCGTCCCGCCAGTGACAGAGCAGGAACCGCTGGCGTGGTTTGAGTTTGACAACGGCATACAGAATATGCTGAACAATGGCGTAAACGCGGACATTGTAAACGAGCCGGCAGACCAGAGCAGTCTCTATGGCACAGACGGCACCACTTCCTACCTCGATCTGAACAATAAAAACGCCTATTTGTCTTTAACCAATTTCGATGGCAGCGGCGTATTGGCGGGAATGGCAGAAGTGGCCGTTGAGATGAGAATCAAAACACAAACAGCCGATACAACGCAGTGGGTGTTCTATGCCGGGTCGAGCAATAATCCTCCCAGTACGCAGCCCGAACAAGATGAACGTTACCTTAGTGTTCATTTGGATAATAACGCTACCAAAGCTGTTGTCCGGCGGTATAACATAATAAGACCAAATGGTCCTCCCAGTAGTGGGGGTCTTTCCGCAAACTTGGGGGGAGCAGGGTGGTATACACTAAAAGTTGTCTATGAAGCCGGTAAGACCACGCTTTCCGTAAAGGATAATAATGGGACGGAAAATGTGGTTTTTGACACATATCTTAGCGCCAACGTTTGGGAGTGTGTCGGCGACATCCTCTGGTTTGGCTACTCCGGCTGGGGCAAGAGTGAGTATTTCAACGGCTGTATCGACTACATAAAGGTCTGGGGCACTCCCAATGACGGAGCCAACGTCAGAAATAACGCAGCGGCTGTTGAGAATAGACACATCATCACCGAAAAAGTAGTCGATCCCGAAAACACGGTTGTAAATATGTTCGACTACTGGGTAATCGGAGACCAGGGCAGTCTTGACTATGGGCTGGGAAACAGAGATATAGCGGACCTGATAAACGGCGGCATCAACAAAGGGCATCTGTTTTTGTTTGACGGCAGTGCGTCTATTTCACAGGGCGACAGCAAACAATTGGGTCAATGGAATCTATACGACCCTACTCCTACCAACGGAAAAGAGTCCAACTGGGGAATCGTTCAGAAGAGACTGTACAACGGATATCCCAGATTAGCGCTCGACAACTGGTCTTTGCCCACCGACGTCACGTTTTACACTATCCTTCAGGGATTATGGGATACACCGGGCAAAAAAGACGAGCCTCTTGACTATCTGTTCGACCCCGAAATAATTCCGGAAGATGGAGGCAAGGCATCTTATCCTAACGTCACCGGTCTGTTTCGCATAAATGACAACGGATACTACTATTTCCATTCGCAGGAGGTTTTCGCGGAGCTGAACGCAAATCAGGCTACGCTGCCCAAAACGTCCCAATCCGATAACAAAATTACGCTTTACGATACCCCATGGCGGGAGGAATACGCCAGAGGTCAGTTCTTCCCTTTTAATGACTGGACGAGCCTCTTTTATGAGGTAAACGGAAATATTGGACAGCGCGGCGACCAGACCGATCAGCGGACAAAATTCGGTCAGCCCATGAACCACTGGTTCGGTATGAGCATCGAGACCGAGTTTATGCAGATGTCGGGAGATACTGACATGACATTTGAGTTCTCCGGCGATGACGATGTGTGGATTTTCATTGACGACATATTAGTAGCAGACGTCGGAGGCAACCATAGCCGTATCCGTGTCACTATTAACTTCTCTACCGGCGAGATTGAGTATTTGAAGGGGCTTGAGTACGACGGTATCAATGGGGTTGCTTTTGACGATCCCAGAGGCAAAACTACTTTACGCGCCATGTTCGAGGATGCCTTTAATGCGGGTGCTCTTTCAGCGGACGAGTTTGCAAACATGAAATGGCGTGATAACGCTACCTTTGCCGACGGCACTATGCATACTCTGAAGTTCTTTTACTTAGAGCGCGGAAACGCCGCGTCAAACTGCAATATCAGCTTTAACCTCCAGAATCCGATAGTTGACCGCATACGCAAGGTGGATCAGAACGGCGACCCGCTGGAAGGTGCTGAGTTTGCGCTTTATGAGGCAATAACGAACAGTACTTTTAACGGCAGTAAGCAGTGGCACACATCTGACGAGTTCATGGAAAGGGGCGCTCCGATCACTACTGCCATAAGCAACCGCTATGGTTATGCTACGCTTACCAACTCGAAAGGCGAACCCCTCACCTTTAACAAGGATACATATTATATTCTGAAGGAAACGAAGACCCCGGCGGGCTACCGCAGTAATCCGCCGATCGTGCTGAAATATCACGAAAACACCAAGACACTGACCGTTGTGAACAAGTACGAGGCGGGAGCTTACGCCAGCTTCGTCTCCGACTGGACGTACTCGTCGGACGTTTACCTCGCGAACTATAACCATAATAATGACGGAAAATTCTCAAAAGATAATACTGCTTTAACAGATCAGCAGCTTACAAACGGTCTTGCCATCGTAGTGCCGGTGATTAAGTCAAAGGATACCCCTGCCAAATGGTATCCTATGTACGGCTCAAATACCCTCGGCTGGAATACCGTTCAGCCAACAAGCAACAGTCAGAATGACCTTATAAAGGCACTGGCGGAGGCTGCTTTCATGCAGATCTCCGATACAGATCCGAGAACTCAGCACTGGTATCTGAACTGGGACGGAGCGCGGTTGAGGGGTCAGATGGAAAACCTCCCCGGAGACGCTACGCGGTATGTTTTCAATGGCGGAAGTGACGGAGAATTGGTAACGCTGTTTTTGTCGGGAGATGCGCTGAAGGCATTGGGTCTGACAAACACATATGCCAATGACGACGAACGTTACAAGGCATTGAGCGCGGCGCTGGCAAAAAAGGACGCAAAAGAATGTGTCGCGCTTGTTGCCGATGATCTTAAGCTCCTATATACAGGCGACAATAACTTTTATAAAAACAACCGTACCGTGATCTACGTTCCCAACGAGCAGCGCGAGCTGTGGGTGCACAAGGTGGATGAAGACGGCGCTCCTGTAAATGGCGCTGAGTTTGCACTGTTCAAAAGTCCCGAAGACGCCGCTGCCGGTGGGACAACAACTCCTGTGGCTTTTGGCACGACAGACGAAAACGGTATGATGGTCTTCCGCGCAGATGCAGGAAATCAAGCAGGTTATGCTCAGATGAACTGGGACTATGGCAGAGCATACAATCAAACGGTTGTCTACTGGCTGAAAGAGATCGCCGCCCCCGAGGGCTACGAGCTGAATGAGAGCCTTATTAGGGTCGAGGTCAATGACGCGGGTGTTTACGCCAACGCCACCGGCTTTGATCCCAACGGAAATCTCCTTACGGGTGATGCTGCCGACAACGACGGCATTAAGGTAGAAGCGTCTCTCGGCAGGCTGACACAGACGCTGGTAAAATATGCCGAGGGTATTGTTGATGAGACGCTCAAGAACATCACCGCCACCAAGCAGACCTCGAACAGCAGCAACAACGGAGCTATAAGTTCTTGGACCGACGCAAACGGTGCGGCAGACAGTAAACACCTTGCCTATGACAAAGCCAACGGGTATGGTTCTGTGAAGTTTGAGGCAGAAAACGGATATATTCGCGTTATGCTGCGGCAGACGCAGGGAATCACGTCTTCTGCTGCCAAGCGGGATAACCTAAATGGCGTTGATCTGGACGGCTTGTTAAGTCTGATAAACACGGTAGTTGTTACGGATACGACGGTTTCCATAACTGATCCGTCCATAAGCACAGGCAGCCTGACTGTTACCAAGAAGGTTGTGGTTTCAGAGGGCGATAAAATCGATTCTTCTGCGGAGTTTGCTTTCACAGTTACGCTCAGCGACAAGACCTTTGAACATACTTACAGCTTCACAAACGGTAAAACAGTCTCATTTGATGGCGGTGTAGCGAAATTTACCCTGCGCCATGGAGAAAGCGTAACGTTTACGGGACTTCCTGCGGACGTTACATACAAGGTTGATGAGGAAAAGGCTGAAGGATACACAGCGGATTCCACCGGCGCTACGGGAACGATCGTTGCCGGTAAAGTCGCTGAGGCGATGTTTATCAATACAAAGATCGAAAAATCCGAAAGCAGCACACCCGAAAGCAGCGATTCGGAAGAAACCGATCAAAAACCGGATGAACCGAGTGAATCCTCCAAGACAAGCACCTCCAAGGACAATCCGAATACCGGGTTTGAAGTGGGTTTGAGTGTCGGGTTAATTATCATGATGCTGTCATTGATAGCCATTATAACCGCGGTGATCATGCGAAGGAAGCGCGGCAGGCATCAGAAATAATTAAATAGAGTAAATTGAACACCTGTCGTAATCTGACCCACTAAGGTTCGGACAGCGGCGAGCCGCCGCTTTCAATACGTCCCGCACGTTAGTTGGGTGGCGGTATAGAAGTATTCTAAACCGTTACAGACAAACACAGCGGGAATGTGCAACCCCACGGCATCGAAAGGTGCGGTGGGGTTTAGTCTTTTTAACAGTCGCTACTCAACAGCGCTTTCGGTGGTCGCAGACTACGGAAAGTGCTTATTGAGTTAAGCCATTTCCCACAAGGGGATAATCGGACACAACAGAAATTTTATCGCGAAGAACATTGACAGAGAATTGGGCTGCTTGGCTTTTTTATATCTTATGGTTGACTTTATAAATAATGTGTGATATAATTAATAAAGCGGTAAACTTACTAACAGAAATATACAATAGAGATGTTCATAAGGTGCTTTTGACAGGTTTTTCTGTAGTTTTATGAGCAGAAATGCTACGAAGCGTTATTGGAAGGTAAGAGTGGCAAATCGAAACGGGGCTTCAATGTGGAAAGAGAGGTTGACATTGGAAGAAATACAAATTACCGAAGCTCATGATTTTTTTCTTAAATCCTATCCAAATAAGATTGAGGAATCAGTTTTAGGGGAGTTGAGCAGTTGGATAGAAGACCACTTGGGCACAAAGGTAAAGAAAATTGCATTTCTTGACAGTGGTTCTTATATGGGAGTTCCCGTTAAAAGGCTCGATGTGTTTATCTATTATAAGAAAGACTTCCTTAAGCTTTCGCCGCTTGGGCTTATTACATGGGGAGATGTAGCGGAGGCGAATAGTAAACTATTTTTAAACTCAGCGTGGGAAACAATTCATAGATATAAGTCGGATAACTATTTTGCCAATCTTCAAGTAATAACACTGCGATGTTTTGAAGATATTGAAATTAGCAGCATTGCTGCATTAGTATTTCGCGATGAAATTGATAAGATACGGTCTTTTCTTATGGGTGACGGCGTTGAAAAAGTTTGGGTTGTTTCACCGTTTAATATAATTATACTATTTTTTAAAAACAAGGAAAGTGCCAATATATTTCACGATTCGGAAAAACGCAAGCAACTTGACCTAATACTCTATGAAATGGCAAAATCTCGTGATTTGTATGAATTTATAACTCCAGATATAATAAAAAAGTTTTATGCATATGCGGATATAAAGGATTTTGCACCAAATTGCGATTTTCGTCATTATAAGATTTTTTGTAAATCATAAATCATGTTCGCATAAAACGAGATGTTCAAATTGCCCAATAGTATGCGATAGTTTTTAAACCATGCAAAAATTGCCGACACACTCTCGAATTTTTTTGTTAATGAAACAGGAATTGATGTTGTAATATCTCTTTGATACCTTCTGATTTATCTCCCTAACCGAACACTTGATCCCGCACACTCGATCTGCTCGGCTGTGCGGTTTCTTCTTTTCAGACTTGCCCTATTCCTTTAAGCTGCCGTGAATTCTCCCCTCAACATCCTCGCGTTCCCTCCTGATCTCGAACATAGAAAAAAGGCATTATAGACTTATGCAGTCGGTAATGCCTTTTCTTATTTTCTGTGCTTGCCGCGTAGGCTTTCCTACGCAACCTTTCAAATTTGAAGATAATACGTCTTTAGTGCTGCCCCGCCTTAAGGAGGATGTGATACAGAAGTATCATATTATTCGAGCGCCAGCCTTTAACGCTGTTCCACATTTGGGACGTATTGCCAAAGGCGGCTCGCCTTAATGAACGCGTGATACAGAAGTATCATATTATTCGAGCGTCCGCCTTTGACACTGTTCCACATTTGTAACATATTGCCAAAGGCGGCGAGCCTTTACAGAGTAACGGTAATGACCAGCCTGTTTTTCGAGTATTCCGCCGAGATGCTGCCTCCCGATTGCTCGACAAGCGTTTTCGCGATAGACAGTCCCAATCCCGTGGAGTTTCTCGCGGATTCAACTGTGTAAAAGCGGTCAAACAGCCGCTCTACCTGTACGGGATCCAACCCCTCGGCGGTATTGGAAAACGTAACGGCGCCATCGTCCGACAGCGTTATTTCCAGATCTCCGCCGCTGTATTTTATAGCGTTATTCAAAAGATTTGAGAACACCCGCGACAACTCGGCGCGGTTGAGCGTTCTCACGATTTTACGTTCGGTTATCCGCACTTTCGGGTCAATTCCTTTTTCGGTCATCGCGGCGTAGTATCCCATAATACTGTCCTCAAGCACCTGATTTACCGAAAGCTCTTGCTTTTGGGAATTCCCGTCCGCCGAAAGTATGACGGAATACACGAAAAGCTCCTCGGTAAGCTGCTTCATAAGCTCCGCGCGGTCGGCGATGATATCGAGATACTGTCCGATCTTTTCGGGGTTCTCCATGCGCTTCATAACGTCGAGATAACCGCAGATAGCCGTAAGCGGAGTCCGCAGGTCGTGCGAGATGTTAGTCACGGCAGTCTTAAGCTCCTTATCGCCTTGTGTATACAGGTGATGCTCGCGGCGCAGTATCTTAAGCTCGCGGTTTATACTGTCGGCAAGCGCGCGCATTTTACCGTCGCGGCTTGAAATGTCGATAAGCGTGTTTGTATCGGTTTTAAGTCTGTTATCAAACGCTTCGGCTATTTCTTCCGCGGCTTTTCGCATAAAATAAATTTTCACACCCATCGCGATAATCGCGGTAATACAAACGCACAACAGAACGTAAGCCATTATGATACTCCTTTATCTGATATCTTTTCTGCGGAAGAAGAAAATTCCGACCGCGGTGATGATTACCGTTATAATGATTGAAAACACGATATCGAGCAGAGAGCTTGTATACAATGGCCCGAGGTCGAACGTAAAATCACCGATACTGTGCGAAAGATTACCGTAAGCGACCGACGCCATAAGTATCGCCTGTCCTGCCGGATTGACTCTTGATAACATTCTGTAGGTAATAAACTGATCCCGCGCTTCTTCGATTATCGTGTATTTTCCGTTTTCAATAGTAAACATTTTGTCAAAATCGAGATTGATTATATTATAAACTACATTGTCTCCCAAAAATATCAGCGCGAACCAGAACGCCATAACTAGCACAACAGCGAGCGTTCTGTTAGGCGCGAGCGTTCCTATCATGACAAACAGCGAGCAGAACACCGCCGTAAACCCGACCGCGATAATAAAGTATTTCAAAACTCCCGAAACGCCCATTTCAAAGCCGTCGGTATCAAACAAAGCGGGAAGCATTCCGACAAACCACAGCACAAGCAGCATTACGCTGCCGGCGAAACAGATGATAAAATCCGCAAGGTAGATATTCGTCCGCGTGTGACCGACGATAAGCTTGTTTCTTATAGTTTTGTCCGCGTACTCGGTGCCGACGAAAAGGGTTATAAACACCGCCGAAAATATCGCCGTATACGGCGCGAGGGTAAACATAAACCCGTCAATATAAGCCTTACCGTGATACAATAAACGGTTAGTGTAACCTACGGCGTTAAAGGCGTTGATGACCGAGATCGCCAGGATAACAGCGGCGCATATCCAGAATATCTTTGATTTTAAAAGGCGCGAAAAATTCGCGTGTAACAGCTTTCTCATATTTCACCTCATCTCAGGTTCTTTCTGCGGAAATAAATAAGTCCCGCGGCTGTAAACAGACCTATCGCGGCGAGCGAATGCACAGGCGCGGTTTTAAGATCCTCCATATATTTTTCATTCGGCGGACGGTTATACCAGAGCTCAGACAGCGCCCAATTATAATCGACTGACTGCCCCATGGGCATAAGATAATAAGCCGCGTGGAGCACGGCATATTTCACGCTGTCCCGCGGGATATAATACGGATTGGGTCCGTTGTCCGCCGCGTAATATGTTCCGGTTTCGTCCGGAAGATACACATAGGTGCGTTCCGGCTCGGAAAATTTATCGTACAGCACTATCGCGCTGAACTGCATTACAATGATGAGAATAATGTTAACGATCGCCGCGATTGCCGTATGGTGCGGGATAAAAAAGCAGACCGCCGTGCATATCACCGCAAAAGACAGGTGCATCAGCCATATTCCGACAGCGACCGCCGCAATGTCTCCCGCTTCTGTATTTCTGAATATACCGGTGTTAAAAATGATGAACGCTCCGTAATACACTATAAACAGTACGGTTGTGAAAATCAGCGAGAGCAGCAGCTCAGACAAAAACACCTTACCCTTGCCGTGACCCGCTATCAGCTTGTTGCGGACGATACCGTTGCTGAATTCCGTGCCGGCTATCAGGGATATCTGAATGGCTGTTATCAGAAAAAGCACCATAAAAGAGCCGCCGCTGAACGACTCGCTTGAGTCCGCGGTCGCTCCCATTATCAGTCCGAATATCAGCGAAAATATGAGCATTAACCAAAACACGACGCTTTTTCCGTAACGGCAAAATCCCGCGCGTAACAGATCACTCATTTTTCCCGCCTCCCACCAGATTGATGTAGAAGCTCTCAAGGCTCTCGTCGCGCTCCTCAACGGAAACTACCTCGCATTTTTCTTCCGCGAGAGCGAGCGTGAGCTGTGTTATATTCGGCTTTCCGTAAACGTCCGCTATGCTGTCGGAAAGAATCTTGTACTCGATACCCATTTTGTCGAGTACGCGCGCGAGCGCCCCGGTGTCGGAAACATTTATCCTCAGACACTTGCGGCAGGCGGCTTCAAGCTCTTCTGCGCTCATTTCCCTGACAATATGCCCGTTGTCGATAAATCCGTAATGTGTGGCAAGCTTCGACAGCTCGTCGAGAATGTGGCTTGAAATAAGAACTGTTATCTGCCTTTCGCGGTTTAGCTTTAAGATAAGCTCGCGTATCTCGATTATTCCCTGCGGATCAAGCCCGTTTATCGGCTCGTCAAGCACAAGAAAATCGGGATTTCCGCACAGCGCGACGGCAATTCCCAACCGCTGTTTCATACCGAGCGAAAAGTTTCTCGCCTTTTTCTTTCCCGTGTTTCCAAGACTGACAAGCTCTAAAATCTCCCGCAGGCCGTCATAGCTCGGAAGCCCGAGTATCATATACTGCTGTTTTAAATTATCCTCCGCCGTCATATCGAGATATATCGAGGGGGTTTCGACGACCGCGCCCATTCTTCTGCGTGATTTTGATATAGATCTGTCGTTGTTTTTAATGCCGTACAGCTCAAATTCTCCGCTTGTCGGGTTCTGCAAGCCGCAGATAAGACGGATAAGCGTTGTCTTGCCCGCGCCGTTTTTGCCGACAAAGCCGTAGATCGCTCCCTTGGGAACATTCATCGTAAGCCCGTTGATCGCCTTGAATTGTCGGTAGTACTTACACAGACCGTTTGTTTTCAGAACATAGTCCATAAACATAACCTCCTTTTCGATCTCAATTGTATCATACAATTGTCAAGAAATCGGTAAAGAAAAGGTCAATATTTCGTCAAGATTTCAAGAAATCAAGATTTCATCTTGAACCCGATACCGTAAACCGCCTCGATATAATCCTCTCCGTTTACCGTCTGTAATTTCCTGCGGATATTGCTGATATGCTGTTTTAAAGAACGCTCGGTGCAGTCGGGAGTATCTAAACTTATCTTGTCGAGGATCGTGGATTTTCCGACGGGGCTTCGGGGGTTCTGCATAAGCAGCTTCAGGATAGCGCACTCCGTTCTGGTAAGGCGGATCTCGGTGTTTTCCACTTTAACGGTAAGAACGTCGGCGTATAAAGTAAGCTCGCGGAAGGTAAGCTCGTTTTCGTTGTTTTTACGGAGCTGTACGGCTATCCTCGCGAGCAGTTCGCGCGTGTCAAACGGCTTTGTGATATAATCCGACGCCCCTCCGAGCAGCAGCTCGACCTTGTTTGCGACGTCAATTTTCGCGCTTACGACAATAACAGGAATATCTTTTATCATCGGCAGTAATTCCTCGCCGCTCAAACTCGGCAGCATCAGGTCCAGCAGTATCAGATCGGGTCTTTCCCGTGACAAGACATCGAGAGCCTCCGTTCCGGAAAAAGCCCGCGACACCCCGTAGCCCTCGGCTCTGAGAGTTTCCTCCAGAAGATTGCCGATGTGCAGGTCGTCGTCTATTATCAGAATTTGCGGCATACTTAGCTCCTTTCTTTTTGCTTGCATTCAATCATAGCACAATTATCCGAAAAAGTCAATACCGCGAAATCTTGACGAAATATTGACCCTTTCTTTACCGCTTTCTTGACTTTTCTGTGCTATAATAGTTGACAGAGATCAGAGATGACGTTTCAGCAACCGTTTTCTTAAAGCCGCCGAATTACAGACTGCCGGTCTCTGATCTCTGATAATTGAAGATCATAAGGAGTTGATTTTATGAACAAAACCGCTAAGATACTGCTTGCCGCGCTGACAGCATTTGTTCTCGTCGGAGCGACAGCGTTCGCAATTTACTTCGTCAATGTAAACGCCATAAGATTTGACACTGTAAGCCAAAGAAGGTATTCCGACAACTCTTATTTTTTACTGCCTGTTTTCGGCAACAAACTGATGCTTGAAGAAGGCGGCGTATACTCTTCTCTGTTTAACCTGGGAATGAAAAACCTTGATGTTTACGATGAAGTAAACGCTCCGATACAACTTTATTCGGCGATTATCTCGACCAAATACGATAGCGTTCAGCTTACGGACTATTCGGTGATAAACGACGGAGGAAAGACGCTTACCGTAACGTTAATGGGAACAGCCGATGACGGCGGAGAGACCGTGTCGATCGAAAAGGTGTTTGTTTTCGATATAGAGGACGCAAGCCTTGACAATCTTCCTACATGGACAAACCGCACCGAAGAAGATGACGAGGTCTATCAGTATCTGGTTCGGTATCCGGTGTGAAAAACCAAGTGTGACCAAGAGATTTACAGCCCGCAAACGGCATTATCAAGCCGCTTGCGGGCCTTATTCCTGTTCCGTGATATGAATGTTTATGCCGCGCTCTCGTCAGGCGGCAGTAATTATGATGAATTGTTGGTTTAGTTATTGATTTATTTTTTATAATGTGTTAAGATAAGGTATAAGCATAAATAAGGAGAAAGATCATGTATAAGATTTTTATCGCGGAGGACGACAAAGCGTTGGTCCAGCAGCTTAAAAAAGCGATCAGCGCTTGGAATTATGATGTCTGCTGTGTGCGGGATTTTCAGAATATCACGTCTGAGTTTCAGGCATTTCAGCCGCATCTGGTACTGCTTGATATAATGCTGCCGTTTTATAACGGTTATCATTGGTGCGGCGAGCTGAGGAAAATATCCAAAGTGCCGATAGTATTTCTCTCGTCTGCGTCCGACAATATGAATATCGTTATGGCTATGCAGATGGGTGGCGATGACTTTATTGCAAAGCCCGTTGATACGACTGTGCTTATCGCCAAAATACAGGCGATACTTCGCAGGACATATGATATGACCGGCACGGCGCCCACGGTTGAGCATAAAGGCGCGGCGCTAAATCTCAACGACAATACCCTTGAGTATTGCGGCAAAAGCATAGAGCTTACAAAAAACGAATTCCGCATAATGCTTACTCTTATGGAGCATAAAGGTAAGATCGTAAGCCGCGATACGCTTATGATTAAGCTGTGGCAGGACGACTGCTATGTTGAGGAGAACACTCTTACGGTAAACGTTACGCGTCTGCGAAAAAAGCTTTCCGAAATAGGGCTTAATGATTTTATCAAAACAAAGATCGGAAGCGGATATATTATTGAATTGTAAACGGATTGTGAGGAAGGTATGGGATTATTGCTGAAATACTTAAAACAGTATTGGCTTTCGGCGCTTATGTTCGGTGTGTTCGCGGCAATATTTGCCGTTGTTTTCTCTTTGTACGATCTTCAGGCGGAGGCAGTGATCTACGCTTGTATGCTGTGCGCGGTAATAGCTTTGATCGTCCTTATCATACGCTTTATCTTTTTTCGCGGGAAATATCTTGAACAAAATAAGCTCATCGACAATATCACGCTTTCGACCGAAGCGCTGCCGAAAGCGGATACGCCGTCTGAGGAACAGTATGTGCTGATGCTTGAAAAGCTGAGGGCGGTCTGCTATGAAAATCAGAGCCGATTTGACAGGGAGCGCACCGACAATATCGACTATTTCACTACATGGGTACATCAGATAAAAACGCCGATATCGGTAATGCAAATGATACTGCAGACGGACGATACCGAAGAATTCCGCGCGCTGTCGGCGGAGCTTTTCAGGATAGAGCAGTATGTGGAGATGGTTTTAAGCTGGTTCAGGCTTGACAGCAAGTCAAATGATTTCGTTATTGAGCAGGTTTCTCTCGATAAGGTGATTCGCTCTGCCATACGAAAATACGCGCCCCAGCTTATCCGCAGGAAGATAAAAATGGAGTATGACGGCACGGATGTAACGGCGATTACCGATGAAAAATGGCTGCTGTTCATCATAGAACAGATCTTATCAAATGCCGTAAAGTACACGGAAAGCGGCAGCGTTTCGATTTCCGTCGAAGAAGGTAAAATATTGCGGATACGCGATACGGGTATCGGGATAGCCGCCGAGGATCTGCCGAGAATATTTGAAAAGGGATATACGGGATATAACGGCCGAACGGACAAAAAATCCACGGGACTCGGTCTGTATCTCTGCAAAAAAGTAGCGGACAGGCTTTCGCACAAATTGTATGCGAAGTCTGAAGCCGGCAAGGGCAGTACGTTTTGCATTGAATTTACCACAGATGAAATCGGGATAGAATAGATAATGACGGCGATTCGCCGTCTTACAAAAATGTCACATCTTTGTCACACGAATAGATGTCGCTTTTGAAAAAAGTGTGCTATACTGTTGTCGTAAATCAAAAAGGAGGCAATATAATGGCAATATTGGAAGTACACGGACTTGAAAAGGTCTATACATCGCGCTTTGGCGGCAACCGTGTGCAGGCGCTTTCGGATGTTAATTTCTCGGTAGAGCAGGGCGAGTATGTGGCGATCATGGGCGAATCCGGCTCGGGCAAAACTACTCTTTTAAACATCTTAGCCGCGCTTGACAAGCCGACCAAGGGAGAGGTGATCCTCGACGGAAAAGAGCTTACAAAAATAAAGGACAAAGATATTTCCGCTTTTCGCAGGGATAATTTGGGTTTTGTGTTTCAGGACTTCAATCTTCTTGACACGTTTTCGCTCAGAGATAATATCTTTCTGCCTCTTGTTCTTCTCGGGAAAAAGTATGATGAAATGAGCCTGAGTCTTGAGCCGATCTCGCGAATGCTCGGCATTGCGGATATACTTAATAAATTCCCATATGAGGTGTCGGGCGGACAAAAACAGCGGGCGGCAGTCGCGCGGGCTATCATCACAAACCCGAAGATAGTTCTTGCGGACGAACCGACGGGCGCGCTGGATTCAAGGTCTGCCGACGACCTGTTAAAAGTGTTTTCCAAGATAAACGACCGCGGGCATACCATACTTATGGTCACACATTCGACAAGAGCGGCGAGCCACGCGGGCAGAGTGCTTTTTATCAAGGACGGAGCCGTTTTTCATCAGATCTACCGCGGAAACTCCACAAACGAAGAGCTTTACCGAAAAATATCCGATTCGCTTACTCTGATGATGTCAAGGGGTGAGAGTAATGAGTAACGGGTTTTATTCAAGGCTCGCTGCCGATAACATAAGAAGAAACAGACAGACCTATCTGCCTTATATCATCACCTGTATCATCACGACCGCCATGCTTTACATCATTCGTTCGCTTGCGATGAACGAGGGGCTTGACGGTATGAGCGGCGGAGCGGCGCTTAAGGAGATACTTGCGCTCGGCAGTCACATAACAAGAATATTCGCTTTTATCTTCCTCTTCTACACAAACAGTTTTCTGGTAAAACGCCGCAAAAAGGAGTTCGGACTGTTCAACATTCTCGGTATGGAAAAGCGGCATATCGCAAAAGTATTGTTTATGGAAACGCTTTATACCGCCGCGATAAGTCTTGTTTTAGGCATGGGTCTTGGCATACTGCTTGACAAACTGATGTTTCTTCTGCTTACAAAACTGCTTGGCGGAGATATTCAGCTTGGGTTTTATATCTCCGGACAATCAATAATCGTTATCGGCGTTTTTATGCTCACAGCATTTCTGCTGATATATCTTAACGCGCTCAGGCAGATACACTTCGCGAAGCCCATCGAGCTTTTAAACAGCTCTAATGCAGGCGAAAAAGAGCCGAAAACGAAATGGTTCATGGCGATCTTAGGGGTATTGCTGCTGGCGATAGGATATAACATCTCGATAATGACCAAACAGCCTCTGAATGCTCTGGCGCTGTTTTTTGTGGCGGTATTGTGCGTTATAGCCGGAACATATCTGCTGTTTACCGCGGGAAGTATTGCTCTTTTGAAAATGCTGAAGAAAAACAAGAGGTATTACTATAAAATAAACCATTTTACGGCGGTTTCGGGTATGATGTACCGAATGAAGCAAAACGCCGTAGGTCTTGCGAACATCTGTATCCTCTCAACGATGGTGCTTGTCATGATATCGACGACAAGCTGTTTTCTGGCAGGCTTGGACGATATTATCAACACGCGTTATTCGCATGAATTCGCGGTCTATTCCGTTGACGAAAAGATACACGGGGAAACCGAACGCTATCTTACAGACAATAACGTAGACGTCGAAACAAGCGAAAAATACGCATCGCTGGTTTTTACGGTCAAAAGAGAGGGAAACAACTTCTATATTCCCGAAAACTATTCCATGGAAATGCAGGATATCTGCGAGTTCGGCATAATAACTCTTGAGGATTATAACCGCCTTACGGGCGGGCAAATCGAGCTTAGTGACGACAGCGTTCTCCTGTGGTCGGGAAACAAAAGCGTTGATTTTAATGAACTTACGCTTATGGACTGTAATTATTCCGTAGCGCAGCGGCTTTCGGATTTTCCCATAGGGTCACTGGATATCGTTGATACGGCTTGTATTGTCGTAAAGGACGAGGCTGTAATGCGGGAGCTGTATGAAAAGCAAAACGCATTATACGGTAAAAACGCCTCACAGATCAAATATTATTATTATTTTGATATAGGCGAGGGCGATGAGGAAGCGCTGTTTAACGATATGTACGGCTATTTTAAAAACAGCGGTATAAGCTTTGGTATCGACGCGAAATACAATGCTTACGAAGACGCTATAAGTCTGTACGGCGGATTGTTTTTCATCGGAGTATTCTTAGGAACTCTGTTTATGATGCAGACGATACTGATAATTTATTATAAGCAGATATCCGAGGGCTACGATGACAAAAAGCGGTTTGAGATAATGCAGAATGTCGGAATGACCCGCGCCGAGGTAAAAAATAGCATACACTCGCAGATAGTCACGGTGTTTTTCCTGCCGCTTGTCACAGCGGGCGTTCATACCGGATTCTCATTTCCTATGATAAGCAGAATTATGGTAATGTTTCATATGACGAATACAACGTTGTTTATAATCTGTCTGTTAGCCTGTTTTGCGGCGTTTGCGCTGATATACGCGCTTGTTTACGGGATAACCGCAAGAACCTATTATAAGATAGTCAGTAAATAAAATATAAAACGAAATGTAAAAATGCCCTCGCGCCGTTACGCAGAGGGCATTTTTACATTTATATCAAACGAAAGCGGGATATGTTTATGACCTTACTCGCCGGAAAAATTTTTAAAAAAATTTCAAAAAAACTGTAAGGTAATGTATAATAATTTGTGTATATGGTTGAAGGACGTCTTTCAAGGCAACATTGCACAAAGATCGTGCGGTGTTGTCCTAAGGAAAAAAGGGCGGTGATAACATGGAAGACAGCGAGATCGTGCGTCTTATCCTTGAACGGGACGAGCAAGGGCTTACGGAGGCTATAACTAAGTACAAGAGCTATTGCGCAAAAATAGCCTTGAATATCCTTTATTCGCAGGAGGAAGCGGAGGAATGTGTAAACGACGCCTTTCTGAAGCTCTGGGAGCTGATCCCCCCGAATAAACCGGAGATGCTGTCAACATTTATCGGTAAACTCACCAGAAATCTTGCAATAAACCGTTACAGGCAGACACTGACACAAAAGCGCGGCAGCGGCGAGACGGCGATAGCCTTTGACGAGCTGTCCGCGGTCATTTCCGACAACACCGACATAGCAAACGAAGCCGAGCGGCGCGAGCTGCTTGACGAGATCAACAAATTTCTCAGAAAACTTCCCGAAAAAAAGCGAAACATATTTATATGCCGATATTGGTACTGCGACAGCGTGCGAGATATCGCCGCCCGATTTTCCGTTTCCGAAAGCAACGTCTCCGTAATACTTAACCGAACGCGCCAAAAGCTGCGCGAATATCTGCAGAAAAGAGGATTTTGATATGAAAGACAAATTTATAGAAGCATTTACCGACATAGACGACGAGCTTATCAAAGACGCGATGCCGACAGCTCAGAAGCCCATCGAGCTTAAAGCCGAGCCGAGCCGCTTTTCTTGGAAAAAGCTTACCGCTGCGGCGGCGTGCGTGGCGGTCCTGGGCGGCGGGGGGATTGCCGCGGTGAAGATGATGAATTCACCGCAAAATCTCAACAATCCCGATATCTCCGATTCCACGGTAAGCAGCGGGGATTCCTTGTCGGCGGCGGACAGCGGAAATTCAGATTCAGCCTATGGTTCGGTCTCGCTCAACGCCGATACGACGCCTCATTTTGAATCGTCCAATGATTCTGCCGATTCAAGTCTGCCCGACGTCTTAGCGGGATTAAAGCCTCAGGCAATACTCGAAAAAGTAGGCGACAGTTTCAAATACGACGGCAAAAGCTATGGAGTGATAGATGTAGGCGGCGGCGGAGGCATGGACCGTGAGAATAATATTATCGGCGGATATGAGGTTGTTGTGGGGGTAAGGCGCGAGATGATAGACGGCGTGGACACCGTTGAATTTGCCGCTTATATTGAAAATATCGGCAATGTGCCCGAGGGGCTGATGAGCACAGCGTCCTCGCCCGATAAGCCTGTCCTTTTCAGATTTGAGCTTAACGACGAGAGCATTGATACCCGCAATGTTTTTGACACAAACGAGTTTAAATACATGGCGTATGTTTTACAGCCGGGTGAAAGATATATCCAGACGGCTTCGTTCCCTGTTACTGAGGCGGAATATATGTTCTCATACTGCATTAGTACGACAGACCCGAATCACTTTGATGAAACCAAGTCGTATGAATACAACAAGGGCGGGTATATCACTTCAAACGATTGGGCAGATTTCAGCGACAAGAGCGTAAGCTTTGACGATGTATCTGAACTTTTCGGATCGTCAAAGCTCTCCAAAGAGCTTGCGGCAGCCTATAGCGGCAGACAGTAAACAACCGTATACCGAGTATCAATAAAAATATTAAAACCCGCAGAGCCGTTTGCACGGTTCTGCGGGATGTTTTTAGCCTTCGGGCTTTTGACATCTTTCGGTTGACATTTTTATCAATGTGTGGTACAATAAATGCAATGGTAAACTTCATTATATCATAACCGCAAGGTTATGATATAATTGCCCGATACGCGCGGAGCAAATCTTTGATTTGCGTATGCGCGAGGGCATTTTAATCTGTATAATAAAAGCATTTATGCTTTTATTATATTTGAAAATACAGGCGATGAATTATGCTTATGAAAAACGCTACAAAATATCCTGTTTTACTTGTTCACGGTATGACCTTCCGCGACAGACCGTATTTCAACTACTGGGGACGAGTTCCGGAGGCTTTGGAGAGAATGGGCTGTCAGATATTCTACGGACATCAGGACGGCTGCGCCTCGGTTGAGGAAAACGGTGCGGTCATTGCCGGGCGCATACGGGAGATAATCGAACAGACGGGAGCCGAAAAAGTCAACATAATCGCGCATTCCAAGGGAGGACTTGACAGCCGCTACGCTATTTCCACGCTGGGCGAGGCGGAGCGTGTGGCGTCGCTGACTACAGTATGCACTCCCCACAACGGCTCGGAAACCATGGACGCAATAATGAAACTCCCACGTTGGACGCTTAAAACAATATGCTTTTTCGCAGATTTGTGGTTTCGGTTTCTTGGAGATTCAAGCCCCAACTGCTTTAGCTGTATCTCGCTGTTCACCACGAATGAGGCTGAAAGGTTCAACCGCGAAAATCCCGACGACGAAAGCATTTATTATCAAAGCTACGCGTTTGTGATGAGCCGCGCTTCGAGCGATATGCTTATGTGGTTTTCAAACCTCGTGGTGGGTCATTTCGAGGGGGAAAACGACGGGCTGCTGGCTCCGAGGGCGGTGAAGTGGGGAATTTTCCGCGGAGTTTTCCGCGGCGCACGAAAGCGCGGCGTTTCTCACCTCGACGAGATAGATTTCCGCCGCCGTCCGCTTACGAAAAAAACGGGAGACGGCGTTTCGGATATTGTAAAGTTTTACGAAAATATTGTCGGGGAATTGGCGGATAAGGGCTTTTGACCGCGCTGAATTTGAGTAATCAGATGCCGCTCCTCGTCGCTTAACTCAGTACAATGCTCACAACAACGTGCGGGATGTACCGGGTCAGGAGCATTGCCCTTGTGTCTGACCTTTATAAAAAAGAGTTTATTCTATTCGAGCATAAAGAAATTGTCCCGCAACAACGTGCGGAACGTACCGGGTCAAGGGCATTGCCCTTGTGTCTGACCTTTACAAAAAAGAGTTTATTCTATTCGAGCATAAAGAAATTGTCCCGCAACGACGTGCGGGACGTACCGGGTCAAGGGCATTGCCCTTGTTCCGACAGGTTATTTATACCCGTTCAGTATTTAAACCGAACGGGTATATTTTATGTCTACTTACTTT
>JAFLUG010000032.1:17394-20261 GCA_022508885.1 Oscillospiraceae bacterium | reverse complement strand
CATTTCCTCTTTTCTGATAACAATATCAGAAAATCCGCGCTTGCTTGCCGCGTTCCTCATCAGTGTTATATGCGGATTGAATTTCTTTCCGTCACATAAGAAGAGAGCGCCCCTACACCGGTCATTGCCGATACAGAGTCGCCCTCTATTTTCATTTTTTCTGCCGTCTCTAGCGTAAATTTGACGATCAGCATTTCGAACCATGTTTGTTCATCATAGCCTTCCGGTACACCACGGGTCAACATTTCTTTCGTCACCGCACCCATGATCCCGCCGGATTCGTACTTTGCACCGGCGTTTTCGCCGCGGTATAGTTCTTCTACACTTATTCGTGCCATATCAGCATCTCCTTTGCAGCACAACACTATACCACAAAGGTTTGCGGATGTCCAGAGATATTGAAATTAAAATTTATTGGCTATAGTATTTATAAACGATATGGCTTCCTTTTCGTTATATTCTTGACATATTAAATCAAATACTCGTTCCAGAACTTTTCGCTGCTCTATAGTGAGTTTATCATTGATATTGATAGCAGTATATTTGGTTTGTTTATTTTTTTGATTTAAAATTATTGATAACTTGTCAATGAAATCATTTTCTACCTCTAACTTGCTATCGCTTAAATTCATAAGCGTAAATTCATCAGATTCACAAATAAAGTCCATGTCCTCAATGCATAATGCATTTATATCATCTATTGTTTCGACTTCTACGATAGCCTTTTTTTCATTACTCAAGCTTCTATCGTATGATAGACGGCGAAGTTCTTTTGTAATTTGTACTGCGCATTTTTTAATTTTATCTGTTAACTGGAAGTAAAACTCATTTTGCTCAAAGTTATCACGACGAGAGTTTGCAATTAACCCATTGTTTATGATATGGATTTCACCGATGACCCAGCCATTGAAACGTTCTTCTTTAAAGAATTGAGAGCAAGTAGTATTGTCTCCGATGAGGATATTTCCTTGGCGAATTCTTAACCCTTTCACGGTGCTGTCGATAATAGTGCCATAGAAAATTGTGGATGCATACCACATTACCGCTAACGGGGATTCTTTGCTTCCCAACACCTTAATCTGGATATCGTGAATATTATCGTCGAGCTTTTTGACCCTGTCTGAAATGGTTACATCTCGATATGGTTTATAGACCTTCTCGGTTTTAGTATTGTAATTAAGAAATACATTGTACTCAGGAACCATAACCCGTTAAGTTCAATTTTCTGGGCTTCGTTTTCGGCGGATGTTGTAAACACCAAAGTGTCGCAATAACTCATGCCGCCAAGACGTCCAATGGCACGAAAACCTCGATTGTTGGAATGCCTTTTCTTAGAATTTCCAACATTCATCAAGCTTTCCTTTGCTTCTGCGTAAGGAATGTCCATACCGTTGTCACGGATGGAAATAATGGAATCTTCGGTATTGATAACAATATCAATGCGCATACCTTGTGGTTCGAGCAAATTATTTGCTATAGCAGTTTCGAGCGAGTCTACACTGTTCTGTATATATTCACGATAAACGATTTTTGGGTCGGAATACATACCTGTTGTCAATGACTCTAAAGTGTATTTACCAACCTGAACATTTTCGTCTGCCATTTAGTCGTCTCCTTACTCGCTTTTATTCTACTTACAATATAAAAGATAAAAATTTATTTTTCTTAAATAATTTCTACGATATCATCCATAGTACAGCCCAGCGCGGTACAAATCTTTACAAGAACATCGCTACTAACAACGGCTCCATCCTTGCCCATTTTTGTTATTGTCGCAATGCTGATACCGGCAGCCTGGGCGAGGTCTTTTTCTTCATCTCACGGTCGATCAGCAACTTAAAAAGTTTTTTATAACTTGCGGCCATATTCATTCACCTCAAAAATAGTTACAATATAGCAGATTATCATATTTGATATTATACCACACTTTCCCTGGTTTTTCAAGCGGTTTCAGCAAAAATAATGTGATTTCAGCATTTTTTGCGTGAACAAGAGATATAGATGCGTTCCGAAACTTCGGCAGATTTTGGATGAAACCAAAAATCTGCCGAAGTTTTTGAGGATGGCAATTTATCTGTGATGTATTTCTTTGTCTACTGCGGTGCAAATTTTGATCGTTGGAATATTCGTCAAACCAGTTGACTTTACGGCAGAAAAGAGATACAATAGGAATGCTCCTACAAGCTTTGCGGTTTTGATGAGGTGCTGCCGCAATACTCGGACTATGAGCGTATTTCCGACTATATGCATATCGATATGAGGTATTTAATGACACCAGAGCATTACAGTTGGCTCAATACGTTGCCCGAAGAGGCTCGGAGATCAAAGCGCAACAGCATTCCTGCGAGGGATATGATATTAAGCATTTTGGGCAAGCTGCCAGCGGGAAATGAGTACAAATTCTTGCAGGTGCGAATATCTATGGTTATTCTTCAGCACCTTATGATTATTGGAATAACTCCTGAACAGCTTGAGGAAATCTTTTTGTCCAGACAAAAGATATATGACTTGGGAGATATTGGCATAACTGAAAAAAGAAGAAGAACTATAACTTTTCCGATCTGTGCAGAATTTTTGAAGCGTTCAACATAAGCTTTGATTATATGCTTACGGGGAGTAAAGGATAAATCTTCCTAGGCAGTTGATGACACGCAGATTTTGATGTTCCTATTAGTGAATAGTTCGTGGTATTTATAGCACTTTTCTTTTCAGTTTTAAAAATTATTTGGAAAAGGGTTGACAAACCAATAAGGTTGTGGTACAATGTAGATGAGCAGAAATGCTCGGTATGGAAGTTTAGGCTTCTGTAAAAAGCAGTGAGTCCTACTGTGAGTGGAACCTATAAGAGCAGTGAGTCCTACTGTGAG
>JAFLUG010000032.1:0-17294 GCA_022508885.1 Oscillospiraceae bacterium | reverse complement strand
CCTACTGTGAGTGGAACCTATAAGAGCAGTGAGTCCTACTGTGAGTGGAACCTATTCTAAAGGCTGCGGTAATCCGCAGCCTTTTCTATTTATGGAGATTTAAAATGGAGCAAAATAGACTTTCAATATACCAAATTGATATGAAATATATTCGTGATCTATCAAATAAGGACGAAAATGTAAGGTCTGTATCCCCTCAAATTAACAAGGAAAAGAGACCTTTCGTTGGAATTGTAGTCGTTAATGATAATAAACAATATTGTATTCCGTTTAGTTCACCCAAACCTAAACATTATCAAATGAAAAATGATGTTGATTTTACAAAAATGTTTGATGATCAGAACAAGTTAATAGGCGTACTTAATTTTAATAATATGATCCCTGTTGACGAAAGTGTTCTTATTCCATTTAATCTTGAAAAAGCGAAAAATGACACACCAGAAATAATTCATTATAAAAAGATGGTAAAGAAACAACTAAATTGGTGTCAAAAAAATCAAAATAGTATTGTTTCAAAAGCTAATAAGCTGTATTATCTTGTTACAGAAACGCCCGAGAAATATATATACCTCACCCGTCGCTGCTGTGATTTCAAGAAGCTTGAAGCAGTACTTGAAAAAAGATTTTATTGCCGCGAAAAAAGAGTATGAAAAGAAGCAAGCTCTGAATAAGAGAAAAGAGCAGAACAAACAGACCGATAAACCAACGCCGCCAGAGCCCAAAAGTCCAAAGCATTAAATGTGCTACATATAGCACATTTTTCTTTTCGGCCTTGAATTATTCTGAAAAATGCTTGACAAATTGAAAAAAAGAGAGTATAATATAAGCGTAGGTTTATAAACTCTACAAATGGATGCGCCTGCCGTCAGGCGCTTATAAATTGACGGATGGAAGAATACTAAAAGGCTGTGTTTTACACAGCCTTTTGCACAACATAATTTGTTTTTTAATAGATTTACATTAAGGAGGGATCTTTATGCATAGCGCGTATGAAGTAGCGTTTAAGTACGAAATTTCTAACGAAATAATAGCAAGCATTAAAGGTTTTATTTCCAGAAATTATAGTTACCCCTTTACCAACACGCCACAGGAAGTCATTGCAATTAACGATGAAACCAATAAAATTTATCAAAAGCTGCCTTTGGAAAACGATTATGATAAAAATGTCGAATATCAAAATCGCTTGATTGAGCTTTTAAAACGCGTAAAAGAAATCACACCTAAGCCACATAAATAAACTCTAAAGGGAGATGACTCTTGCTGCGGCAGAGCTTCTCCCTTTTAAATTATGACTTGAGAAGTGTTGGCATAGCCGAAAAAAAAGAAGAATTGCAGCTTCTCCGACCTGTGCATAATTTCTGAGGAGTTTAACATCAGATTTGATTACATACTAACAATGGTAAAAGATATCCGCAAATAGATTATTGCTTCAACTATCGGAAACAATCATTGTAAGCAAAGTATAATCATTATTTAGCTGTATTTACAATACACAAGTAGGACACAAAACGCTTTCTGAACCGCATTGTATCGTGTTTACGGTCGCTGTCGAAGAGGCTATGAAATAATCGAATAATTATGTGATAAAAACTATCCGCCGTATCAAGGCGAGCCGCCTTTGGCAATACGTTTCAGATGTGAAACATGGTCAGAGGCAGATGCTCGGCACGGATGATACTTCTGTATCGTCCGTTCCTGAAGTACGGCGGATCTTCGTGTCGTAAAAATGGAATTAACTCCTTGAAGTTATTTGAAATTTATGCTATAATGAAAACACAAGTGTTTTTTATTATATGGATTTCAATGCCCTCGCACATCCGCAAAACTTTGGTTTGCTGCGTGCGTATCGGGCAATTATAGCATAAATAAAGGAGAAATTATGGCTGAAATTAAAATAACAATCGACGGGAATAATTTTGATGATCTCAACGGTTTTTTCGATGAAATGGAGCGTTTGCTCACAAAGGATCTGAGCTGGCGGACGGGACATAATTTTGACGCTTTTCATGACCTGCTGAGAGGCGGATTCGGCGTACATGATTATGGGGAGGCGATTGATTTTACATGGATAAATTCCGAAAAAAGCCGGAAGGATTTAGGGTACGAGGCGACCAAGCTTTACTATGAGAAACTCCTCAAAAAATGCCACCCGACAAACAGGGAAACAATATCGAAAAAAATCACAGCCGCGGAAAACTGCGAGGGTAAAACGCTTTTTGACTTGATCGTTGAGGAGATAAACGACAAATCGGACGCATACGACCACACGCTCAAATTGAAGTAAGAGAAATTCAAAATGATTTTTTGTGAAAATTGACTGAAATTTTACTAAACTATTGCAATAATTTTTAAAATATGATAAAATTAATTAAGGCAAAAGCCTAATAATCATACGGAAGAAGGTATTCCTATATGAAGGTTACAATCACCGCAAAGAAGCTCAATATCTCACAGGCGTTTACCGATTACGCAGAACAGAAGCTTGACGCAAAGCTTGATAGATTTTTCCCCGAAGAGGCGGAGGCAAAGATAACTTTATCCGAGCGCCGCGACCAGATAGTTTTGGAGCTTACGGTAAGCTGCGGCGGTATGATCTATCGCGCCGAGGAGACCGCAAGGGATAAAAACGACGCTCTCGACGTTACTGTCGACCGCATTATCCGCCAGATAAGAAAGCATAAAACAAAGGTTGAGAAAAACCTTCGTGAAAACGCTTTTGCGGGTCTTGCCCCCGAGCCTGAGGAAACGGACTACGAGGTTATCCGATACAAAAATTTCCATATGAAGCCGATGAGTGTTGAAGAAGCGATCTTGCAGATGAACCTTCTGGGTCACAACTTCTTTATGTTCAAAAACGCTCAGTCGGGGACGGTAAACGTTGTTTATAAACGTGATGAGGGTAATTACGCCGTGCTTGTTCCCGAGGAAAACTGATAGAGCCTGATGTTTGGTTTTGCTAAAATTACTGAGCAGGGCGCGCTTGCGCGTGTCCTGCTCATTTCAAGAGAAGTGTATGCTGAGGCATGGAAGGGAAATATCGAAATGGATCTTCCGGCGCTTCTCGATCTTTTATCAAAGGTATTGTCGCATTGCGGCGATGAAAGCGAGCCTGTTTCGGGTCTTCTTAAACCGCTTAAGCTTGAGTTCAAGGAAAAGCACAGGGCGTTTTATCGGAAGATAAGAAAATATTTCGGGCGCGGGCGGTTTGTTCCGGAATACGACTATGACCGCGCGTTCAGGCTTGTGCCGCTGATGCTTTTCGGAAACGATAGGATATGCGAAAAGCTCTCGCGCGGAGAACCCGAGATGGCAAAGGTAATGTGTGACGCTATGAAAAGCTGTCCGGGGTATATTTTCAACGAATTCGGCGCGCTGTCTTCCGAACAGTTTTACGACCTTGTCTTCGGCTTCTATCCAAAACTTTACGGCGAGGAGTTTATGGAGCCGATGAAATACTTATTTGAACAGTGATATTTTCGGGGGAAAACCTTTCTGTAGAAAGGCTTTCCCCCGAACCCCTTTTCCAAAGACTTTTTGTACGCTGCCCGACAGCTTTATTTATCCTCAAGAAGAATGACCGCGTAAGCTCCTATCCCGTTTCCCGCGAGTCCGAGACCCTCCTCGGTGGTCGCCTTAACGGAAATTTTCGCTATGCCGCAAGAGAACGCGCCCGCTAAATTTTCGCGCATTTGTGTGATATACGGCGCAAGCTTAGGCCTTTCCGCGACTATTGTTATATCCGCGTTTCCGAGCGCAAATCCATTTTTACGCATTATTTCAATAACCCGAGCCAGCAGCTCCATACTGTCCGCGCCCTTGTATTTCTCGTCATTGTCGGGAAAGAGCTTTCCTATATCACCGAGGGCAAGCGCGCCGAGTATCGCGTCCATAAGCGCGTGAACCGCCGCATCCGCGTCTGAATGCCCCAAAAGTCCGAGCTCATACGGAATTTCCGTCCCGCACAGCACGAGCCTTCGCCCCTCAACAAGCCTGTGCACATCATACCCAAAGCCAATACGCATCAAATCACTTCCGTTCGGTTATTCAGGTTTCTGTTTTCATATATCGCCCGAGCCGCGATCAGATCTTCGGGACGGGTGATCTTCATATTACAGCCCGAAAGCTCGGTTATCTTTACCTTTTCTTTACAAAGCTCGAGAATACTGCTGTCGTCCGTAATGTTTTCAGCTTTTTTCCCAAGCCTCTCAAGGCAATCCAAAAACAGCTCCTTTTGGAAAACCTGCGGTGTCTGCGCGTAAAACAAAGCGCTTCTGTCGGGAGTATTCTCGATAAATCCGCCCGACGCGCGCTTTACCGTGTCAACGGCGGAGACCGCGGCTATCGCCGCGCCGTATTCTTCCGCGTCGGTAAAAACCTTTTCTATGTCCTTGGGAGTGATAAGCGGACGCGCCCCGTCGTGAAACGCAATAAACCCGGCGCTCGGGCTTACCTTTTCGATCGCGTTTTTCATCGACTGAAACCGCGAGCTCCCGCCTTCGGTCACATGTGAAAGCTTTGAAACGCCGTATCTTTTCGCAAGCTCTTCAAATCGCGTGCATTCTCCGCTTGGCGCGGCTATTATGATCTCACCGACATTTTTACAGTTTTCAAACGCAAGAGCGCTTATGACAAACACGGGTATACCGCTTATTTCGGCGAGCTGTTTGTTTACGCCGTTCATTCGCGCGGAGCTTCCCGCCGCGAGGATAATTGCCGAAACCAAGCGCTTTACCCCTTTCGGCTGATATTCGCGAAATTCCCGTGGAACTTGAAATAGTTCTGTTCCTGCTCAAAATTCTTCAGCAGCTTTCTTACTACGGGCTGTTGTATACTTCCCTCAAACTCGATATAAAACATACAGTCTTCAAAACGCGGAGTTTTAAATTCTGTAGGAAGCGGTTTTGACTGTATCTTGGTCATGGAAAGCCCGTTTACCGCGAATTTTGTAAGCAGTCTGTATAACGCGCCCGAGACGTTTGGTATAGACAGTGAGACAGAGACCGTATCCGCGTCCTCGTAAACCTCCGGACGTTTTGAAATACAGATAAAGCGCGTGCGGTTGTTCGGGTCGGAGGCAATGTCGGGATGAACTATGTCCAGACCGTGAAGCTTCGCGCATTCTGCCGAGCATATACAGCCGAGCGCGTTGCTGGGATTTTCGGATACCATTTTCGCCGCAGCGGCGTTGTTGTGATAGGGAATAACCGTAAGTCCGCTGTTTTTGTCGAGATATTCCGAGCACTGGCGTATAGCCTGTTCATGGCCGAAGACGGTCTGTATATCCTTTTCGCAAACGCCGTTTTTCGCCGCTAAAACATGGGCGCATTCCACATCTACCGTGTGGGTGATAAACACGTTGTGGCGCTCGAGAAGCTCCATATTGGCGGTCACCTCGCCTGCCGTAGAGTTTTCTATCGGTATGACGCCGTAATCCGCCGTGCCTTCCTCAACCGCCTCGAAAACCTCCTTAAAAGAGGCGTAAAACTGTACGGAGCCGGTGTTAAACAGCTTTTTATACGCCGCGTGACCGTAGGCGCCCTCTATTCCCTGAACCGCCACAGCGGGACAGTCCTTCATGCTGTTTTCGTATGAGAACGGGTCGTCCGGTGTTATTTCGTTTGCCTGCGAACATTTTGATATGTCGAGGATATTGTAAAACAAAAACTTTGAACTGCTTCTGAGCTCCTCGGGAGTTTTTCTGCATACGTCTTCTATGATGGCTTTTTCACGGTCTCCCTGAAAAATAACCATATTATTTGCCGCCTTGTATTTCGCGACGTCTGAGGTAAGCTTCATTCTCTCTATAAACAGCTCGAGTATCTTATCGTCTATACCGTCGATTTTCTTGCGGATTTCGTTTAAGTCCATTGGGTTTTGACCTCTTTCCTGCCATATCGTCAGATACGGCTCTTGTTGCCTGATCTTACCATGCAATATACACGTAAACGGTTTCTGCTCTCTCGGTTTCCACTATTACAGTGTCTCCTATCTGCTTGCTGCAGTAAATAACATATCCGCTGGGAACCGAGTAGTCATCGTAATCATAATATACCTCGTATTTGATATTCAGCCTTGAAAGCTCTTCTGTATACTCCGATGCGGTTTTTCCGGTGTAGTCAGGCAGAGCGACCGCGATCGGGCCTTTGCTGACCTTGACCTTTATCTGCGCGCCTCTTGAGACCATAGTCCCTTCCTCTATGGATTGCTCAAACATAACGCCCGCCGAGTATTCGTCGGAATAGACATAGTTCGGGATAAATACGAATATCCCGTTGTATCTGCTGACAGCAAGCTCATATATTGCGTCCGTAAAATCGGGTACATAGATGTCGGCTGTCGGCTCTTCGGAAGTAGAGCTGCTCGATTCGCTGTCCGAGCTGTTTTCACCGTCGGAGCTTTCCGTGTTCTCGGAACCGCCTGAGCTTTCACCGCTGCTGCTTGATGTTACGGAGCTTGGCGGGGAACCATGCTGCGAGCTGCTTGAATAACCGCCGTGAGGCTCTGCGGGAGCGCATACGCCCGAAAGCGTCAGCGCAAACGCTATGGCAAACAGAATAAGTCCTGCGCCGACTAAAATCAGCACGGCAAGAGTTTTCAGACGTTCTTTTTCCTTCTTTTCAAGGATCCTTTCTTCTTTTTTCGACATAACTATGCCCGGACCCTCGCCGATCGCTTTAGGCGGGGCAAAAAGTCGGTCTACAAATTCGGTGATGCTTCTTATGCGCTTGTCAGTGGGAAGGCGCATACCTGCCATTATCACCTTTGAGACATTATGAGGAATATTGCGGTTTATCATTGCCGGCTCAAGCATATTTCCCGATGTTCTCGCTATTGCCTCAGCCGGAGCTGTTCCGGTAAGAACCTTGTACAAAACCGCCGATATCCCGTAAACGTCTGTCCATGTACCGTTTACCTCGTTTGTGTATTGCTCCGGCGCGGCGTATCCGCTGAAGATCTCGCAGGCTATTTCGGTATTTGTCGTTCTGCCGGCGGATATGCAGAAGCACGCCAGCTTGAGTTCCATCTTGTCCGTAACGAAGATAGTCTGGGGCGAAATGCCTCTGTGTATTATCCCGCCCGCGTGAATAAGCGAAAGAGTAGTTAGTATAGGCGGGAAAAGCTCTTTTACCTGCTCCCAGGAAAGACTTCCGCCGGAGTTTCCGAGATAGGTTTTGAGCGAAATGCCGTTTATAAACTCCGAGACCGCATAGCACGTCCCATTTTCGTAAAAAACATCTATAACGGTCTGAATGTGCGCCATTCCTCTTAGCTTCATAAGCGAGCGGTGAAGATCGGCAAATTCGGACATATAGGTTTTATAAAGCGCGCTGTTGTCGGCGTTTACGGTTATTTCCATTTCACCCTTTTTGCGCGCGCACAGCGTATCGGGCATAAATTCTTTTATTGTGATCTTTGTGCTTGTAACGGTATCATAACCAATGTAAACCGCACCCTCGCCGTTATAGGAAATAAGCTTTCCCACAATATAACGCTCGTTCAGAAAGGTTTTGGGCAAAAGATAAGTAGGTATGCACAGATCGTCGTCGCTGTATCCGCACAGCTTGCAAGGACCTTCGTAATCCTTTTCGTTCATACAGCCCATACAAAGATTGGAATCTTTAATCAAAAACTAATTCACCGTCCTAAAGACATAATTCTATACTTTATTACTATACTCCAATTTTTGAAAAAAGTCAACAATTATGACAATATTGTAATTATTTTTTCACTGACTGTTTTTAAACAGGAAAACAGGTTTGGAAAATTCGCGAAACTTTTCTTCACACCATAAGGTTTTTTGTGCAAAATTACAACATAAGATCATGCTGTAAAAACGAATAATTTCTCATTAAAAGCTGTTTTGTAAAAAAAATGCGATTTCAGTCAATTATTGTTTAGAATTTGCACAATTATTCCAAATGCGATTTGTGCAGTCTGATGAAATTTTATCCCAAATTAATTGCTTGACAATCTTTGGACGGTTATGCCCTTGAAAAATCCTGAAAAATATGTTATAATCTGCTTAAGTCAGTGTGGTTGACTGTCATTTTTGAAAGGAGCATTTTTGTTATGAGTTTTTTGGATGATGTAATCAGCACGGGAAAGAACGTTGTTTCTACTGCGGGTACAAAGGGCAAGGGCGCGGTAAGCTTTTCAAAGCTTAAAATCAGAGAGTCACAGCTCAACAGCGAGGCAAAGGCTAAGTTTGAAAAGCTCGGCGAAATGATTTATGAGATGGCAAAGTCGGGAGAAAAGGACAATGAGGCTTTCGACGAAATGGTTGCAGAAATAGACGCGATCTACGATGAGCTTGCTGATATCGACAAGCAGGTCGACGACCTCAGAAACGTTGTTACATGCACAAAATGCGGAGCCAAGACTTCTAAGGATAACACTTTCTGCCCCAAATGCGGAGAGAAACTTCCCGAAAAGCCCGCTGAGGAAGTAAGCGGAGCTGAGGAATAATAGTAGCTTAGAGAGGGGGAGCGTCAGAAGGCGGCTCCCTCTTTTGAGTTTTACTGTAAACCCAAGATCCCCCGCCTTAACGGCGGGGGACGATCTATATTCAATTTTCAGATTCAGCGCAATCTTAATATTACATCGGACCATACCTCGCATCAATAAAATTCGTACTCAAAACAAACTTTATCGGACATTGGAATCAATCCTTTCAGTAAATTTTTCCTTCCCGTATTCTTAAAGCGCACATTTTAATCACCTGATTCATAATGGGGTTATATGTAAACGCCTCTGAGCGACCCTCATCGCCCAAGCGGTAGAAAAATACGTCTGCGGACTGCCTTGCGCAAAGGTGTTAATCAAACGGGTAAAGCCCCTCACATCAGCGGTTTCGCGTCCCATCTCACGCGAATCATCGCTCAAAATTTAACCTAAGCGGTCGGCGGAACACGAATCCGCAGACTCTCCGGTAAATCCTTCACTTATTTCCATTGGACTCGCTTCCTTTCTGCTTAAAGCTAAATTTTTGCGGAACTCACTCAGCACACGACCGAATGCTTCAAAGAACCGAGCGCCGACCGTATACCTACGGTCATCTCAGGCCCGTGAAACAGAGGGCGAAAAACCGGTGAAACTTCCGACTTCCGAAAATCCCCTGATTAAGGAAGATCCGCCATCGCGGTTTGTCTTTCCTTGTGATTATATGATAACATAACTTTTGTTAAAAGTCAATAGAAGTTTTTAATTTTTTTGTTGTGATTTTGTATATATTTTTCAAATTCAATTTGTTTAAACTAATGATTATTGTCGTAAAAAGGCATTAAAAAGGCATTTTTCAGAATTTTCCTATTGACACGCGGACAGAAATAGTGTACAATAATAAAGTCGGCGTGGTTAGTTGAAGAAAATTCCGCGCCGGAAAGGACAGCGGTGACATGGCGGAAAACAACGACGCGTTTCTTGATGAAGAAGAGGGCATAATCGAGCTTGAGGACGAAGAAGGAAACGTTACAAGGTTCGAGTTTGTGGATCGTGCGGAATACAACGGCGTTGTATATTACGCGCTTATTCCCGCGGATTATGACGAAAATGATGATGGTGCGGCGGAGTTTGTCGTTCTGAAAGAGCAGGAAGCAGACGGCGATGTAATGCTGGCTACTGTTGACGATGACGATGAATACAATGCCGTTGGCGAGATGTTTTTAAAGAGGTTTTCCGAGCTTCCCGATTTTCCTGATGATGAGGACGGGGAAGAATAGGAATAACGGTAAGTGTTTCATAATAATTACATACTGCCTTGCTGCGCGAATGTGTGCTGTTATAATCCCAACACATTGTAAAAGGGATCTCGGCTCCGTCAGCGGATTGCAGACCTCCTGTACCTTTGTACAGTCGGCGGGAGCGTGAACCTGTCGGGCGATTTTACCCACCCTGCTATCTGCGGGTTTTATATTGCATCTTACCTCAAGGCGGTACAAATTAAAAAAAGAGCGCGGGGGAGCTATGCTCTTCCGCGTTTTTATGCAGAGACAATTAAATCTAACGGGAGGAAAAAATGACGGCATTTCACAGAGCGGACATTCTGCTTCCCAAGCTGAATGACGAGCAGATGACAAAATGGGCGGTGGTCGCCTGCGATCAATACACGGGAGAGCCAGAATACTGGCGCGAGGTCGAAGGCATAGTGGGGGAAAATCCCTCGGCGCTGAGACTTATATTGCCAGAGGCGTTTTTAGGCGATAACGACGAGGGACGTATCAAGCAAGTCAACGCCAATATGCGCGGATATATAGCAAGGGATATGTTTACGGAATACAAGAACAGCTTTATTCTCACCAAGCGCACACAGGCGGACGGGCGGCTGCGCGCGGGGCTTGTGGGAGCTATCGACCTCGAGATGTACGACTATAACAAGGGAAGCCGTTCGCAGGTCAGAGCTACAGAGGCGACTGTTGCGGCGAGAATACCGCCGCGCGTGAAGATCCGTATGAACGCGCCGCTGGAGCTTCCGCATATTATGATTCTGATAGACGATCCCGAAAATACCGTAATCGAGCCGTTGCTCTCAAAAAAATTACAGAGAGTATATAACTTTGAACTTATGCAAAACGGCGGACATCTCGAGGGCTTTCTGGTAGACGGTAAGGATG
Organism: Oscillospiraceae bacterium; assembly: GCA_022508885.1. Taxonomy (GTDB): domain Bacteria; phylum Bacillota; class Clostridia; order Oscillospirales; family Ruminococcaceae; genus CAG-115. Next base: position 6,684 of record JAFLUG010000032.1, on the reverse strand, counting down.
CAGAGTCGGTCGAACATTCTCTCGAGGCGCTCGCCCAAAGGCTGGCAAAGCAGGAAAACTGCCCGAGTGAAAACGCGCTTGTATATGCAATGGGCGACGGAAACCACTCGCTCGCCTCGGCAAAGGAGACCTATGAGCGCAAAAAGCGCGAGGGAAGTCCCGACGCGGAGCTTGCCCGGTATGCGCTAGTTGAGATAGTCAATCTGCACAGTCCCGCGCTTGAGTTTGAGGCAATACACAGGGTAATATTTGATATAGATTTTGACAAAATGTATAAAGAAATGACAGAAAAACTCGGGCTTATAAATGGCGAAAATTGTGAAACGGGGCAGGTGTTCGAGCTTCTGGTAAACGGGAAAAGCGAAAAATTAGGTATTGCAAAACCAAATTCAAATCTCACGGTAGGCTCGGTGCAGAGCTTTCTCGACGAGTTTCTCGCGAAAAACGGCGGGACCATCGACTACATTCACGGCGAGGACACCGTTAAAAAGCTGTGTGAGCGCGAAAACGCCGTTGGTATCCTTCTTCCGTCAATGAAGAAAAGCGAGCTTTTCCCGACGGTGATAAAGGATGGCGCGCTTCCGCGAAAGACCTTTTCAATGGGTCACGCGCACGATAAGCGATTCTACTGCGAAGCGAGAAGAATTTCGGTTTAATTTCCAAAACTATGAGTAAAATTGACGAAATTTATTACGTTGAGAAAATTTCTTTCAACCAACCTTGGACAAAAGAAATGCTCGAAAGTGAAATAAACGGCGCGTTTTCCGTTTCAGTAACGGAAAGCGTAGGAGGGAAGGTATGCGCTTACGCGATAGGGAGAGTTGTCGCGGGAGAAGCGGAGCTGTTCAGGATAGCGGTCATGCCCGAGTTTCGCAGAAAAGGCATCGCCGAAAAACTTATGCGCTCTCTTCACGGGCTGATGAGAGAAAGAGACGCGGAGTACTGCTTTCTTGAAGTAAGAAAACATAATACCGCCGCGGTCATGTTATACGAAAAGCTCGGTTATGAGCGGTTAAGGGAAATACCGAGGTATTATCCCGATGACGACGCAGTCGTTATGCGTTGTGTTCTCTGAAAAATATCCGAGCGGCGCGGTCTGAAACATGGCTGCGCCGTTTTTCGTATAAATCATCTTTCAGGCGCCCGGAAGTCCGCCAAAGACGATGATACTTCCGCCCGCCGTCCGCAAGATCGTAACAAGAACGGTTTTTCCCATGCTTATTTTTGACTCGAGAACGACCTCGGAAAGCGTGATCTTCCGCGTTTTTCGGATAAAAAAACCGTTTTGCGCCATAAGCTCTCCTTCCGACAGCTCGTAACTTATCGAGTAAAAGTAAACGCACCAGTATATTCCGGCTATTATCCCGAAAAACACGGCTGCGGCGCGAATGACTCCCGCGAATAAAACGCAGATAACAGAGCACACCGCCGTGATAATACCTAAAACGACATAAAAGGACACGCGGCTTTTTATTTTATCCACTTTTATCACCTGAAATCTTTGTGAAAATTGTTAACTCTTTATTAAATTAGTATTGACAAACAAGTGAAAAAGATGTAAAATGAAAGTTGATTTTTATTAGGGTAAAAGGGAGGAGAAAATAATGCTTGAGATCAAAAACATTACGAAAGACTATGTAACGTCAAGCGAGACTGTTCACGCGCTAAGGGACGTTTCCGTAAGCTTTCGCGAAAGCGAGCTTGTGGCTATTCTGGGACACTCGGGCTGCGGAAAAACTACGCTTTTGAATATAATCGGCGGTCTTGACCAATACACCTCGGGAGACCTTATCATCGGCGGAAGGTCCACAAAGCAGTTTAAGTCAAGAGATTGGGATACATACAGAAACCACTCGGTCGGCTTTATTTTTCAGAGCTATAATCTTATCCCTCATCAGACCGTTCTCGCAAACGTAGAGCTTGCGCTCACGCTTTCGGGAGTTTCAAAGCGCGAACGCAGAGAGCGCGCCGCGCTTGCACTCGAAAAGGTAGGGTTGGGCGACCAGCTCAACAAGCGCCCCAATCAGATGTCGGGCGGACAGATGCAGAGGGTGGCAATCGCGAGAGCGCTTGTAAACGACCCGGATATCCTCCTTGCAGACGAGCCGACGGGCGCGCTTGACAGTGAGACCTCGGTGCAGATAATGGACCTTATCAAGGAGATAGCCAAAGACCGTCTCGTAATTATGGTCACGCATAACCCCGAGCTTGCGGAGCAGTACGCCACGCGTACTATCCGTCTTGTGGACGGAAAAATAAAGAGCGATACAAACCCCTTTGACCCGACGGTCGCCGAGCCTGTAAAGGAGAAGCCCGCCGAAAGCTCGGGCGTTCCAAAGAGCAAGACCAAGAAAACAAAGATGTCGTTTTTTACGGCGCTGGCGCTTTCAAGAAACAACCTGCTTACTAAAAAGGGCAGGACCTTTCTTACCGCCTTTGCGGGAAGCATAGGAATAATAGGAATCGCGCTTATCCTGTCGCTGTCAAACGGCGTTCAGCTGTATATAGACAGCGTTGAGCGCTCTACGCTCGCGGCATATCCCGTGTCTATCCAGCAGGAGACCATCGACTATTCAAATCTTATGTCGTCGATGATGGGCATTCGCGGAGAAAGCGACGAAGACCGCGACCCCGACAGGGTCTATACGAACAACATCTCCACAGAGATGATGAAGACGATGCTTTCGGAAATAACCACCAATAATCTCTCGGAATTTAAGGAATATATCGAAAGCAACCCCGACAACATTCTCGACAGCATTACGGAAATAAAGTACAGCTATTCCCCAAATCTTTATATCTACGGTACAGACCTTAATGACAATATTATCCGCGTAAATCCATCTACCGTTATGTCGGCTATGTTCGGCAATTCGTCGCTTGGCTCGACTCTGAGCGGCGGTATGTCGATGGCAAGCTCGATGGGCTCGCTGTTCGGCGCGTCGAGCGGAAGTCCGTATGACATCTGGGAGGAACTCCTTAACAGCGAGGTTACTCAAAGTCAGTACAAGGTGCTTTCGGGCAGACTTCCCGAAAGCTACAATGAGGTCGTTTTGATCGTAAACGAGCATAACGAGCTTTCCGACCTTACGCTTTATACGCTGGGGCTTCGCGATCAGTCGGAGCTTGCCGACATTATGTCGTCGATCATGGCGGGCGAAAGCTTTGATCTTGACACGGGCGATCTTTCGTTCTCATATGACGAGCTTACTTCTCTTTCATTCAGACTGCTTGTTCCGAGCGATTTCTATCAGAAAAACGCCGACGGCGGATATGATGATATGAGCAAGGACGAGGAGTTTATGAAAAAGGCGTATGAAAACGCTCCCGAGATAAAGATAGTGGGAGTTGTCCGTCCCGACGGCGACAGCCTTATTAATTCCTCAAACAGCGGCGGGATAGGCTATACCCACGCGCTTACCGAATATATGATAGACCGCGCGAACAACAGCGAGCTTGTTAAACTTCAGAAGGAAAATCCCGATATCGACGTTTTCACGGGCATTGAGTTTCCGCAGGATGATAAAGAGCCCGAAGAGCCTATGTCCCAGGAAGAGGCTATGCAGCTTATTATGGGAATGATGACGCCGGAGCAGGTCGCGCAGCTCTTCCAGACGCTTGTCGCTTCGCTTGCTCCCGAGCAGCAGGCACAGCTTATGCAGCTTCCGCCCGAGCAGCAGCAGGCGGCGGTTTTCGGAATGGCAGAGCAGGCGGAGATAACAAAGGCGTTTATGTCGGTCATTACCGCCGAGCAGTTACAGCAGCTTATGTCGCTTACCCAGGAGCCGGAATCCACCGAGGCGACCTATGACGGAAATCTCGAGCTTCTGGGAGTGGCGGACTTGCTTAAGCCTTCGGGAATAAGCATTTACGCGAAGGATTTTGACGGCAAGGAAAAAATAACACAGCTTATCACCGACTACAACAACAAAAAGATATCCGAGGATAAGCAGGAGGACGCTATAAACTACACCGACTATGTGGGAATGATGATATCGTCCGTCTCCACTATCATCGACTCAATATCGTATATTCTTATCGCGTTTGTGGCTATTTCGCTTGTAGTATCGTCGATAATGATAGGCATTATCACCTATATTTCAGTACTTGAGAGAACAAAGGAAATAGGAATTCTCCGCGCGATGGGCGCGTCGAAGAAGGACGTTTCAAACGTCTTCAACGCGGAGACGCTTATCATCGGCTTTACGGCGGGAGCTATCGGAATTATCGTCACGCTTTTGCTGAATATCCCGATAAACATTATCATCGAGTATCTGACGGATATTCCGAATATGTCGCAGCTTCCGTGGCAGGGCGGGGTCATCCTCGTTCTTATCAGCATGGCTCTTACGCTTATTGCGGGCTTGTTCCCCGCGGGGATCGCCGCGCAGAAAGACCCCGTAGAGGCGCTGAGAACGGAGTAATTTCGGCTGAATATCAGATAAAAAGAGCCTTGCTCCAAAAGAGCAAGGCTCTGATCATAGGCTGTTGATACCGAAAAAGAAAGGAGTGTGCTTATGAAACATTGCGGAACGCAAAGGCTGGAGACCGAGCGGTTGATCTTAAGAAGATTTGTTATCGAAGACGCCAATGCAATGTATAAAAACTGGGCGTCGGACGATGACGTGACAAAATATCTGATATGGCAGACGCATTCGAGTATAGAAGTAACAAAAAGCATAATAGAAGAATGGGTAAGCTCATACGGCGATGAAAAATTTTATCAGTGGGCTATCGAATTAAAGGAGATAGAGGAGCCTATCGGAAGTATCTCAGTGGTTCATATGAACGAGAGCGCGGAGATGGTCCATGTCGGTTATTGCATAGGAAAAACGTGGTGGAACAAGGGTATCACATCGGAAGCGCTGAGGGCGGTAATGGATTTTCTGTTTGACGCGGTAGAGGTAAACCGTGTTGAATCGAGGCACGATCCGAGAAACCCGAATTCGGGGAAGGTAATGAAAAAATGCGGAATGAAGTATGAGGGGACTTTGCGCAGCTCGGACAGAAACAATCAGGGGATATGCGACGCGAGCTATTACGGAATACTGAGAACCGAGCGGTAAATCAGACTGCCGATAAGCCCCCATCTGCGTTGTCAGCGCCGCTGCGGCAGGCACAAAGCCTAGCCGCAGCAACGCTTCCTAGCATCTGAGGGCTTCTCAACAGTCTGAAATGAAATTATTTCTACAAGATGAAACTCCTATGGCATCAAACCATAGGAGTTTTTGTTTTCAAAACAGCTTACAAATTCCTGCCGTTCCAGCCCCAATGGTCGGTCGGCGAATACTTTACATAGACCTTGTCCGCGGGAACGCCGAGCGAATCGCCGAGGATACGGCATATCTCGCCGGTCATCTTGTCATAAGCCGACCCGGAGGCGCTTCCGAAAAGGTTTACTTCTACATACGCTATCTTTTCGCTTTTCTCGCCCTTGAAATAAAGCGGGCTGTTCGGCTCGAAGCCTACCATAAGCCACGCTTCGCTCTTTCCGATAGCCGAGACCGCCTTTCCGAGCGCGGTTTTTATCTCGTCCTGCTGTGCGTCGGTGATATCGCCGGAATACATTGTGTTGATAAAAGGCATGATTATTTCCTCCCGAAAGTTTTTTCTGTCATTTACCGTTTTTCCCTTGACATTTTAGTGTAAACGTGATATAATGTAACCAAGAGGGTAAACCGCTGAGCGGTTAGCCCGGTTTGGATCTTATCTGAATGCTTTTATTCGCAAACAGAACCGTCACTTGGCCGAGTGGCGGTTCTGCTTTTTAACTCTAATCGTTACGGTAAAACAAAGTATATGTAACGTTATTGTTATCGGCATACTATCACCCCGCTTTCGCTTGGTGCAGCTAACCGCCCATACTTATTCCGGCTACGGAATAAGTATTACCCTCATGGTCACGTTTATATTGTACCATATTTTGCTTAAATAATCAATAACTTATTGAAAAAAATTCCAAAGTGTGGTATACTTAAAGCATACTGTACAAGAGGTGGTTTTATGAGTAAAGTAACATGGAAGGGCGGGACGATGCTTGCTCCCGTGCCGGTGGTTTTAGTGTCATGCGGAACGGTCGAAAAGCCGTCCGCTATTACAATAGCGTGGACGGGAATTATCAGCTCCGACCCGCCGCGGCTTTATATCTCGGTGCGTCCCGAGCGCAATTCCTACGACATCATCAAAAGCTCGGGAGAATTCTGCGTGAATATGATGCCGTCCGAGCTTGTGAGAAAGCTCGACTATTGCGGCATAAAATCGGGTAAGAACGAGGACAAGCTCGCAAAGCAGAAGCTTACGGCGATCCCCTGTACGCAGATATCCGCGCCGCAGATAGCGCAGGCTAAGATCTCACTCGAATGCAAGGTAATCGACGTTATCCCGCACGGTTCGCACGATATGTTTATAGCGGACATTGCGGCGGTGAATGTCGAGGACAGTCTTATTTCAGAAAGCGGAAAGCTGAAGATAGAGCAGGCGGGACTGCTTGCGTACGCTCACGGGACGTATTTCGCCCTCGGCAAAAAGGTGGGCTCGTTTGGGTTTTCCTGCAAGCAGAAACGCACGAAAAACGTTTCGGTGAAAGACCCGAAGATGCGTAAAAAGCTGAAAAAGTAACAGGCGAGAATACAAAAAGTCTTTGGGAAAGGGGTCTGGGGAAAACCCTTTCTTCAGAAAGGGTTT
>JAFLUG010000031.1 GCA_022508885.1 Oscillospiraceae bacterium | reverse complement strand
CCCTTTCTGAAGAAAGGTTAGCGTTTTGCGCGCAGCGTTTTTCGCCGCAGGCGAATAATGCGCGTATAATGCGCCCCTTAGCCCCCTCCCCAAAGACTTTTTGTACGCTTTCCTATATGTTGTATAGCTTCGCGTAGATCCCGCCCTTTTCAAGCAGCTCAGCATGGGTTCCCTGCTCGCATATCCCGTCTTCCGTAAGCACAACTATCTTGTCCGCGTTTTTTATCGTTGTAAGCCTGTGAGCTATCGTAAGCACCGTTCTGCCCTCTGCAAGACGTTCGAGCGACTGCTGTACGATATGCTCCGATTCGTTGTCAAGGGCGCTTGTCGCCTCGTCAAGAATAAGCAGCGGCGGGTTTTTCAAAAACACTCTCGCAATGGACAGCCTTTGCTTCTGTCCGCCTGAAAGCCTTACTCCGCGCTCGCCGACATACGTCTGATAACCGTTCGGGGTTGAAAGAATAAACTCGTGCGCCCCCGCCTTTTTCGCCGCCTCAACAACTTCTTCCTTGGTCGCGCCGGGCTTTCCGTAGGCAATGTTTTCGAAGATCGTACCCGAAAACAGATAAACGTCCTGCTGGACAACTCCGATTTTCCCGCGCAGAGTGTCTAAGTCAATTGTGCGGACGTCGATCCCGTCTATCATCACGCTCCCCGATGTAACGTCGTAAAAACGCGGAATGAGGTTGCATATCGTGGTTTTTCCGCCGCCCGACGGACCTACCAGCGCCACCGACTGCCCGCTCTTTATATCAAGGTCAAGGTGGCTTAAAATAGCGGTGTCAGGGTCATCCTTATACGCGAAACTGACGTCGGAGAACGTAATGTCCCCGCTGATCTTTTCGGGCTTTACCGCGTTTTCGGGATTTTCGATATCCGGAATTTCGTCCATTACCTCAAAATATCTCTCTATTCCCGTCATTCCCCGCTGAAACTGCTCGGTAAACTCGACTATTCTCCTTATCGTCGCAAGCAGGGTAGTCACATACAGCAGATATGCCATAAGGTCGGCGGGCGTTATCTGCCCGTGCATCATAAACAGCCCGCCGCCTAATATCACCGCGATGTACATACATCCGTCAAACGCGCGCGTAGTCGCGTTAAACGCGCCCATATAGCGGTAGTTTTCGCGCTTTATGTTCAGCCATTCCTGGTTTCCGCGCTCAAATTTCTCGATCTCGCGCTGCTCGCCCGTAAAGGATTTTACAACGCGTATCCCGAGCAGGCTGTCCTCTACCTGCGCGTTCACCTCGCCGACCTGTTTTCGGTTTTTTGCGAACGTCACGCGCATTTTGTGGTTGAATTTAGCGCACACGACAGCCATTATCGGAACTATTGCAAATATGATCAGCGTAAGTGGAACGTTTATCGTACACAAAATAGTAAACGAGACCGCGATCTTCAGTCCCGCTATGAAAAATTCCTCGGGGCAGTGGTGGGCAAATTCCGTTACGTCAAACAGATCGCTTGTAATTCTCGCCATAAGCTGACCGACCTTTGTTTCCGCGAAATAGCTGAACGAAAGCTTTTCGATGTGCTTAAAAAGCGCCGAGCGCATATCCGTTTCTATACGCGCGCCCATAACGTGACCGATGTTCGACATAAAATACTGCGCCGTAACGTCAATGATACGCAGTACAAAATACAAAACGGCAACCTTTAAGATCAGCTCCAATGTAAGCTGTGTAATATCGTCTATACCGACCTGCGCTAAATACCTCACAAGCATCGGCAGCACGATCTCACAAAGCGTAGTAAGCGCCGCGCACAACAGGTCCAGCGCTAATATTTTTCCATAGGGTTTAAAATAAGGCATAAACCGCTTTAATAAGCGGGCTGTTGATTGTTTCATAATTAGCTCCGTTCACGATTTTTGTAGATTTTTCAGTCAAGGCTCCTGTAATAGTACAGATACATCTTCTGCACGGAATTTTCCAGGAAGTAATAGTGCTTTATATACGGTACAAGCAGAATTAAAAACAGCACCGATAAAATAAGCGTTCCTATCTGCTGTGTTATCAGATAAAGCGATAACGCGATGAGAAAAAACACCCCGAACGACATTGTGACGATAAGGTGTATCAGACGCTCGTGCTGGTAAAACTGTATCCTCTGCAAAAGCCGCGCGCGAAACTCCTCAAATTCCTCGCGCGTGTGTTCTTCGGAGTAAAACCGCTCCAAAAGGGCGAGATATTCTCTGATTTGTTTAGTCATTATCAAACTCCTCTAATTTCGCCGAAGCGTCTTCCCATTCTTCCATTGCGCTCTCCTGAGTTTGCTGAAGCCCGGCTATCTCCGCGGAAAGCTCCATAGCCCGCTGATAATCGCTAAGCTCGGCAAGCTCCTTTGTTTTTTCGGCAATCTTCGCGTCTATCTCCTCGATCTGCCGTTCAAGCCTCGAGACTTTTGTGTTAAGCTTTCTGCGCTCGCTTTCGCGTTCCTTTTTCTGCCTGTAATCAAGCGCGCTGTCGGATTTCTTCGGCTTTTCCTCAGTGATTTCCGCTGTCTCGCGCTTATGCTCAAGGTAAAAATCGTAATTTCCGAGATAATTTTCCGCGCCGCTTTCCGAGAGCTTGTAAACTCGGTTTGCAAGCTTGTTTATCAGATAGCGGTCGTGAGATATCACAAACAGCGTTCCGTCATAGTTTAAGAGCGCATTTTCGAGAGCCTCGCAGGAGTTTATGTCAAGGTGGTTTGTAGGCTCGTCAAGCATCAGAAAATTCGCTCCCGAAAGCATGAGCTTTAACAGCGCGACGCGCGCGCGTTCTCCTCCCGAAAGAGAGCTTATCTTTTTGAAAACATCGTCGCCCTTGAATAAAAACGAGGCGAGAGCGGTCCTCACCGCCGTTTCGGTCATGTGCGGGTATTCGTCATGTATCTCCTCCATCGCGGTTTTTTCCTCATTCAGTCCGCGCTGAGCTTGATCGAAATACCCGAAGCGAACTCTCGCGCCGAATTTAAAGCTTCCGAGGTCGGGCGCGTATTCTCCCGTAAGAACGCGGAACAGCGAGGTCTTGCCGCAGCCGTTAGCGCCAATCAGAAACACCCGCTCGCCCTTTTTGATGTCGATGTTAACACCCGAAAACAGCGTTTTGCCTTCAAACGAAAGCGCGATATTTTTTGCTTCCAAAACGTCGTTTCCGCAGCCGTCGTCAGAGTGAAACGAAAATTTTATCGCGTCGGGAGCTTCCTCGGGCTTTTCGAGTGTTTTTTCGATACGCTCTATCTGTTTTTGCTTAGAGGCGATAGTAACGTAGTTGTGCGCCTGGTTCCAGCGCTTTTGCTGTTCGATTATCCCTTCAACGCGGCTTATTTCCTTTACTGCCGCCTCGTATTCCTTTTTTCGGCGCAGGACGTCCTCTTTTTTCAGCTCGACAAAGCGCGTGTAGTTTCCCTTATAATCGCGTATCTTTTGGTTTTCAAGCTCGATTGTGCGGTTTGTTACCTTGTCAAGGAAAAATCTGTCATGTGATATAACCAGATACGAGCCCTTATAGTCGAGCAAAAACTTTTCGAGCCATTCCACCGATTGTATATCGAGGTGGTTTGTAGGCTCGTCAAGCAAAAGAAGATCGGCGTTCGACAAAAGCAGCTTCGCAAGCTGAAGCTTTGAAAGCTGTCCGCCGCTCAAGACTTCGGTCTTAAGCGAAAAATCGCTTTCGGAAAAGCCCAATCCAATAAGCGCCGCCGCTGTGCGGCTTTTATAGGTAAGTCCGCCGTTTTGCTCAAACTGCTCGGAAATCCGCGTCTGCCGTTCGATTATTTCCGCGCTGTGGTCGCCGAAATCTATGCGGTCGTGTATCCGCGCAAGTTCAAGCTCCATATCCTCAAGCTCGGAAAAGACTGTCAGCGCCTCGTCATAAAGAGTTTTGTCGGTATTTTTAAACGCAAACTGCTCCATAAATCCTATCCGGCAGTCCGCCGCTTTGGTTATCGTTCCGCCGTCAGCCGACAGCTTTCCGGTAATAAGCTTTAAAAGCGTTGTTTTTCCGCTTCCGTTTACACCGATAAATCCGATTTTATCATTTTCGCAGATCTCAAAGCTGACGTCTGAAAAAAGCGTTCTGTCCGCAAATGAGATTTCAACATTGTTAAGTCCAAGAAGCATATCGTTCACCTAAATAAAAAGCACACGCTTCCCAAAGCTTCGGGGAGTATGTGCTTTTGGATTTCGCAAACATAAGTTCACGTTAGTCTGCTTTATTTTATTATTCGCTCTTAAAAAGTTTTTCGGGAGAGTATTTTGAATCAACAAGATACGAGTTCATTTCAACCTTGTAGTTCTGAGAATAAATATCGAGAAAACCTTCAAAATCGTCGCCCTTTATTTCGGTAAGAACAGACTCGCGGTTTTTGTCCTGCCAGTGGGTGTTTTTTGTGATATCGGTAACAACAACGACATAAACGCACTTCTTATCTTCGCTGGGGTATATTACCGCTACATCATATGTGTCGGCATTTAAGATATAATCCACAAGATTTTCGTCATAGCTGTACGAGTTCTTATCCGCGTCTCTTCTGAATAATGTGTCCGCGTCTTCCTCGCTGATTTTATCTACCGTCACCGAGTCTACCGCTTTCTTGACATATTCTTCAAGAGTCAAATCATCGTCGGGGTTTTCGTTATATTCATCAGTAGCTTTAGCCCCGGCGATCTCCTTCTGGATCGCAAGCTCGCATTCGTACAGCACATCAGCAAAGCTCTTTCCCTCATTAAGCATATCCGCATAGCCTTGGGCACGCACTTTAAGATCTTCAATTCTTGTTGCGTCAGTAGTTGCTTTTCCGTATTCATCGTTGTACGGGATCGAAATGATCTGTGCGGACGCATAGGTTTTGTTGATATGATCGATAAAGTCGTCCTCTGAAACAGCCTGTTCTCCGTCTTTACCGTATATAGACATAAACAGCTTTGACTTAAGGCTGTTCACCTCATAGAGCATTGTCATGGATTCGCGGGAAATACCGAAGCTTTCATAATACTCGCCGAGGTTGTTTATTCCGTAATAGATCTGATAAATGTAGTTGTCCTCATCCCACATTTCCCGTATTACTTCGTTTACCTCGTTTATATCCTCGTCATCAAGCGTGATATTTCTTTCCGCGCATATTCTTTGAATAGCCACATACTGCCTTACCAGACGAAGAGTTTCGTTTTTTACCCAATCCGAAGAGGACTTGTTTTCGATAGTCTGAGCGAAGAAATCAAGCGACGTGGTATCTGCGCTGTTCTCAGAATCGCCGGAGTTGAAAATTTCATTGAGCTTATCGTTTGCAGTAGCGTAGGCGTCCTGCTGATAATAGATATAAATACCGTTTCGAATATCCATTCCGTCTACTGTCATGATATATCCGTTGTCGGCGCATCCGCAGAGCGAAACAGCCAGCGCTCCCGCTAAAATCCCCGAAAGTATCTTTTTAAATCCGTTCTTCATTTTTTGGTTTCCTCCTTAGAAGTTTAAAGGGTAATAAATAAACTGAATCTCAAATCTCATAAAGCGCATATAAATTTTCACAAGCCGTTTCAGTCGATAACATCATCGGATGTAAACTGTACGGCGACAAGCGTGTTTTTTCCGTCATACCGGCTTATGATGTATTTCATCGTTTTTTCCGAGCTTGCCTCTATTCCCATGTTTTCGGAAAGAAAGCGCACCGAGGGCGAATAGTAGTCTACTGTCAGCGTATAGATGCCGTCGCTCTGCGACATTTCCGTTATAACAGGCACATAGCTCAGATACCGGAGATCTTTGACACAGCTGTATACATGATTTTCCGAGTCATAGGAAAAGCGCATGTCCGTACTTCCGACCGTCCGGTGTATAAGACCCGAGGACGTTCCGAAGATCTCCTTGCAGGAATACTCAACGTCATATTCGGGTATAAGCATTTCTCCCGTATCCGAGAGCTTGTACGAAGACGTGTCGTGATTAAGCATGATGTTCCAGATAGAACAGTTTATTTTTGCCGTATTTGAAAGCTCGTTTTCGCTGTCAAACGGAGCCGTATCGTTTGCCACGACAGGAAGTAAAAAGCGTGTGTATTCTTCCATAAGCGAATTTGAGCTCGCCAGATCCCTGATACTGTTTACGGTAAATATAACCGTCGCAACGATGCCCACAACCGCCATTACTATCACAACTACCGCGAAAGCAAAATAAAAGCCGTTCTTTTTTTTAGGCTTTGTTTTAACCGAATTAACATCTGACTTTTCAACGCTGTCGTTTTCTATTTTCGACAGCACGTCGCTGATGTTATTTACGAAAGTATCGGTGTTTTCTCCGTAACCGCCGTTTTCAAAATTGTATTTTGTTTCTTCGTCAAGCTCATTTAAAAGCTCGTTTAAAACATTTTCGCGGTTGGTGTTATTTGGTTTTCTTTTGTTATTTGACATAAATCAGCCTCTAATTTGTCCGTTGCCGTTTATAAGGTATTTATATGATGTGAGCTCGCGAAGTCCCATAGGACCGCGCGCGTGGAGCTTCTGTGTGGAAATTCCTATCTCCGCTCCGAGTCCGAATTCAAATCCGTCCGTAAATCTTGTCGAAGCGTTTACATAAACCGCCGCCGCGTCAATCTCCCGCTGAAATCTCTCCGCGTTTTCAAGCGACTTTGTCACAATGCACTCGCTGTGACCCGTTCCGAATCTGTTTATATGAGCTATCGCCTCGTCAATGCCTTTGACTACCTTTGACGAGAGCTTGTAATCAAGAAACTCCGTCGCGTAATCCGTATCGTCCGCAAGCTTTTCTACGCTTATGCACTTTGCCGTCGCTTCGTCGCCGAGTATTTTGACTTTGCCTTGCCACAACTCATCGAGCTTTTTGAAAAACTCTCCGGCGATATTCTCGTGTATCAGAATGCTCTCAATGGCGTTGCATACCGAGGGACGCTGCGTTTTGGCGTTATTTACGATATTAACCGCCATATCAACGTCCGCGCTTTCGTCTACAAAAACATGGCAGTTGCCCTCGCCCGTCTGAATCACGGGGATAGTCGCGTTTTCAATAACCGTTCGGATAAGCCTTCCGCCGCCGCGGGGAATAAGCAGGTCAACATATTTGTTCAGCCGCATAAGCTTTTCGGCTGTCTCATGAGATGTGTCCTCCACAAGCTGTATACAGTCCTCGGGTGCGCCGGCTTTCGCGATAGCCTTTCTCATAAGCCCCACGAGCATTTTGTTGGAATTTATCGCGTCCGAGCCGCCGCGCAGAATTACCGAGTTTCCCGCCTTGAAACAAAGCGCCGCCGCGTCAACAGTCACATTCGGACGGCTTTCAAAAATGATACCGATAACCCCCATCGGAACGCGCTTTTTTACCACTCTCAAGCCGTTTGGAAGCTCCGAGCCGCCCAACACCTCACCGATAGGGTCGTCGAGCGCAACAACTTTGTCTACTCCCTCGACCATACCCTCAATGCGCTTTTCATTAAGAGTAAGCCTGTCAATAAGCGACTCGCTCATTCCGTTTTTGCGGGCGTTTTCTATATCAAGCCTGTTTGCCTCGATTATCTCTTTTTTATTCTGAGTAAGGCTCACAGCTATTTCTTTCAGTGCCGCGTTCTTGTTGAAAGCTCCGCAGCCCGCCAGAAACGGCGCTGAATTTTTCGCGTTGCAGCCGAGTGTTTCAATGTATTCCATAATTCATCGCTCCTGTCCCTTAAAGAACGTGCATTTTATGTCGCCGCTCTCAAAAAGCTTATAAATCAGCTGAGGGTCTTTGTTGCCGATAATAACCGTGTCTATCCCCGCCTCGGTAGCTATCTGCGCGGCTTCTATCTTTGTGAGCATCCCGCCAGAACCCAGAACCCCGCCCGCGCCCTGCGCCATGGAGATTATTTCGGAGTTTATCTGCTTTACCTCCGGGATAAGATTGGACGTAGGAAGCGACGGGTCTCCGTCATAAAGCCCGTCAACGTCGGTCAGTATAACCAGCAGATCGGCGTTGCACAGAGTAGCTACGATAGCCGAGAGCGTATCGTTTTCGTCAAAATCAAGCTGCTTTATCGAAACAACGTCATTCGCGTTTATGATAGGTATGATATTAAGCTCGAAAAGCTTGTTGAATGTGTTAATAACATTTGTGCGGCGGGTCTCGTTGCTTATTACGTCTCTTGTGAGCAGAAGCTGGGCGACGTTGTGGTTATAGCGCTCAAAGTTTTCCGAATAGAACTTCATAAGCTCGCTTTGTCCTATCGCCGCACAAGCCTGCTTTGAGGGGGTGTCCTTGGGCTTCTGGAGAAAGCCGCCCTTTGCCGCGCCGACGCACTGCGCGCCGCTTGTAACGAAAACGATTTCCCTGCCCGAGTTTTTAAGATCAGCGAGAACTTCCACAAGCTCGCGGCTTTTGCGTATGTTAAGGTTTCCTGTTTCGGGGTAGGCCAGCGTGCTGCTTCCTATTTTAATTACAACTCTTTTTTTATCCGCAAAGCAGGGCATACCTTAAACCTCATTTCACAAAGAATAAAATCATACGTTATTTATTATAACAAAATCCTTCGGAAATTTCAACACATTATAAGAATTTATCGGAAATTTTTTATTTAAAAGATAAAATCTGAAATAAACATGCAGAAATTTTTATATAAAATACATAAAAAAGTACTTGAATATTAAAAAAAAATATGTTACAATATCTTAGTGATTTAGTTTCGGGAGAGATTTAATGGACAATATTTGTGAACAGCTTGTAGTAAAATCAAGAACAAGCTCGGACAGAGCAAAGGCTGTACTCATTATTCTGGGGATGGCGGTTTTAGCGGCGGCTTTGCTGTTTCTGGCCTTTATAACCGGCTTTCTCGTTTTCCTGCTGATAGCGGGCGCGGCGGTTTTCGGCGGGATCTATCTGCTTAACGGTATGGATGTCGAGTACGAGTATATTATCACAAATAACGAGCTCGACATTGATAAGATCATCGGCAGACGAAAAAGAAAACGAATGATAACCGTTGATCTGTCGAGGACAGAGGCTTTTTGCCGTTATCCTATGCCGGAAGAACCCGACGCGGACGCCACGGTTCACGCTACAACGGGTCTTGAAGAAGACGCGCGGTATCTTTTCGCGGTCCATAAGGATTATGGCAAGGTGGGCGTTATTTTCAATCCCAACAAAATAACAAGGGAGGCAATCGTGCGCGAGTTTCCGAATGCTCTGCGCGCGAGATTGGACGAAGATGTCAAGTAGTATTTTTATCAGAACGGGAACTGCCATTGTAGAAATTGACAGAATTAAAAAGGCTCAGAAAAACAAACGCTTTTTGTCTGACTATTTTTCCGCCGACGAGATAAGGTTTTTCGTAAACCATAAGCTCAATCCGAATCTTATCGCCGAGAATTACTGCGTTAAGATCGCGATAGCGAAGGCGTTGGGTTCCGGCATGAGAATTATCCACGCGAGGGATATCTCTGTCCTTCGCGACAGGATCGGTTCGCCGGTACTTATACTTGACGGCATAGCCAAAATGATGGAACAGCGCGAGGGGTATGTTGTGGAATTATCGGTTGCGAGCTGTAAGGAATATGCCACGGCGAGCGTTGTCATACATAAGTGATACGACGCGGGCGGTATGGATCGGATATTTGCCGGGTATCAAAAATAAAATCTAAGGTTGGGGATTGCGCTGCAATTCCCAATTTTTGCGGTTGGCAGTGCATAGTAAACAGTAAAATGCGCCTGTAATTTTTGGATTTATACTGTTTAGTTGTACGCTGAGAGCGGGGGTGGTATTGTGAAGCGGTTGGCAATAAGCATGGCGGCGCATGTAGACGCAGGCAAGACCACGCTTTCCGAGGCGCTTTTGTTTACGGCGGGAGAAATAAGAAAGCAGGGGCGAGTTGACAACAAAGACGCTTTTCTTGACAATAATTCTCAGGAGCGTGAAAGAGGAATCACGATTTTTTCTAAACAAGCGCTTTTGCGGCTTGATGGAGCGGAATTTACGCTTATCGACACCCCCGGTCACGCGGATTTCGCCGCGGACGCCGAACGGGCGTTTGCCGTTTCGGACTGCGCTGCGCTTGTCATAAGCGGCGCCGACGGCGTTCAGAGCAGAACGCGTACAATTCTGCGGCTGCTTGAAAGAGCCGAGCTTCCGGTGTTTACTTTCGTAAACAAAATGGATATTTCTCATAAGTCAAGATCGGAGCTTTTGGACGAGCTTCGCTCGCTTGACAGGCGTTTTGCCGATTTTTCCGAAAACATTGCGGAGACCTCGGCGGAGTTTGACGAGGAATGTATGAATTGCCTTTTAGACAACGGAGAAGTTACAGATGAGATGATCGCGCGGTCTGTTAAGGAGAGGAAAATATTTCCCGTTTTGTTCGGCTCGGCGCTAAAAAACGACGGCGTAGAAAAATTTGCCGATTTACTCGCGAGGTTTGCGATACCAAAGGAAATATACAGCGATTTTGCCGCGCAGGTTTTCAAAATTTCCGCGGATAAAAACGGCGTGAGGGAAACACAGCTCAAAATAAACGGCGGAGAGCTTCGCGTCAGACAGGAGCTTAACGGAGAAAAAATAACACAGATACGCGTTTACAACGGCGAGAAATTTACTTCTGCCGAAACCGCGTGGGCGGGACAGCTTTGTGCCGTTACAGGTCTTTCAAAGACGTTTGCGGGGCAGTGCTTCGGGGAGCAGAAGCCGCCGAGCGAGCCGTCGGTACGCGCCGCGCTTAGTTATAACGTGATGTTCGACAGCCGCGTAAATATAACTGAAGCGTATTCCAAGCTGAAAATTCTTGAGCAGGAGGATCCACAGCTTCGGTTTTCTCTCTCTCGCGGAGAGATCCGGGCGGAGGTAATGGGCGAGATACAGCTTGAGGTGCTGCAGACTGTTATAAAAGAACGCTTCGGTTTGTTCGCGGCTTTCGGCGAGGGGAGAATCTCCTACAAGGAAACAATAACCGAGCGTGTGGAGGGCGTAGGGCATTTCGAGCCGCTGAGGCATTACGCCGAGGTTCATTTGCTCATCGAGCCTTTGCCGAGGGGGAGCGGCGTGGTTTTCGCGCGCGACTGCCGGAATCTTGATGAAAACTGGCAAAGGCTGATAATGTCGCATCTTCGTGAAAGACGTCATATCGGAGTTCTGACAGGATCGCCTATAACCGACGTGAAAATAACGCTTAAATCGGGTAAAGCGCATTTAAAGCACACCGAGGGCGGGGATTTCCGCGAGGCGACCTACCGAGCGGTAAGGCAGGGCTTGGTATCCGCAAGATCACAGCTTTTGGAGCCGTTTTACGAGTTTTCGCTCGAAGTGCCGCAAAGCGCTGTCGGCAGAGCGCTTACTGACTTGCAGAGAATGGGCGCGAAGTTTTCTTCTCCTCAGACCGCGGGAGAATTCTCCGTTGTCGAGGGGCTTTGCCCCGTGTCGGAAATGCAGGGGTATCACAGGGATGTCATTGCGTATACCCATGGAGAAGGAAGGCTCTCGTGCGAAATAAAGGGATATTTCCCATGTCACAACGCCGATGAGGTAATAGAAAAGGTCGGCTATGATTTCAACGCCGACGTTGAAAATACCGCCGACAGCGTGTTTTGCTCGCACGGCGCGGGACATTTGGTGAAGTGGAACGAGGTTTACGGACATATGCACCTCGAAAGTATATTTGCAAAGCCGCGCAAAGTTACCGAAGCCGAGATAAATTCCTACAGAATCCGCGCCGCAACCGATAAAGAGCTGATGGAGATATTCGAGCGGACATACGGAAAGATCAGGCACAGAACTGACGGAAAATCCGAAAGGACCGCAATGCGCCGCGACAGGCAAATTGAAAACGCGGGTGAGAGCAAAAAGCCGAAAGCAAAGCCCCTCGGCGAGGAATATCTGCTGGTTGACGGGTACAATATCATTTTCGCATGGGACGAGCTTAAGGAGATAGCCTCGCGTAATCTCGACAGCGCGCGCATGAAGCTGATAAGCATTATGTGCAATTATCAGGCTTTCCGAAAATGCAATCTCATTCTGGTCTTCGACGCGTACCGCGTAAAAAGCGACAGAGAGATAGAGACCGTCGGCGGTATTACCGTTGTGTACACAAAAGAAGCCGAGACTGCCGACGCTTTTATCGAAAAAACAGCGCACTATCTCGGAAAGCCCGAAAAGAATAACCGCGTGCGTGTTGCCACAAATGACGGAGTAGAGCAGCTTATAATAATAGGCGGCGGCGCACAGCGGGTCTCGGCTGAGATCTTCAGGCTTGAGGTAAACGGGGTCGAGCGGTCTATACGGGAAATTCTTGAAGAACTTCACAGATAGAGGTTAATATGAACATTGAGCCGATAGCGCATATCGAAAATGATTTTAAAGAGAAATTCGGAATACCGCGGCAAAGCGGTATATGTCAGCTGCGCTCAAAAATTGTTTTCGAGCCTAAATACAGTGATATAAACGCGCTTCGCGGGCTTGAGGATTTTACTCATATATGGCTTGTCTGGGGATTTTCCGAAGCGGTCTGCGGGGAGTTCTCGCCGACGGTGCGTCCGCCGCGCCTCGGCGGAAACATCAGAAAAGGCGTATTCGCTACGCGTTCGCCGTTTCGCCCTAACGGGCTCGGGCTGAGCGCGGTCAGGCTTGAGGAGATATGGGCTGACGGAACGCTTATCGTAAGCGGAGCGGATCTGATGGATTCTACGCCGATTTATGACATAAAACCGTATCTTCCGTACGCGGACAGCATTCCGGACGCGTCAAACGGCTGGGCTGCGGAGTTTATCGGGGAACAAATTGACGTTGAGTTTCCCGAAGAATTGCTGGAAAAAATTCCCGTAGAAAAAAGGAACGGACTTTTGCGGCTTCTTTCGGAAGACCCGCGCCCGCAGTATCAGAACTCGCCCGAGCGTGTATATACAATGTCCTTCGGAGATGATCAGATAAGCTTTCGCGTATGCGGTGATAAGCTTACGGTAACCGATGTGTTTACATTTTATAGCAAATAAACCGCAATACCAGTCGTTTATGTCCTATGATAAAATTTCGTGCAGTTTTACCTAAAAACCATGTTGACTGATAAAAATAATTGTGCTATAATAAATATGTATATTTTTAGACTTTCTCCTGACTGAACGAGGTGTTTTTATGGATATAGAAAAGCAGATAGAATGGCTCAGACCCGACCGTATTTTAAAGCTTTATGACGGCGAGAAAAATATGCTCGGAATGACAAGGCTGTTTGTTGTGGGAATAGGAAAAAACGGCGCCGACTGCCTTATAAGGGTAAAGGATATCGCAGAAAACAGATTTTCCGCCGAGACTGACAGGATACGCTATCTTGCCTTTGGTTTTGACGACGATATAGATAAAACGGAGCTTCGCGGCTCGGAGCTTTCCGAAGGAGAGCGCGTCTCGATCGATCGGCAGGAATCGGTTTTGAAATATCTTGACAATCCCGAGCTCCTTTCAGAATACGCGCTTGAGTGGTTTGATATGAACCTCAAGAATTATTCGTCCAATCCGCCGCTGTACGGGCTGTGGAAGCGTCAGTGCGGAAGGATCGCGCTGTTTCATCACATTGACGAGATCATTTCAAAGCTCACCGCGGTAGTAAACGATTTTTCCAGATCCGATTCTCCTCTTGAGATCGTTCTTACCGGAAATATGGGAGACCCGATTTTTACCGGCTCGGTAATTGACTTCGGATACATACTCAAGGAGATGTTTTCAAGCCTTAATACTTATCCTGTAAAAGTAAACGCGCTTATGTTCGCGGGGGACACCGCCAATCTTTTTGAATCGGACGCGAGAAACCTTGCCAATTACTACGCGTATACGATACTTACAAAAGGAGATATTGACAAATTTCAGGGCAAAAAGGTCTCGTTTTCCCAGAAATATACAGGCGGCTTTGAGATAAGCTCCGATAAGCCGCCGTTCAACGCCTGCTTTATCGCGGGCGCGGAGAATACATATGAGGAAACGCTTACAAAGGCGGCGGAAAAAATAATCTCCGCTTCGGAGTTTATCTACAAAAAGGACGACGACGCCGACAGAGCCATGTCGTTTAATCTTCTCGGTCAAGGCCAGAACCACTCGTTCAGCTGTCTCGCCTATGATATAAGCGGCGCCGAGGTCCCGCTTGGCGAAATTGTTTCATATCTTTCCGCCAAAATTTTCTTTAAGCTTTGTGACAGCCTGAAAACAAATACCATCGGAGATCTTCAGCTTTCAATTTACGCAAACAGGGTCACTCCCGACGCGTCTTTTCTCGCTTCAAGGGCGGGCGCTGTACCCAGATTGGAGTTTGACGAGATGCTTAATCCGCTTTTTACCATAAACTCGCTGAAAAAGGGCGGAGAAACGTCGAAGCATTATGTAACGGAAAGAGTGGACGAGACCGTCCGGCTTACCGAAAAGGGCGCGGAAATGTCTTTTGACACTATTGCCGCGGAAATAGAGGACGCGTGTTTAAGCGCGCTTACGGATATCGAGAAAGGACCGTTCTGCGCTAACGAGATAATGAAAAGCTGCATTAAAGAGCTTTCACGGGAGATCAAAAAGGCAAAGGAGATCAAGGAGGATTCCGATGAAGTGATAGCAAGGCGCGAGAAGCTCCTGATCTCCGACTATCGAAAGCTTAAATCTACGCCGGCGTTTATGGCGACAACAGCGAAAAGATATTATATACAGACGCTTACGGATTACGCGGATTGTCTGAAAACTCACAAAACCGTAGATACCATGCTTAATTTCTATACAAAGCTTAAGGATAGGCTTATTGCGTTTAAGGATGAAAAACTCGACCCGAGCACAAAGCTGTTTACCGTTGAGCAGAAAGAGTTTCTCAATATGCTCAGATCGGAAAATTCCGAAGGCTGCGTCCGCAAAGCTTTTGAGATAAGTTATCCCGAAATGACCTCAAAGCTTGACAAGCTGATCGATGAAATTCCCGAGACCACAAAGGAGCTCGCGTTTAAGAAAATGAAGATCGACACGGGCGATGATCCCAAGGCCCTTCCGCGGGAGATAATAAACCTCGCGGCGAAATGCTTCGGAAGATTTCTGCTTATGGGCTTTAATGATTTCTGTGAGTTTTTCGGCGCGGACAGTTCTCTTATGAAGGCGATCCAATACTGCTTTGATTCGGTCGATATAAAAACCCCCGCAAACGGAGAGACGCTTTCGCGCGCCATATGCCCGCAGAGCGTACAGCAGGGCGATATAGCGCCCATAAAGGCTTCGCATAAGGGGGCAAATCATATATGGAACGGCTCGCCGATGTTTAACGCGGTATTTGTCGTTCAGACGAAAAACGGCGTAAAGCTTGAAAATTTCAAGGATTATAATCAGTGGGAAAATATGCGCTACGCTTTTGTAAACGACGGTCTTAAGAAGCAGGGCATCAAAATATTTTGAGGTATAGTTTTACTTAATGTCTAAAAAAATGAACAAAAGAAAAAAAGCCGAATTTATTCTTGTATTTGACAGATATTTTTCGAGCAAGCCAAGCGCTGTTTTGTCCGTACTGAAAAGAATGCTTTACGCGTGCGCGGAATGCGCGTGTATGATGTTCTGCCTTCTGGGCATTTACAGTATTTACGCGAACCCATGGATAATCGCGGGCTGCTGCGTGGTATTTACGGCGTTTTTCAGCTTTGTTTTCTGCTTTGTAAGAAAGAGATTTGCTGTCCCCGTATTTGCCCTTATAAGCGCGGTGATAATCTACGAGAATGTTGAAGCAATAGCGGAAAAACTGACATACTTCGTTGACGCGGTCTTCAGGGCTATGGACGGCATTGTGTTCGGCATGAACAGATATATGTGGCACCGCGATCTTACGGAAAACGTTGAGAGCGAGGTTATATTCGGGCTTATAGGAGTTTCATGCGTCCTCTCTCTGATATGCGCGGGGGCTATGTTCAGAAAGCCGTCCGGAGTCGCGCCGCTTGTTACGTTTATCGTGCTTTTCGCGCCTATGGGAATAGCTCAGAACCTGTCGTTCAACCTGTGGGCCGTTCCTACAACAGCGCTGTTGCTCGGCGGATTTGCCGTTTCAAAAGCGTTTTCAAGCGGTGTTATTACGCGCGGCGGAGTATACGAGGGCTGCCGCAGGGCGTTTATCCGCAAAGAGCGCTCGTTCGGCTCGGGCGCGGCTAAGGCTTCTGTGATAGAGAGCGCCGGGCTTAACGCGGTGCATTATTCAAAATATTTCTCCGCGGCTGTCTGCGCCGCCGCGGTTTTCACCGCTACCGGTTTTTTAGGCTCGATCATAATGGACGGCCGCGGCGGTATTGATTACAGCGGGGTGTATGAATATTTCGCGAATATCGGAAGAAAATATTCCTCTCCTTCTTCGAACGGAGAGGAAGCCGGATTTCCCGATCTGGGCTTTCTGACAGACGAGTTCAATCAGTCTCTTGGGATCGTCTCTCCCGGCGTGAGCGAGCGCGAGGTGCTGAAAGTTCAGAACTTCGGACCGGAGGTCTATCTGCGCGGAGATATCGGCGTAGATTTCAACGAGCTCAGCTGGTCGTCGCATATATCGGGTTTCTTTAACAACGCGGAGGATAACGTGCCGAGCAAATACCGCCCGGCGGAGATACGGGTCCTCGGAAATCTCGAGAGCTCGTTCAGAAGCAAATATCCGAGCATATATACTGCCGATATTCCCGAAAGTTATCTTTCAGCCGGAGAAGGCGCTCTTGTCAGAGAGGGAAGAATAAATCTTGAGTATCTTACGCGGACGAATGTTGTTTTTCTGCCCGCGTATGTTGACGGATATTCGGTTTTTTACGGAGCGGGATATGATCTGTACGGAGACTATGTCGTCAGAACCAGGGCTGAAAAGATAGAAGAAATCGAATACACATCGCTCGTTCCGTCGCTCAATTATACCGGATACGGGGCTGAAGACAAGCTTATGCTTGTTTCAGCGGCTCAGAGGATCAGCGAGATCTATGAATTTGCCAATACCTTTGATACAAATGTCGTTCCCGATTGGAGCGGAGCAGGGATATACAAAAAGTATCTGGATTATGTGCGTGAGACTTACCTCGATGTTCCCGACAGCCTGCGCGATGATTTAACGGCTTTTCTTAAGCAGAATGACCTCTATACGGATTATATGGACGAGGCGGAAAATTTGAAGAAATATTCGGTGTGCGTGGATATCACGGATTTCTTGAAGGACAACTACGCCTATTCGCTCAATACGGACAACGGGACAACAAATCCTGTCATGACCTTTCTCACCGAAACCAAAAGCGGACACTGCGCGCTTTACGCAAGCGCCATGACGCTTATGCTGCGCTCTATGGACATTCCCGCGAGATACTGCACGGGTTTTATTGCCCCGCATACCGACGGCGCCAATACGGCTGTGTTAAAGTCCAAAAACCTTCACGCGTGGTGTGAGGTGTACTTTGACGAGATAGGCTGGATAACCTTTGACCCCACCGGCTCGTCGGTAACCGGCGATATCGAGATAGTCAATCCCTTCAGCGGATCAAGCTCATCCTCCGGGACCGAAAGCGGCGATCCCGAAAGTTCTGAGGATAGCGAAAGCAGTTCATATACTGAGTCCGGAGATCCCGGAACCGACAGTGATGATGAAAGCGACACCGATTCCGATGACTACGGCGATGACAGTGATGACAGCAATCTCGGCGGTTCATATCCGCAGGATGAACAGAAAGGCGTAAATGTTTTGCCGTATGTTATGGCTTCGGCTGCGGCGGTTCTTCTTGTCGCGCTTGCTGTCATATCGGTATATAAATTCAGAAAACTTGACAAAGAAGCTAAAAATGTGCTTGAAAAGTCTCTGTCTTTCGGAAGCTGTGAAGAGCTGTACGCAAAGATAATCGAGGTGCTTAAGCTTTGCGGTTTCAGGCAGAATGCCGGAGAACAGCCCGAAAGATTTTTCCTGCGGGCAGACAAACATTTTAAGACCAAACTTTCAAAGCACGCTGAAATGCTGATGAAAATAGCTTTTGGAAACGCGGAGTTCAGCGGCGACGAGGTTTTGAAAACAGCCCTGCTTCTGAATTCCCTTTTTGAAGCCGCCGACTCTCAGCTTGTCATAATAGGACGCGTCAGACTCCGTAAAATCATCACAAACAAAAAACTTCCGTAATTTTGCATAAAAATTTATATATTTTTTTAAAAAAAGTGTTGATTTTCGGTAAAAAAGGTGGTATAATATTCTTACGGTATGCGTCTGTTGAAACAGCGGCTTCGGTCGGAAACGCGCATCGGCCGTATGACGGACAGTGTCCCTCACTTTAAGAATCCAAAATACATAGAGAGGTTGGTTGTTTCCATGGCTATGAGATTGATAACGCGTTCGGACTTCGACGGACTTGCCTGCGGGGCTTTGTTATTAAGCGCGGGGATCGTTGACAGCTGGACTTTTGCTCACCCTAAGGATCTGCAGGACGGTCTTGTTCCCGTTACAGAAAACGACTGTCTGGCAAATGTGCCTTTTGTAGAGGGCTGCGGGCTGTGGTTCGACCATCATTCGAGCGAGGAAGAGCGCGTTCGCTATAAAGGTAAGTACAAGGGCGAAAGCCGTATCACTCCGAGCTGCGCGCGTATTATCTACGAGTATTACGGCGGAAAAGAGCGCTTTCCGAATTTCGATGATATTATGGAAGCCGTTGACAAAGTTGACAGCGGAAATCTCACAAGAGACGAGATATTAAACCCCAAGGGCTGGATCCTCGTGGGCTTTCTTATGGACCCCAGAACGGGTCTCGGGCGCTTCAGAAACTTTACGATAAGCAACTATCAGCTTATGGAAAATCTCTTGAAGTATTGTTCATACATGAGCACGGATGAGATACTCGCGCTTCCGGATATTCAGGAAAGGATCGAGCTGTATAACAAGCAGACCGAACTGTTTAAGGAAATGGTATTCGCTCATACAAGAGTTGAGGGCGACGTTATCATAAGCGATCTGCGCGGCGTAGACCCGATCTACACTGGAAACCGCTTCCTTATCTATTCGCTTTATCCCGAGCAGAACATCAGCTGCTGGATAGTTGACGGAAAGGGCGGAAAAGGCTGCTCATGCGCGGTGGGATATTCCATTCTGACGAGAACCTCCCACGTCAATGTCGGGCGTCTTATGCTTAAATACGGCGGCGGCGGACATATGGCGGTAGGTACCTGCCAGTTCAGCGACGAGGACGCTAAAACAAAGGTCCCTCAGCTTTTAGACGAGCTTGTTAATTACGATAAGCTGTACAAATGACGTTAAAACAACCGCGGGTCTTCCGCGGTTGTTTCTTTGATAATAAAACTTACGCTGAAAGCGTATCGCTTGACAAATAAGCAATAATGTGGTACAATAAAAACAACGACCGGAGTTTTTATTGTTCTCGCACGGGAGCTGATTTTATGGAATATCTTATTGTTCTGGCTCTTCTGGCAATTATACTGTTCTGTTTGGGATTCAGCCTCGGCGATGTGCTTATTATGATAGCTGTGCTTTTGTGCGTGGGTATTGTGTTTGTCGGGGCGTTTTTCGTGTTTTCGCTTGTTGTCCTTATCGCTTCGAGAGAGGTTACCGCGAGCTTTGTAAAAATGAACGACGACGGGCGATACCCCTGCGCGGTGTACAAGGTCGGAAACAGCGAGGTCAAGAACCTGTTTCCGAGCGAAATGATAATGAAAGACAAACTGTACGTTCCCGAAAAGGAGATCAAGATACGAAGGTGCATGTTTTTTAAAGCGGCACTCGACAAAAATGCCGTTATTACGATCGTTTTCGGAAGCGTAGTTTTTATCCCGCTTTCGGCAGTGGTCATTCTTGCAATGAAATGGTTTTTCGGGTTGTGAGTTGTGATAAATCACAAAAATATTTACACATTTTGTCATAATTAGACAAATAGAAAAATTTTCAAAATCCTCTTGCAATTCAATCGAATTTATAGTACAATATAAATGGGGCTATTCCATATAAGGGAGTTATTAAAATGAAGCTATGCGTTTTAAAAAGAAAATCGGCTCTTTATTATTATGGAATAAGTGCATGAAAAATTAAGAGAAAGCCGTATTTCATAAAAGTACGGCTGTTTTTATTTAACTTGATGATATGATGAAAGGAAGTTTGGTTATGTCGGAAAAAAAGGTTGCGGTTATTATGGGAAGTGACAGCGATCTGCCCGTTGTGAAAAAGGCTCTCGGAGAACTGAGAAGCTACGGAGTGGAGTACGAATGTCATGTTATGTCCGCGCACAGAACGCCCGGACTTGCGTGTGAGTTTGCGTCAAACGCCAGGAAAAACGGATTTGGCGTAATCATCTGCGCCGCGGGAATGGCGGCGCATCTGGCGGGGATCGTCGCCGCGCACACGACGCTGCCCGTGATCGGTATCCCGTGCAGCTCGAAAAACTTTGATGGAATGGACGCGCTTTTGGCTACCGTTCAGATGCCGTCGGGAGTCCCGGTGGCGACGGTGGCGGTCGACGGGGCAAAAAACGCCGCGATATTGGCTGTGCAGATATTGGCGCTGAACGACAAGGAGCTTACGGACAAGCTCGAAAAAAGCAAGCGCGAAATGGAGCAGACTATCTGGGAAAAGGACGCTCAGCTTCAGGAAAAGCTTTCATCTGAGAATTAACATATGTAAAAAAATGCATTGTATTGCAAACAAAATAATAAACGTAAGGAGATTTCACTATGGAGTACACTAAAGGTCAGCAGCTTTATGAGGGAAAGGCAAAGAAGGTCTTTGCTACAAACGACCCCGACTACGTTATCGTAGACTACAAGGACGACGCTACGGCGTTTAACGGCGAGAAAAAGGGAACTATCGTCGGAAAGGGCGTTATCAACAACAA
>JAFLUG010000030.1 GCA_022508885.1 Oscillospiraceae bacterium | reverse complement strand
GCTCGTCGGGCTCATAACCCGAAGGTCGTAGGTTCAAATCCTGCTCCCGCAACCACAAGGGCAATGCCCTTGACCCGGTACGTCCTGCACGTTTGTGTGGGACGTATTCTTTATGCTCGAATAACACAAGGTTATAAAAACCGCCCCGTAACGCTTACAGGGCGGTTTGTTTATTTGATTGACGAATAGCATCAATTGTTTTCGGTCTGAGACTTACGTCTTATCCTTTTAACCACAGCGATAATAATATTGATAACAATGCCGAGAAGCAAACTCCCCAAAACGGTTAAAACCCAGATTCCAAACTGATAATTAATTTCAAGGATATATCCTATCTGCTCATTGCTCATATCGGGGGTTATCTGCGCATATGCCTGTTCTTCAAGAGGTATACCTATATAGTGTCCTAAAAAAACTCCCGCAAAATTTCCCGCGCTTATCAAGAGCGCCGCGGGCAAGCCGTTAAACACTATAAAAATAGCAGCGATAATCCACGTAAAGCCATACAAATTATCAATTGTCCAGCTAAAGAGATACGCATGTCCAAGCGCGGTGAAATTTGAAATGAAAATCAGAACGAGATAAAATACCGCGCATATCGCAAGAGTAATAAGTCTATTCTTAAGGTGTTTTGTAAAGAAATTATCCATGTATTTTACTCCTTTCAAAACTGAGAAGAAAACTGCAAATAATGGCTTTAATTCATTTTACAAAAAATCGTATTTGTTACTCTCACCTCCCAAAACGTATTTCTCCTTCTTGCGGTCATTATACCACATTAGGTTGATTTTGTCAACTATGATCCAAAAGCGCTTGGTTTTAACTTTGTACGATATACTTCTAAAAGCCAATGGTTGACAATTTGAGAATAATATGTTATAATGAAACGATATATGTTTTTTGGAGGTAAAAAATGACAGCAGCACAAATCATAATGATTATTACGATTGCGGTGTACCTTGTCGGAATGCTGATGATCGGCTTTGTAAGCTCAAAGAAAAACAATTCCGTCGGAGACTTCTACCTTGGCGGCAGAAGGCTCGGACCTATCGTTACAGCCATGAGCGCTGAGGCTTCGGATATGTCGAGCTGGCTCCTTATGGGACTTCCGGGTCTGGCGTACGCGAGCGGGATCTGCGACCCTGGCTGGACGGCGTTCGGACTGGTTATCGGTACTTATGTAAGCTGGCTTCTTGTTGCAAAAAGACTGAGGAATTACAGTGAGCATATCGGAGCTATAACTCTTCCCGATTTTTTCTCAAACCGCTGGCATGAGAAAAACAAGATACTTATGGGTGTTGCGGCGGTTATAATCATTATCTTTTTCGTGCCGTATACCGGCTCGGGCTTTTCGGCATGCGGAAAGCTGTTTAACTCGCTTTTTGGAGTGGATTATCATATCGCCATGATAATTTCCGCAATAATAATCATTTCCTATACCTGCTTTGGAGGATTTCTTGCGGCAAGCCGTACAGACCTTATACAAAGCATAGTTATGACGATTGCGCTTATTATCGCCGTTTTCACGGGAATTTCCTATGCCGGCGGCTGGGAAAACGTTGTTGAAAACGCTGAAAAGCTTCCCGGATATTTTTCGATATCGCAGACATATAATCCCGAAACCGGTCAGGCGGCTGAATACAGCGTACTGACTATCATATCCAACGCGGCGTGGGGACTCGGATATCTCGGAATGCCGCACTTTTTGCTGAGATTTATGGCTATCCGCAACGGTAACGAGATAAAGGTTTCAAGAAGGATCGCGAGCGTATGGGTCGTAATTGCGATGACAGTCGCTATACTTATTGGTGTTATCGGACTTGGTATTACGGCAAACGGCGGTATTGAGCCGCTTGCGGACCCCGAGACTATCATGATAGCTCTCGCGAATCTTATGAGTGAAAATCATGTACTTTTGGCAATAGTAGGCGGACTTATTCTTTCGGGAATACTTGCATGCACAATGTCAACGGCTGACTCGCAACTTCTCGCGGCGTCCTCGAGCGCGTCCGAAAACCTTATAAGAGGAACCTTTGGCGTAAAGATGTCGGACAAGACCGCGATGCTTATAGCGAGAATAACGCTTGTCGTTATGGCGGCGGCGGGAGTTGTCATTGCGTGGGATCCGAACAGCTCGGTGTTCCAGATAGTTTCCTTCGCGTGGGCGGGCTTTGGCGCGGCATTCGGACCGATAATGGTTGCGGCGCTTTTCTGGAAACGCTCCAACAAATACGGCGCTATTGCAGGACTTATTGCGGGCGGAGCTACCGTTTTCATCTGGAAGTTCCTTGTGCGTCCGTTAGGCGGCGCATGGGATATTTACGAGCTGCTCCCGGCGTTTATTGTCAGCATGATCGCTATTATCGTCGTATCAAAGCTCACTCCCAAGCCCGACGAGAAAACGGTTGAGGAGTTTGAGAAAGTCAAATCGATGTAATCTATTCGGGAATATAACAACGCTCCGCGAAAACACATCGCGGAGCGCTTTTTCTATTACACTTCCCTATTGACAATCGAATAAATAAGCTCCATATCAAGGCTTTCACGGACCTGTTCCGCAAGTAAGTCAAATTGAATCTGCTTGTAATCCTCGCGGTCAATAACTTCTCCCGAATATTCAAGTCCGCGCCTTTTATACAGCGCCTTTACAAGCCTCTCGCAGACGTCCTTGCTGTCGAAGATGCCGTGAACATATGTTCCGCAGACGTCTTTGCAGAACGCGCCGTCGGGTTCGTTTCCGTTGAGGATCGCAAGCGGTTGTGAATTACTTTCTGTCCTGCCGAGATGAATTTCATAGCCGTCAAATTCAGCTCCAGAAAGACAACCGAAAAAGCCCGAAATAGCATTGAATTTTCCGTGGACTTGCCTCAGCTGCTTGTTTTGCGAAAAAATGGTTGTCGCATCAAGTAAGCCCATTGCGCGTATGTTTCCGCCGCCCTCAGAGCATTCCGGGTCGGAAATATGCGTTCCCAAAAGCTGATAGCCGCCGCAAATGCCGAATATCGGCGTGTTTGACTTTATTATAGCGGATTCAAGTCCGCTTTCCCGCAGGAATATCATATCGGACAAAGTGCTTTTTGTTCCCGGGAGAATAATCAAATCCGGTGTTTTCAGTTCTTCGACCGATGAAACATACCGAACCGAAACGCCGTTAAACTGCGTAAAAACGTCAAAATCCGTAAAGTTTGAAATTCTCGGAAGCCTTATTACCGCAATATCGATAAGCCCTGTCTGCGTTTTATTCAGCTTTTCGGAAAGACTGTCTTCGTCCTCGATATCGCAGTCAAGATATGGTACAACTCCGGCTACGCGCTTTCCTCCGCGCTTTTCGAGAATCTCCGTTCCGCTTTTGAACAGCGCTCCGTCGCCGCGGAATTTGTTTACAACAAGCGCCTTTACCCTGTCACGGTCGCTTGGCTCAAGCAGAGAAAGAGTTCCCAAAAGCTGGGCGAAAATTCCTCCGCGGTCGATATCCCCGACCAGAACAACGGGCGCGTCCGCAATTCTTGCCATGCCCATATTAACGATGTCGTTTTCGGAAAGATTAAGTTCTACGGGACTGCCCGCGCCCTCGATCACCACTATATCAACGCTTTCGGAAAGCTTTTTGTACGCATTTTCAACAATCGGCACAAACTCGCTTTTTCGGCGGTAATACTCAGATGCCGTCATATTTCCGACTGCCTTGCCGTTTATTATGACCTGTGAGCCGCTGTCGGAGGTAGGTTTAAGCAAGATAGGATTCATCAGGACACTCGGCTCGCTTCCTGCCGCCTCCGCCTGAACTACCTGAGCTCGTCCCATTTCAAGGCCCTCGCGTGTTACGAACGAATTAAGCGCCATATTCTGTGATTTAAACGGCGCGCAGGAATAGCCGTCCTGTCTGAAAATTCTGCACAATGCCGCGGTGATAAGGCTTTTTCCCGCGTTTGACATCGTACCCTGAATCATTATCGATCTGCTCATATAAGCTCCTTAAGCGCGTTTATAAGCGATGTGTTTTCCTCATGAGTTCTCACTGCGATACGGAAAAAGTCTTTTCCCAAGCCCTCAAAATTATCACAGCTTCGTATCAATATACTTTTTTTCATTAGCATTTCCTTAAGCGGATAATCGCTTTTCAAAAGTAAAAAATTCGTTTGCGAAGAAAAAACACATATTCCCATACTTGTGAGTTCATTTGACAAATACTCGTGTTCGCTCTTGATTAGTTCCCTTGCGCGTTCAAGATAATCCGATATTCCCAAAGCGGCAATGCCCGCCGCCTGCGCTGCAGAAGAAACACTCCACGGCTGTCCGTATTCTTTTATCTTTTCACAAAGCACACTGTCACCGAAAATCGCGTATCCGAGCCGCAGCCCAGCCATTGAATAGCTTTTTGTAAAAGCTTTTAAAATTATTGTATATTTGTTCAGAAACTGTTTTGCGGAATATTCTTCGGAATTTTCCACAAAATCCATGAAACATTCATCGACAACCAAAAGCGTTTTTGTATCGGCACATTTTCGCGCAATTTCGCCGATAAGTTCGGTTATGATTCCTGTAGGATTATTGGGATTGCAAAGAAAAACAATATCGGTGTTTATTTTTATTTTATCAAGAAAATCACCATTCAGCGCAAATCCGTCGCTTTCTGAAAGAAAATGTTTTTCAACCGTGCAGTCGGATTCGCAAAGCGCCTTTTCATATTCGGCAAAAGTAGGCTCAACAATTAGCGCTATCTTCGGCTTAACCGCTCCGACGATGCGGTAAATCAGGTCTGCCGCTCCGTTGCCGCATACGATTTGTTTTGGGTCAACTTTCTCATATTTGGAAATCGCGCTTATCAGTTCGGCGCATTCAGTGTCGGGATATCGCTCGAAATCAGCCTCGGACGCCGCTTGTTTTGCCTCACACGGAATTCCGAGAGGATTCAAGCTTACGGAAAAATCGATTTTCGCTTGTTCCCCGCCGCCGTGCTTAATTCTCATAAAATCAACTCCTGTTCAGGAAATGACAGATAAAACCAAAATGAATGCCGCTCTGAATATTGCAACAATTATCAGCATAAGAGCCGACGCAGTATACATAAGGCTGTTGGCGCGGCGGATATCGCTCGGCTCGATTTCACGCAGACTGTCGCCGATAAACTGTTTTTTATGAAGTTCTCCGAAATAATACGCGTCGCCGCCAAGCCGAAGTCCGAGCGCACCCGCACAAACGCTCTCTGTCTGTGCGGAATTCGGACTTGAATGCTTTCGTCTGTCACGACGCCAGATTTTAGCGGCGTTTTTCATATCAAGCCGCAATATTCCCGACGAAACTATCATAAGCAGCGCGCATAACCTCGACGGAATATAATTGAGTATATCGTCAATTTTTGCCGCGGCAAAGCCTATATCTTTGTATTTCTCATTTTTATACGCTATCATTGAATCCATGGTGTTTGCGGCTTTATAAAAAAACGCTCCGCCAGCGCCGAAAAGAGCCATATAAAAAAGCGGCGCGCATACGCCGTCAGAAGCGTTTTCAGCGACTGTTTCAACTGCCGCTTTCGCGATACCCGAATTATCAAGTATTTTTGTGTCACGACCGACGATCATCGAAACAGCTTTTCTCGCTTTTTCGGTATCGTTATTTTCAAGCGCAGCACACACCTTCATGCTCTCTTTTTTCAGACTTCTTGCCGCAAGGCAGTAAAAGCATAAAATACTCTCAACAGCTATGCCAAGCCAAACATTTAGCTTATACATAAAATACAGCAGCGCCGCCGGTATCCCTGCCGAAGTAAGCAGAACGACCGCCGCAAGTACCGCTCCGCCAAGCCTCAGATTATTTTTAAACAGCTTTCTTACCGCCTTTTCAAGCGCAGAAATAAGCGCGCCCATAAGCCTTATCGGATGAAAAAGCCAGTAAGGGTCGCCAATTATAAAGTCAAGCAAAAAACCCGCTATAATCGGCAAAACCGCGTAAATCAAATTCATTTTATCTCCGAAATAATTGTTATTGTTTCCCCGTCAAAGCTTACGCAATATCCGCAGCCGTTGTTTACCCTGTAATCGAAATAGCCCTTCTTCGGCTTGCAGAAACGCTCCATAATCGACATTATAGTGCCGCCGTGCACCACAAACGAAAGTAGTTCATACGGGTTTTCCGAAACTGCCCTAAGAAATTCTTCGCAGGTACGGTTTTTAAAATCTTCAGGCATTTCTCCCCCGGGAAACGGCAATGCCCCGCCACTGTCGAGCCATTTCTGATAAAAAGGATTTTCGCTGAGCTCACGCGGACTCTGTCCCTCAAACGCACCGAAATTACACTCGCGCAGTTCTTCATAAACGATCGGCTCTTTTTCAGAATAAATTATATCTGCCGTCTGTATGCAGCGTATCATCGGTGAGCATATCACCGCGTCACATTCGGGAAATTCTTTTGCTTTAAGCTCCGATATCCCGCCTGCGCAGAGAGGCTCATCGATTATTCCTATGTAGCGGCTTTCGAGATTCCCCTCGGTTCTTCCGTGTCTGATAAGATTTATTATCACGGCAGTTCTCCTTTGATAACGCTTGAGATTCCGCAGTTTATGCGCACAACAACGTCAGACAGCTCCGCCGCTTTACAGCAGGCCATTCCTGTTTCCTCACGCCACAGCCTTTCGCTTTTTTCAAGCGGTATTATCCCACAGCCGATCTCGTCTGAAATTATTGTTATATCCGGATTAACAGCGTAAATTTCATCAATAAATTCATTTGTATTTATTTTGCTATCTTCAAGAAGCCTTTTTATAAGCAAATGAAAGTTATTTACTGCTTTTGCAAAATGAACTTCACGAAAACCGCATTTGCGTCCGTCAAGTATTTCACTCTCGGAAATACCGAGCGTTTTCGCCGCATATGAAATTTTTCCCTCGTATGCGCCGCCTATAATCAATATCATCTTATACTCCGTTTTATATGCCGATTTGTCTGTAAATCTCCGTTGCTGCTGCGCCCAAAAGCACAACTATTTCGCATATCTGCAGAAAAAATCCCGCGAGGTCGCCTGTTATTCCGCCAAAGCTTTTGTACGAAAAAAAGCGGAAGAACACGAGCGCCGCAGCCGACAAAGCAAGCGCCGCAGCGCCCGCAATCAAATCAATCAACAGCATTCCCGCAAAAACAGATGCCAAAAATACAGAAAGCAGTATAATTGACGTTAGTTTGTCCGCGGGTTTTACAAAGCTCTGAAGCGAACCGTCGTTTTTCGCAGACTTAAAAGTAATGGCACAAAGCGCACTAAGTGTTCTCGAAAGTGAATATCCGAGGGCAACAACAGATACTGCTCTGAATGAGTTCACGCATGAAAACAGTCCGAATTGCAGAATAAAATATACTGCGAGACCAATCGCCGCAAACGAGCCGATATGTGGATCGCTCATTATTTCAAGCTTTTTTTCTTTTGGCGCGCAAGAACCTTGCGCGTCGATAACATCGCAAAAGCCGTCGAGATGTATCCCGCCGCTTACGATTATCGGTATCACACACGCGACAGCAGAAAACAGCAGGCTATTTATGCCGAGATAATCAACCGCCATTCTCCATAAAACCAGAAGTCCGCCCGTAACGGCTCCTACAAGGGGAAAAAAGACAAGTGAGAATCTCCGATTCTCCTCGCTCCATTTTACCCTCGGCACGGGAATACGCGAGTACATCAGAAAAGCCGAGCAAAGTGATTTCAAAATGCTCAAACAACCGCCCCTTTCAGCGTGACCGGTATTCCGCAGACAGCTTCTATAACAACATCGGAAAGCTCGGCAGCTTTTATGTTAAGCTCACACAACGCTCTGATATAGTTTTCGGTTTCGGAAGGATATTCAATTCCGTCGCAGTTTACACTGCTTGTTACCACTACAAGCAGCTTTGTTTTTTCTATCAGCAGCTTTATTCCGCCGAGAATTTTGTCGGCCGGGTCTTTCTCGTATCCCGAAAACATCTCGTTTGCGCACAGCGTTGACAGGCATTCAAGCAGGATCCCGTCTGTTCCGCTCGGAACGTCAAGCTCTTG
Organism: Oscillospiraceae bacterium; assembly: GCA_022508885.1. Classification (GTDB taxonomy): domain Bacteria; phylum Bacillota; class Clostridia; order Oscillospirales; family Ruminococcaceae; genus CAG-115. The sequence goes on along the minus strand of JAFLUG010000030.1, from coordinate 12,884 downwards.
AATATCCCGTGACTTTTCAACCGTTTCAAAACCCTTTCCCATGCGCTGGTTTCTGTGTCGTGATATAGCTGCTTGCGCTTCTTCGCCATACGGTTCCATTGTTGCGAGATAAATTTTATGTTCCATTGCAGAAAGCAAATTCTCGGCAATTCTTGACTTTCCGCTCTTGCTTCCGCCTGTAATCAATATGACCATAGCAATATACAATTTATCTGATAAATTTTGTGTACCTCTCTATCGAAAGCTTCTCAAAACTGTGAGACGAATTATAAACCGCAAGCGCCGCGTCAAGCATAGGAAGCAACAATATCGCGCCGGTGCCCTCTCCGAGACGAAGACCCGCGCTTATCGGAGCCTTTAATCCGAGCTTTTCAAGCAACAATTTTGAAGCAGGCTCCTCCGAAATGTGTGAGGCCAACATAAAATCCTTGCAAAACGGGCAGATTTCAGCCGCAACAGACGCCGACACAGCCGAGATCACTCCGTCAATAACCACCGGCACACGATAAACCGCGCCGCCCAGAAACAGTCCCGCCATTCCGGCAATATCAAACCCGCCGAGCTTTGATAAAACGTCGATAGGGTTGTCCTTTTTTGGATTATTGACTTCTATAGCGCGTTTTATGACCGAAATTTTCCTCTTAAGGCCCTCCGACGAAAGTCCCGCGCCGCGCCCGGTAATTTCCTCCGGAGCTTTACCGAGCAATACGCAGGCAACTGCCGCCGCAGAGGTCGTATTTCCTATCCCCATTTCTCCGGAAACGATGATTTTTACGCCCTGCTCCGATAAATCACGCACGATATCCATTCCGGCGGTTATCGCGGTTTTTGCCTGTTCCTCGGTCATGGCGGCGCCGACAGCGATATTTCGCGTTCCAAAAGCTGTTTTTTTGCGAAGCATTCCGAAAGCGTCGGTGTTCATTCCGACATCAACCGCCATTGTCCGCACATTAAAGCAGTCAGCCATAATATTTATGTTTGAAGTTCCGTCGGCGATAGCCTTCGCAACAACAGCTGTAACACCGCTCGGTGACTGAGTTACATTTTCACATACAACGCCGTTGTCCGCGCACATAATGACTGCAGTTCTCTTAGAAATATCTACGTCGGGCGAACCGATAATTCCCGCAATTTTCGATATCTGCTCCTCTAACAGACCTAAGCTTCCGAGCGGCTTTGCAATACTGTTCCAGCGTTCTTCCGACGCCAATATTGCTGACTCGTCCAATGGTGTTATTTTACAAATCCTATCCATTTTTCTCCGTAAATTTAAATCAACTATGAGGAAAAGCCTGTGCTTTCCCTCATAATAATCAATAATTAAAATCAATCGCCGAAGGAAATTCCTATAGATCTCGCGGTTTTTACAAGCTGGTGGTTTTCCGGAACAAACTTTGTTTTCATAGCAACGTCCGCGAGAGGATTCTCCGTTATCACTCCGTCAACCATAGCTACACTATATCCGAATTTCTCTGTCTTAAGCAGTTTTGCCGCATGCGCGCCAAACTGGGTAGCCAAAACTCTGTCATAAGCCGAAGGAGAGCCCCCGCGCAGAATATGCCCCGGAACAACCGTTCTGGTTTCAAGTCCTGTCTTAAATCCTATCTCCTTTGCAATACGCGTCGTCGCGGTTACAATACCGGCCTCTGCTCGTGCCTGAGCGCGCTCTTTTTTCTTCATCTTCGCCTCTTCTATATCATAAGCGCCCTCCGCAACGGCAATTATCGAAAACGCCTTTCCTGCGTCAGCGCGCTTTTTGCATGCTTTTGACACCTTGTCGATATCATACGGTATCTCGGGGATAAGTATTATATCCGCTCCTCCCGCAATTCCGCTGTACAGCGTAAGCCAGCCTGCCTTGTTTCCCATTATCTCGATAACCATTATCCTGCTGTGAGAATTGGCGGTGGTATGTATTCTGTCGATTACCTCCGTTCCGATATCTACAGCCGAATGAAAGCCGAATGTTACGTCCGTTCCGTAAATGTCGTTGTCGATAGTTTTCGGAAGTCCGATTACGTTCAGTCCTTCTTCGGACAGCATATTCGCGGTTTTATGAGTTCCGTTTCCGCCGAGAGTAAACAGACAATCAAGCCTGAGATCCTTGTATGTCTGCTTCATCTCCTTTACTTTATCTACATTGTCGTCCTCAATTATCTGCATCATCTTATAGGGCGTGCGCTTTGTTCCGAGGATAGTTCCGCCTGTGGTAAGTATCCCGGAAAAATCCGAACGAGTCATTTCCTTATAGTCGCCGTGGATAAGTCCGTGATAGCCGTCGTAGATCCCGACAATCTCAACATTGTCGCCAAATGTCTCGTAGGTTGCCTTTGCAACGCCGCGGATAGTTGCGTTTAATCCCGGGCAGTCGCCTCCGCTTGTCAGAATACCGATTCTCATTTTTGCCATAATAAACCTCCGTAAATTTTATTTACCAATTATTTCTTACTGTTTTAAGGCGGTTGTCCGTTCCATAAAAGAGCAGAACCCTCATACTGAACAGTCTTGACCATATCCTGTCCTGATAGCGCTCCTTGATTTCACCCATATCAAGATTTGTGCTTGCGATTATCGGCTTGTTTTTTGATAACCTTGCATTAATAATCTGATAAACAAGAGACGCGCTGTATTCCGAATAATGCTCAGCGCCAAGGTCATCGAGAATAAGTAGATCACAGTCGCTCACGATTGGCATTGAATCCCCTTGGTTCTTGTTGAAGCTCTCGGCGTTAAGTAATCTGACAAGCTCCGGCACGGAATTATAAACCACCGAAAATCCCTTTTTTATAAGCTCATTTGCGATTGAAAGCGAAAGATGAGTTTTTCCGAGACCCGTCGCCCCCATCATAAAGATGCCGGCGCCCCTGCCGTTAAAATCTTCGACAAATTTACGGCAGCAATCAAGATTCCTTTTCATATCATCCCGAGCGGAACGACCCGTCTTTGGCACAATCTCATCAGTATAAAGCGACAAATTAAAATCTTCAAATGTACACAACGCCCCGTTATTCAGGTCTTCTGCCGCAAATTTCACGGCGGCACGTCTCACGCAGTCGCACCATTCGCCGTCTACAGCTCCCTTATCACAGCAAATCTGACAGTAATAGATCGGTTTAAGATAATCCGAGTCGTAACCGTTTTTTTCAAGAATTTCGGCCATTCGAGACTGGACAGAGAGGTTTTTGTTCTTTATTTTTGTCATACTGTCGGCTCTGTCCTCACCGCCCCGCATAACAACAGCGACAATATCGCTTGTTGTCTGAGCAAGTTCTTCTTCAAGCTTTTGGTACTCGGGTATCTTTTCCGATATCTCTTCGCGGCGCTCAGCCTCGATACGCTTGTTTTTGGTGTACTCGGCCTCAAGCAGCTCCTGAGCTTTTATCAGATATTCCTTGTTAAACAACTGTGTCAACTCCCGTTATTGTAACTGTCCTGGATTTGAGCCATAATGTCGTCCATATCAAACGAAGATTTTGAAGGATTTGTTTTTACGGCCGCCTTGATATTAGCTTTGGATCTGACCGCGGAGCCTGACGGCTTTTGTGCCGTTTTATAATCGTTCGAAGCTTTATCAGCCGCCTCCACAGTAAAAATCCCGTTTGTTTTCCAGTTTTCAAGAATTGTATTCATGTATGAAGGCTGAAAAGAGCCTATGTTATAAACGGTCTCGTCGTAGGCGTGCATGATCATTTCCTCGCTGAAGCCCCATTGCTCCGACCACACCTCCACCAGATCCGTTACCTTTTTCGGCAGCTTGGTTTTAAGCCCCATTGCGGTCTTAAGCCGTTCGTTGAGACTGTCGCGCTGTTCGAGTTTTAGTATTCGCGCATTGGCAAGCTCTATGCTGTTGATCCCGTTGTCAGCCCAGTCCTTAGCGCAGGCGTTAATATAGTTTGGCGTATTTTTTTCAGCTTTTATGCAGTAATCCAACAGCATAAGAGAAACTCCGGCATTAAGCCCGTAATGGTCCACAAGTGATATTACAAGATTTAGCTCACGCTGATAAAGCTGTCTTCCGTAAAGATTTTCCGCCTCGGAAAACAGTCTTGCAATTTCCCTGTCGCTCTTTATCCTCTCAGCGATCTCTCCTGATGAAACAGCCACAGGCTTTAAGTCGCTTACTTTTGAGACAGGCTTTTGAACCTCAGTAACCGGAACAACAGCCTTTTCCCTTGCCGCGCACAATTCTCCGCTGTCGTCGCCGTAAACCCTGCGGATAATTCCGCGCTGTTCCCAGAAAACAGCCGCGTCTTCAAGCTCTCCCGCCTCGGAAAAGCCGATCCTTTCCCTAAGCTCATCCTCCGAAAAGCTCTCCCCGCCGTGTCTGAGCAAAAACAAAAGAAGCTTGAGCGCGTTTCCCCCCGCAAGCTTTATGTATTCGTCAACAACGCTTGAAGGCACTGCAAAAACACTGTTCCATGCTCCCGCATTCAATGTATAGTTCATTTTGAAATCCAACTCACTGTAAAGAATTTATACAAATATTGTAACATATTTTTTGTTATTTTTCAAGGGCTTTTAAAAAAAAGCCCGGAAAAGTAAGAAGCGCGTCAAAGAAAGCTCTGACGCGCAATAATACGATGTCTGATCAACACATTGGAGTTAAGTCCTGCAAATTTTCTCCTGATAGTGGTCAAGAAGCTCTCCGAAGCGCTGGAAATGAATAACCTCGCGCTGACGAAGGAATTTTATGACCTCGTTTACATCGGGGTCATCGGAAAGACGCAGAATGTTGTCATAAGTTGCTCTCGCCTTCTGCTCTGCCGCCAGATCCTCCGTCAAATCGGCAATCGGGTCTGCCTTACTCTGAAGATATGCTGCTGTAAAGGGCACTCCGGCGGCGCTGGCGGGATAGACCGCGTTTGCGTGGTCTACATAATAAGCTCCCGTTCCGTATCTGTCAAAACTCTTTGCTCCCTCGCCATCAGTAAGCTGAGCAACTACGCTGCCGACGATCTCAAGATGCGCGAGTTCCTCAGTGCCGATATCCGTAAGCAGCGCCTTTCCCATGTTGTCCGGCATGGTAAACCTCTGCGACAGATAGCGCAGCGACGCGCCAAGTTCTCCGTCCGGACCGCCGTACTGCGACAGAATAATCCCCGCAAGACGCGGATTGCGGTTTCTGATGTTTACGGGAATTTGCGTTCTTTTTTCAAAAATAAACATATGGTGTCACCTCGTTTTCAGATTATCTCAGCTTTGCGGAGGAAATTTTCCGCAAAGCCAGTCCCATTCGCCGTCTTTGCCGGCACTTCCGGAAGTAAGCGGATAAAAGCTTTCTTCAAACGCGGCTTTGCAGGCATTGTACTGCTTTACGGCTTCGCGGAACATTCTTAAAGCTTTCTCATCATCGGGGTGTGTATCAAGGTAAAGTTTTAAATCTACCGCAAAAAAATCCGCTTCCATTATTGCTCTGAGAAGCTCGGCACAGCCCGGCTGATTAACGGAGGTGTTGTTGTGCGCTCCATTTTCATTTCGGGCATTGTTGCGGGCATTGTAGCTCATATTCATATTATTTGCCATTGAACAGCCCCCTCTCGTATTCGTCAATGGTGATGTTAAGCTCGGGGAAAATAGTCCCCGCCGAAAGCGCCGTTGACGGAGAATACACTCTGTCCATTCGCTGTATCGGAACATATGAATATCCGACGTGCGCTTTAATTTTATCCATAAAATCTCCCTTTCATTAAGAAACAATTATTTCAGCGGATCATTCCGCTTCTCTTTATTATATGTTTTAATAACGATTAGGTTCATAATCAGGAGTTTAAACTCATAGACTTGTACAAAATCGGGTTTAAACAAAGAAGGGTAAGGTTTATGAGCAACAGGAGATTTATCAAAAACGCGGCGTTTCTGTTTGTTTCAATGGCAATAACAAAAATCGTCGGAGCATTGTTTAAAATTCCTCTGGCAAATCTATTGGGCGGTACGGGAATGGGCTATTTCTCTACGGCTTACGGCCTGTACTCACCTATTTTCGCGATAACAGCGGCAGGAATACCCACGGCAATTATGCGCACAACGGCGCGGTGTGCGGCGTGCGATAATCTTTGCAGAGCGGCGGCTGTCAGAAAGTATGCAATTGTGCTGTTTTCAGCAATAGGCCTTATCGGAACAACGCTTATCGCGCTGCTTGCACAGCCGTTTGCAAACTACATAGCCGGCTCACCGAAAAGCGTTATGGCGATAATATGTATAGCTCCCGCTGTGACCTTATGCTGTATCGCAAGCGTATTCAGAGGCTATCGGGAAGGATTATCCGATGTAAGGCCATCTGCCTCCGCATCGGTAGCTGAAGCAATTTCGAGAGCTGTTTTCGGACTGTCACTGTCATACGCGGCGGTATATTACGCACAAAACGCGTTTTACAGCGGAAAAAACGTTTTCGGAGTATCCTGCTCTACAATTGAACAGGCGTACAACGCATCTCTGCCTTATGCGGCGGCGGGAGCAATACTTGCGGTAAGCATAAGCGAGGGCTTCGGACTTTTAACGCTATTGCTCTTAGAACATAAAAGCAAAAACAAGCCCTCACTGCCAAAAAACTGCGAATACAGCGTACGGGAAATATGGAGTTCGCTGATGAAAGAAACACTGCCGCTGTCGGCTTCGGCGCTTGTCATGAACTGCATGTCGTTTGCAGATTTACTTACAGTTACAAGAGCGATATCCTCATCCATAGAACAAAACAAGGAGTTTTACACATTGAATTTCGGGGCAATTTCCGAGCAGTGCGGAGGATTTTCGGAACTCGCGAACTTTATGTACGGAAGCTATACGGGAATAGCCACCTCGCTCTTCATGCTCATACCATCCTTTGCGGGAATGGCGTCCACAGCCGCCGCGCCTGAAATAGCCGCGGCATGGGAGAAAAAAGATGTAAAGCTTATCGCTCAAAAAATTTCCCTTCAGATCAAAACAAGCACGCTTATAGCCTGTCCCGCCTGCTTCGGAGCAGCAGCTCTGGCAGAACCTATTCTTAATTTACTGTACAAATCACGGTCGGCAGAGGTTTCGATCTGCGTAAACTCGTTTATCATCCTATGCCTCGGCGGACTTTTTATGGTTATTTCCTCGGCGCTTTTCGGGATCTTCCAGTCGATCGGAAAACCCTATATCCCGCTTACGCTGATGATATTCTCCGTGTTGCTTAAATTCATTCTTAATCCTGTTTTGATCTTAATTCCCGAGCTGAATATTTCCGGGGCAGCGCTTTCGAGCGTAATCGGCTATATGTTTACGGCATTTTTCGGACTTTTAGCGCTGAAACGCCAATTTCCGCAGAAAACCGGATTGTTAAAAGCTATTATGCCGAATCTTATAAACGGAATTATATGCGGGATTTTTGCTAAAATTATTTATGAAAGCCTTAAAAATTCGCTTAACGGACTGTTTTCTGTGGGAATTTCAGTTATTTCAGGGGTCGTAGTTTGTGCAATATTGACTATTTTAAGCCATATTATTTGTACAAACGCCATAATTAACAAAAAAAATGAAAAAAAATGAAAAAAGCACTTGAAAAAATAAGCAAAATAGGGTATTATAAGAGGGTAATATTTTTCTTAGGGGCGCTGGAAATGGACTTTGTGTTTAAAGAAAATTACAACATTTCCGACCTGATAGAGATCGTTAAGATCCTCAGAAGTGAAAATGGCTGTCCGTGGGATAAAGTTCAGACACATGAAAGTATTCGTTCAGATTTGATAGAGGAAACTTACGAGGTTTGCGAGGGTATTGATAAAAACAGTCCGGAAATGCTTCGTGAGGAACTTGGAGATTTGCTGTTGCAGATCGTTTTTCACACACAGATCGAAAGCGAGAAGGATAACTTCATTTTCGATGATGTATGTGATGACATATGTAAAAAGCTTATCGAGCGCCATCCTCATGTTTTCGGGAATGTTAAGGCCGAGACCGAGGACGAGGTTTTAAAAAACTGGGACGCTATCAAAAAATCAAAGAAGAATGAAAGCTTTTCGGATACTCTTGAGAGTATTCCGAGCACCTTCCCCGCTTTGATCAAGGGCGATAAGCTTTGCAGAAGAGCGTCAAGGGCAGGTGTATGTGAGCACAATCCCGCAAAAGCGCTGAGAACGCTTTCAGAAGAAATAGGCAGATTTGCTGATGAGGTAGAAAAAGCCGAAGGCAAAACGGACGATGCGCAAAACAAGTTTTATCAGAGCATAATGGGTTCGATTTTGCTGAGAGTGTGTGAAGCGGACAGGCTTTTGAAGATCGACAGTGAAAAGGCTCTCACTTATGCTTCCCAAAGCTTTACTGCTGAATTCAGTAAAGCCGAGGAAGAGGTTTCCGCAAGCGGACGGGAGTTTGACAAGCTTTCCGAGAACGAGCTGAGCGGGATAAAAGATAGGATCTTTAGCGGAATGACCGCTATGAGATAGAATTATTTGGAGGTTTTACAAATGACAAAAGCAGAATTAGTTACAGAAGTAGCAGCAAAGTCCGGTCTTACCAAGAAGGACTCTGAGAAGGCAGTTGCAGCAGTTATTGAGGCTGTTTCCGAGACTCTTGCAAAGGGTCAGTCTATCCAGCTGGTTGGCTTCGGAACATTTGAGGTTCGCGAGCGTGCGGCAAGAACAGGTATCAATCCCCGTACCAAGGAGAAGATTTCCATTCCCGCTACAAAGGTACCCGCTTTCAAGGCAGGACGTGCTCTTAAGGATGCTGTAAGCGCTCCCGTAGCAACCAAGAAGAAGAAAAAGTAATCTTGGGCATTAAGTTTTAAAAAAGAGCGGCGGGATTACCTGCCGCTTTTTGTTTGGAAAGAAGCATGATAATGAGATTAGATAAGTTTTTAAAGGTTTCAAGGCTTATAAAGCGCAGAAGTGTCGCAAACGAGGCCTGCGACGCAGAAAAGGTTTTTGTAAACGGAAAACCGGCAAGAGCTTCATATGAGGTTAAAATCGCCGATATTATTGAAATAAATATCGGTAAGCCAATAAAGGTCCGTGTTACGGATATAAAGGAGTTTACAAAGAAAGACGAAGCCGCAGCCTTGTATGAAGTAATTTAGTAATAATGACAAAATGATTTTTGAATAATCCGTGCCCCTGCCGAATATATTTTTTTTGGCGGGGGTGGTTTTATGTCTGAATATCACAGCATTATCGCGGACAACAGAAGCTCGGTTAAAATTACAGGAGTAAACGACATAGACAAATTCAGCGAGAATATGATAGTTCTGTCAACAATTATGGGTGAGCTTGTAATTAAGGGCGAGGATCTGCACGTTACGACGCTCGATGCTCAAACAAAGGATTTTTTTATGACGGGAACGATAAACAGCCTTAGCTATGGCAAAAACAGCGTTATGGACGGACCGTTCAAGAAAATATTCAGATGATAAGGTGAGGATTATGAATGTAAGTATTTCAGACTGTTTAGCTATTGCTTTTGCGGCAGGTTTTATTTTTGGAATAGTTTACGAGATATTCAGGATAATACGGCTGATACTCCAGTTTAAAGCAGCGGTTTTTGTATGCGATATGCTGTTCTTTATTGCCGCGGCTTTTGCAGTAATCGGACTCTCGGAAAATTTGGGAAACTATGTGCGGGTCTATACCATTTTAGGATTTGGAGCAGGAGTTTTCGCCTACATAACCACGATTGGCAGAGTGCTTAATCTGATTGAAAGCGGACTTGCGGTAATATGGAGGAAAACTCTCGGAAAGCTGATAAATAAAATAGGCGTTTCTTCAAAGAAAATCATTGGAAGAATTGCATATAAATTGAAGTCAGATTTTGTTAAAACCTCTGAAAATACAAAGTTAAATGGGAAAAAACTGTTTTATAACTTGCATTCAAACCGCGGAATGGTGTATAATAAAAATAAATTAGAAAAAATTGGGGAAGGTGTAAATAAAAATGTCATTAAGGCTGTCGTCAAACGCGGCTCGTAGAAATGTCAAGCGTCACAGCTTGGTAAACATTATCGCGGGCGCGGCGGTTCTGATTGCCGCGGTTTTTGTAGTATATACAATAGTTGTCAACAGTATAGCTGTAAAAGAACAAACGGAAAAATATGATGCGCTTGTTAAGCAAACCACTGAAATAAAAGAACAGAACGCTCAGATAGAAGGTTATCTGAATGGTGTGAATCTTGATGAATACATTGAAAATATTGCCCGAGACAAATTTGACTACGCCAATCCGGACGAGCGTATTTATTTTGTTGTTCCGGGGAAATAATATGGTGATATAAAATTTCTTTATATAATTAAAGTGACAGCCTTGTATTAAGGCTGTTTTTCTTTTTTGAAGGATCACTTATGAATTTTATAACCAAACTGCTTAAAATAATATTTACCCGGGCTTTTATATGTATCTTTGGGATATTGCTTCAGATACTCTACCTTTTGTCGCTGTTCTGGGAAATCGGAACGCTTTACAATTATTCGTTTTTCCTGTTTCAGGCTATCGGGGTGATCATCTCGTTTTTTATTGTGAATTCCGAGCTTAACCCAAGCTACAAGATAGCGTGGATAATGACTATTCTTACTCTTCCGATTTTCGGTGTGATGATTTATATTTTTTTCGGATACAGCCGTTCGGGAGATATACTCCGAAGAAAAATGTACCGCTATACAAGCGAAGAGAGTAAAAAACTTACCCAAAACAATAAAACAATAAACCGATTTTCAGATGAAAATGATTCGGCGAGAAAACAGGCTGACTATCTTTCAAAATTCGGAGGATATCCTATTTACGATAAAACAGACACAAAGTACTTCTCTACCGGAGAACAAAAGTTTGAAGCCATGAAAAAGGAGCTTGAAAAGGCCGAAAGGTTTATTTTTCTTGAATATTTTATTATTCATAAAGGCAAGATGTGGAACGAGGTTCTTGATATTTTAGTCAGAAAAGCTCAAGAAGGGGTTGATGTGAGAATTATATACGACGATATCGGGTGCTTGCTGACACTTCCGTACAGATACGATAAAAAACTTGAGAAAATAGGACTTAAATGCCGTGTTTTCAACAAATTCAAGCCAATACTATCCGCAAAAATGAACAGACGCGATCATCGTAAAATTCTCGTCATAGACGGAAACACAGCCTTTACAGGCGGAGTAAACCTCGCAGACGAGTATATAAACGGCTTTATGAAGCACGGTCATTGGAAAGACTCGGCGGTTATGATAAAAGGTCAGGCTGTGTGGAGTTTTACGATGATGTTTCTGACAATGTGGAGTTTTCTTTCGGGAGATGACAAGCCGGATTATGACAACTTTTACCCAAGCAGCAGCATAGTTGATGAAAACGGTTTTGTACTTCCTTTTACCGACAGTCCCCTTGACGATGAGCCTGTCGGCAAAAATGCATATATCAACCTCGTAAGTTCAGCACAAAAATACGTTTATATAACTACACCCTATCTTATAATTGACAACGAGATGCAAAGCGCGCTTATTCTTGCGGCAAAAAGCGGCGTCGACGTAAAAATCATCACGCCGCATATTCCGGACAAATGGTATGTCCACTGTGTAACAAGAGCATACTACAAGTGTCTTACGAAATACGGAGTAAGAATATACGAATATACGCCCGGATTTATCCATGCGAAGAATCTGGTAAGCGACGACAAGTTTGCCGTTGTCGGAACTATAAATCTTGATTTCCGCAGTTTATACCTTCATTTTGAGTGTGCGGCCTGGATGTACAAGACCTCGTGTATATCCGATATCAAAACGGATTTTACCGAGACATTGAAAAAGTGCGAAGAAATCACCTATGAAAAATGCAACAAAACTAATATCTTTGTAAGGGTCGGAAGAATGATCTTAAGGCTGTTAGCTCCGATGATGTAATTGATATAATTAAAGTAATAAATATCCCGTCAAATTCATACAAATTAGTATATGAATTTTTGACGGAGGTAAAAAATGAACGAATATCTGCCGGAGGGCTTTCTTTTAAATACACCTGAAAATACCGCGAGGCTCTCATCAAAGGACGCTGTTTATAATTGCATTAAATCGGGGGAAATAATCGAAGCGCCTTGTATTGTGTGCGACAGCAGACATAATCTTATTGTAGACCTCGGGTGTATTCGCGGTATAATTCCGCGCGAGGAGGGAGCGCTTGGGATAGCTGAGGGCGTGACTAAAGACATTGCGCTTATTTCAAGGGTGAACAAACCCGTTTGTTTTACGGTAAAAGCATTTACACAGGACGAATTCGGAAATGACTGCGCCATTCTTTCAAGAAGAGAAGCGCAGTCACGCTGCCGCGAGAAATTTATCCGAAAGCTTTCGGCGGGCGATGTGATTCCCGCAAGAGTTACGCACCTCGAGCAGTTCGGATGTTTTGTGGACATAGGCTGCGGAATCCCGTCACTTATACCGATAGACCTTATTTCCGTATCGAGAATTTCTCACCCGTCTGACAGATTTTATGTGGGAATGGACATAAAAGCCGTTGTAAAAGCGCTTGACGGAGACAGGATATTTCTTTCACACAAAGAACTGCTCGGAACATGGACACAGAATGCTTCTCTTTTCGAAAATGGTGAAACTGTAACCGGAATTGCGCGCTCGATTGAGGAATACGGTATCTTTGTTGAACTTGCGCCGAATTTAGCCGGACTTGCGGAGCCGCGTGCAGACATAAGCGTAAATCAGCACATAAGTGTTTATATAAAGGCGATAATTCCCGAAAAGATGAAAATAAAGCTGATAGTTGTAAACACCGCCGACCGCGCCATTACATACGAAAGCAAACTGAACTACTTCATCTCGTCGGGGCATATCGACAAGTGGGTCTACTCAACAGAGGGCTGTCCGAAGCAGATCGAAACGGATTTCAACGTATAAGCAGAGCATACAAAAAGTCTTTGAAAGGGAGTCTGAGGGAAAACTTTC
>JAFLUG010000003.1 GCA_022508885.1 Oscillospiraceae bacterium | reverse complement strand
AAATGGGGAGCTTTTTTACTTTATATAAAGCTATTTTTTGTGGGGGCTCTGCCCCCACACCCCCGCCAAAGGGGCATTGCCCCTTTGGAAACCCAGAACATTTTATTTATAATTTTATACAAGTTGAAACGGGAGAGCTTTTGCCCTCCCGATTTTCATTATACGGACTGTTTCAGATAATATCTGCCGTCCGATGTAACGCCGAGAACTCCCTTATAAACCAGAAATCTGTTGAACCGCTTAAAGCCGTTGGGATTGAAAACTCCGGCGGTTTGTAATGTAACCGCGCTTTCTTCCGAAAAGGCGTTGCATTCCGTAAGCTTGTCGACAATTATTTTTCTTCTCAATAACAGTACGGGAACAGCCATATCCGATTACCTCCTAAAAATCGAAAATCAACTCACTAAGAAAAAATGCGCCGGGGAAGCTGCTTTTTACGGCGGCTCCCCGACTTTATATAACATCAGGGGGGAAATGTGCGTTGTGACAGGCGTATAAGGTGAGGTATCACCGACTGCCAATGAAGAAAATTACTGCTGTTTTACTGTGACGTTGCCCGAAGTGAGTTTTACATTTATTTTATGAAGGTTTTCCCCGCCGAATGTTCCGCGTGTGCCGATACCGAGGTTCATAAGCTTACCCTTTTCCGAACCGAGGTCGGTTTTAAGAATTCCCGAAATTCCGTCAAAATCCACATCCATTCCGCTGCCGTCAGGAAGCGCGGCGGTCACGTCTCCGCTGACCGCGCTGATATTAAGCGCCCCGTTCCACTCGCCGTAATTCAGGTCGATCTTTCCCGAAGCCACCGAAACATTGCCCTCTCCGCAGGCGTTGTTGTAAACGGTATTTCCCGAAGCGGAGCAAATCGAGAACTTTTCGGTCCTGGCGTCGATCTCTATATTGCCCGAGGCTGAATTTACCTTTACGAGACGCGCGGTTATTTCGGGAGAGTTTTTGACCGTAATTTTGCCCGAGGCAGTCTTAACGCGTATCTCGCTGAACTCTGCATTTACGAATATATCTCCGGAGGCGGTGTTGAGGTCGAACTTATCCGCCTTTACGCCGCGGACGTCTACACCGCCGTGGGTGGTAGTTACCGTGATCTTGGCAAAGTCCTTTTTCGGAAGGTAAACCGTGATCTTATAGTCCTCTTCCGCTTTGTTGCCGAAGATATTTATAAACGGAGTTTCCTTGAAGCTGAGCTTGTTTTCAAGCAGGACCGCGCAGAACTTGGGGTTGTCTTTTGGATTTTCATACTCGGCGGTGATAGCCCCGTCGTCCGCGGGAACAAGAATGATCTTCGCGCCGATGGATTTTACCTCTACCTCGGTAATTTCGTTTGTGAACTTGTAGATCTGTTTTTCAGCCATGATAACATATCCTTTCTTAACTTAATGTGATTTTCCTGCGGTTATGATTACTTTATTCAGGCTATATCGGAAGAATTGACGTAGCCGACTGAACTTTCAACCGGAACAGACTGTATTCCCACGTCCTGTATTGTTGAGTCTAAACTGCTTGAACTGTTTATGGAAAAGGATGAGCTATATTCGGTTGCCGAGCTTTCTTCGCTATCCTTTAAGCCGCTGGGAATAAGCGGAACATCAACAAAATCATTGCCCGAGTTGTTTTTGATATATATATTGCCGCTTCCGTTCGTTACTCTTATAAAGTTTACAGTCGACTCTTCGCCGAAAATATACTCTCCGCTTTCGGTATAGGTCAGGTTTGCGGTGTCTGTCGCGACATCGATCTTTCCCGAACCAAGCTCGGCAATCACTCTTGAGGAGGTAAGCGGCGGAATAAGCATATTAAGCGTTCCGCTACCCTTTTCAAGGAATATGCCGCGGAAATTTGAATAAGACAGTGTTACGCTTCCGCTTCCGATATTTACCTCGCCTATGCCCGAAAGACCTCTTGCCTCAAATTCTCCCGAGCCGATATTAAAGTTGTGCTCGTATGTGTTCGCGTTTTTAAGAACCGCTTTGCCTGAGCCGAGATTTACATTCAGCTTTTGTACGGTATTGCGCGGGTCGGTTATCATATCGAAGCTTCCCGAGCCGATATCGATCTGATTGTATTTCGCGTTTACATTGCTTATAGTGACGTTTCCCGAGCCCTGCTGAACAGTGAGATTCTGATAAAGCCGCTGTGGAACGACGACCCATACGCTGCATTTCGGATTACTTCCGAACATATCCTCAAGCCAGCTTACAAGTCCGCCGCCGCTCATGGGATTAAATGTAATATTGGTCGGGTGTACCTCAATAGTGCTTGTGTTGCCCTCTGTCGTAAGCACTATCTCCGCGTCGCGGTCCGCGTTTTCGTTCTTTACGCTTACATATATCTCATCGCCGTAGGACGACATGATTATGGCGTTTACTCCCGAAAGCTGGAACGTAAGGTTTTCTCTCGCTCCTATACTGAAATCGTAGGCTCTGGTCGTGTCCGAAACGGTCCATCTTTTGGTTTCGTCATCGTAGTATGACGAGTCTACATATTCCTGGTTGTAATAGCTGTTCTGCCTCTGACCCAGGAAAATGTTTAATACTCCACCAGTTATAAAGCTTAAAACACACGCGGGTACCAAAACAATAAATGACGCGACAAAAAATTTTTTAAACATCTTTTTTCACCTCCGGATCCTTATAAATCGTAAATTGCCTTAAGGTGCATATTAACTATAAACCTTACAAGCTTTAAAACGGGACTTACAAGGCATACACCTATAAGAGAAATTATAAGTCCGAGCGAACAGTGTCCTATCGCGAAAAAGAACGAAACTATCACATGGTAATTTGAAAACTGACGGCTGTGCGCAAAGGCGGGAAGACCCATACTGTTTATATATTCAAATCCTCCGAAAAACATCCCTATGATTATACCCACCAATGTGATAAGAAGCCAGCTCCACACAAATACGTCCAGCAATATCGCCCCGATAAGCTTTCCCGCGTTTACATCAGGCTTGAGTCCCTTTACATCAACAAAATACGAACCTTTCTTCGTGCTGTAATTGTTAGGGTTGTTGGGGATAGTCCCGGTGCGGCTGTCGTTTGTATGCTCGCGGATATCGTCGCTTGGATGCGGAACGCCGCCGAATTTGCTTTTAACATTATTCGAAGCGTTTTTAACGGCCTCTTTCGCTGAATGCCCCGCGGTTTTTACAGCCTCGGCAGTCGTTTTTCCGGCATTGACGACCGCATTTTTAACGCCGCTTTGTCCAAACGCGTCCGCTATCGCGTTGCCCGTAACCTTTGCGGCGTCGGCTACCGCCTTTCCTGCGTCTGAAAACGCGTCGGCTACATTTTTTTCCGAGCCGGCGGACTTCTGCGAATTATCCGGATTTTCTGAGCTGTTGTCTGTCGAATTATCACCCGCGGCCGCGGACGAAGTATAAGTGAAGCTGTTCTGCCGCTGTGAATTTTCCGCCTGAGGATATATCTCCTCGGAAAAATGCTCGGGAGTGTACTCGATGATATGCTCGTAGTTTTCCTCCTGCTTGTCCTTTAAAAGCGACAGGTCGGCGGGTACGTCCCTTCCGGGCTTTGTCAGGCTTACTCTGCGCTCGATATCGCGCGCGACCATGCTGTTTATTCTCGTGCTTTCGAGGTTAAGATAATTTCTGGCGATCTCTTTTACGTCACCCAGACGCTTTGCGGCTTCGGCTTCGGAAACGCCCTCGTCCTCGCATTCGGAAAAATGCTCCTCAAAATCGATCCTGATATCGTCCGAAAGCTGCATTCCGATTCTTTCAAGCTCGTATTTGAGCTGTCCGAAAAAATCCGTTTTGCTATTCGTTATCATTACTGTAATCCCCTTTCAGAAGTTTATCGATGCTTGTTTCAAATTCCTTCCACTCGGCAATAAGCCTTTCAAGCTCGGTCCTGCCTTTTTCGGTGAGTTTATAGTACTTTCTCGGAGGGCCCTCGGGCGACTCGACGATATAGCTGTCTATAAGCCCCGCTTCTCTTAACCGCTTCATTAACGGATATATTGTACCCTCGGTCATCTCCATACATCCGGAAATTCTGTTTACAATTTCATAGCCGTAGCAATCATCTTTGCTTATGACTGAAAGCGCACACATTTCAAGGGTTCCTCGTTTCATCTGGGAATTCATTTCTTCACCTCCGAGTTTATTCGTTAATCTGATTATACCACAAGGTATCATATAATGCAATATACTAAAACGACGAATATTGTACTATTTTTCAAAGAGTTTTTGTAGAATTTTACCTAACGTGCAAAGAAAAGCCGACAATAATCGGCTTTAAACAACATTCGTTTACAAAAAATTCTGAAAAATAATCAAGGGAAAACCCTTTCAAAAGAGTTTTCCCTTGTGAACCATTACTTCTTAAAATACTCTTCGGGATAGCTGTCAAGCGGAAACAGAACGTCGCACAAATGCTCGTCGCTTTCTACAAAGCAGCAATCCTCCTGTGCGTAGATCACCGTAACTCCCTTTCCCTTTTCAATGATACGCTCGTTTGCCGAAACCGCTCGGAAAAGATAAAACCGCTGTCCGTGTTTAACTTCAATTACTCCGAAGCTGTCGGGAAGTATCTCCTCAATGACCTTTCCCGAAAGTCCCTCAAGCTCGGAATTGTCCGGAAGGCCGCTTTTGTGAAACTTGAGATAGATCGGAAGAAAGATAACGCTTATCAGAAAGTTAAATACAACGCCTGCCGCGGCTCCGAAAAGCATCGTCATCCAGCCCGCAAGCCCCGCCGCTGTCATAAGCAGACCGCTGACAGAGCCGGTAAAAATACAGATGATAAGCCTCAGCATATTCTTCGGGAAAACCGTCTGCCACAGGTCGCTGTCCTGCTTCTGGGTAAACAGCTCGCCCGCGTCGGGGAAAAAGATCTTGCCCCGGAAGATCCACGCAAAGAGCTGGGCGGTGAGATAGCCTCCCGAAAGCGCGATAAGCACTATATAAAAGGTATTCACTTAAAGGCACCTCCAAAACCCTTATTTGAGGAAAAACCGGTTTTAGAGGTGCCTACTCCCCGTTTCCATTTTCCTCGGCAAGCCTTATCCTGACTTTGTTGATCCTCAGGTCGGCCGCGTCCGTAACGGTTATCTCAAAGCCTTCGCCGCCGTATACATCTCCGTTTTTCGGTATGCTTCCGAAAAGCTCCAGGACCCAACCCGCGACCGTATGTGCCTCGCAGTTGATGTCAAGCTCAACGCCCAGACCGCTGAAATACCTTCTCAGGCTGTTGAGCGAAACATCTCCGTATGCCTCAAACTCCGTTTCGGAAAGAGCCGTGATAGGACTTGTGACCTCGTCGCTCTCGTCATAAATTTCTCCAACAAGCTCTTCAAGCAGGTCCTCCATAGTCACAATGCCGAGCGTTCCGCCGTGCTGGTCAAGCACGACGCTCATATGGCATTTTTTCTTCTGCATTTTCCGCATTACCTCCGATATCTTCAGCAGATGCGGAAAGTAGATGGTTTCCTGTATAAGCGAGCGTACTGTAAGGTCGCTTCCGCTTTCCTCATACGCTCTTATAAAATCCTTTTCGTTTATTATACCTATTATGTTGTCTAAAGTCTTATCATATACCGGCATTCGCGAATACTGCTCGCTCAGGAATTTCTCGCGGACCTCCTCTGCGCTGTCAGTACATTCAACCGCAACGATCCTTACACGGGGGGTTATTATCTCATCTACTGTAATCTCGTCAAACTCAAGCGCCGAGCGCACAAGGTTGCTTTCCTGCTGTTCGAGCACGCCCTCGTCCTCTATCTCGTCGATTATCGCCATAAGCTCTTCTTCCGTTACGCTGACGGAGTCCTTGCTCTTAAAAAGCTTTGAAACGCCCTTTTTCAGCAAAATAAACAGCGCCGAAAACGGAGTGAGAATTATCATCAGAAACTTAATGACCGCCGATATCCCTATCGCAACCGTTTCGGCGTGATCCTTGGCAATGCTCTTGGGCATGACCTCGCCGAAAATCAATACGACTACAGTTGTCGCGATAGTTGACACAAGCGAACCGTACTTCTCACCGACCAGCGCGATGCATACGATAGTTGCCGTAGCCGAGCAGGCGATATTAACGATATTGTTTCCGATAAGGATAGTCGTAAGCGCCTTATCGTATTTGTTAAGGATAGACAGCGCTCTTTTAGCCCCTCGGTTCCCGTTTTCCGCCATGTTCTTGAGACGAATGCGGTTTACGCTTGAGATAGCCGTCTCGGACGCGGAAAAAAACGCCGAAAACGCTATCATCGAAACTATAATGATTATATTAGTTATACTCATAAATTCCTCGAATAATCAGTATCACCTTGAAGAGCAAGCTCTCTTATACATTTTGTCACCCCGCCCTCGGGAGCTATAAAACGGCACAGCTTTTTTACCTCTTCGCTTCCGTTTTCCATACAAAAGCTGTATTCCGCCGCGGCGAGCATATCCACGTCATTGAAATAATCCCCGAAGGCCATTGTTTCCTCCCGTGATATCCCAAGCTTTTCCTGGAGCGCCCTCAGCGCGCGCCCCTTACTCACCCCGCCCGCCATAACATCCATCCATTCTTCTCCGGACGCCTGAACATTGAGCCGCTCGCCGAAGATACTGTCGATTATCGGCTTTCCGTGAGTTACCGTTCCAAGCTTATCTCCGATAGCAAGCTTATAGATATCTCCCTCTATCTTACGAAAATCATCTATTACTTCGTGTTGTTTATAGTATAGACCAACATCCCTCGAAAACTCTTCATCGTCATTTTCATGAAAAACTCCGCTTGAAGCGCAGACCACCAGATCAAAGCCGCCTATCTGCCCGCATTTTTCGAGAAGCTCCTCGTAAAGTCCCCTGTCAAGCGGAAAGATACCGTCTGCCCTGCCCGAGCCATTTGTATAAGTACAGGCTCCGTTATCACAGATATACGATATCTTATCCCGATATTCCTCGGGAAACAGATGCTCTACCGCCGAATACGTCCTGCCGCTGGCGACAACAAATATTATCCTGTGCGCCCATAGCTCGTCCAACACCTCAAAAAAGTCACCAGGAAGTCGTTTTTCATCGTCAAGCAGCGTTCCGTCAAGATCCGAAGCAATAAGCTTTATCACGTTATTTCCTTTCAATTAAGCAATCCCCTGTGTTCATCATAGATCACATCGTCGCTGCAAACACTCGCGTCAAAATATTTTACCGCGTCAACAAGGGTCTCAAACTCGTCGCTTTCAAGATTTTCCCTTGCAAGCATTTTTTCAAGCGATGAAACGAAATTCTTTCTGAGCATATTAGAACTTTTGAGCGCGATATTGAACTTGGTCTTTTCTCCCGTGTCGGCGTTTCGCATCATACGGATGTCCCAGTCGAGAGTTTCAAAGAGCTTCATGATATCCGCGTTTTCGGAGTTTTTGAAAATACGCCTGTAGTAGTATACCGCGCCGAAAAACTCATAGATGTCAAAACCTTTCGGTAGCGTGTCGTACACGGACAAAAACGAAACCGCGTATTCTTCGAGAGACGCGAAAAGATTTGTCCTCGGCACGGAAAGCGTAAGGCTGTCCGCTCCCGAAAACGTGAACTTTAACGCGCAGTCGAGCGCGGTCCTGCGCGTATTTCTCGGACAGAAATCCACGGGCAGCGGAACGTTGTTTTTTATCCGCGAAACAAACCGCTTTGTTTCTTCAAGATCCCTGTACCCGAAATCGTCGCAGAATCTTATCGCCGTAACCATTCCGCTCGTCTGTGCCTGAGCGTATCTCAGAACTCCCCTGTATGTGTTTTCAACATACGGAAGCTCAAGCATAACGGGTGTTTTTGAGCTTATGTTTTTCTTAAGATCCGCAAACGTCATAACGACATAGTCAAATTTAAACGCGTCAGAGATCTGAATAAACATCGGATCAACCACCCGAAATATGTACCCTATGCCCTTCGGAAGCTCCCTGAGCTTCATGAGCACGCGGAAATCAAGCTCGACATATTTTATTCCCGCTGACGCGAGAGCTTTTATATATCCGCATATATCCTCCGCGCTTGCTCCATCGCGAAGCGCGCTTACGCAAAGGCTGTTATCAATAAGAACCGTTTTCATATGCTGTCCTGAATATCCTCCGAAGTTCAACTTATTCCCACACCCGAAACAAAATGCTCCCGGTAATAGTCATTATCTATATCTACCTCGACAACTCCCTCGAAAGCCAAGGTTATCAGACTTCCTATCATTTTCCCGTTTCCCGAGTAAAAACCCGCGAAATTCGCTTCGCCGCCTATTTCATTTGAAAAGAACAAAACGTCGCCTTTTTTTATTTCGTCAAACCCGCGCATAACTCCCATCTTCGACTGCTCGACGATATCTCTCGGACAGGAAATATACCCGCTTTCGCGCATTACATAATAAACAAATCCGGAGCTGTCAAAACCGTCCGTATCCGACCCGCCGTCCAAAAAAGGCGTTCCCATAAGCAGCCTGGCGTTTTCAACTATCTTCTCAGCCTGAGTTATGTCAATTTCCACTCCCAAAGACGTACTGTCAGCAAATGATGTTGACGATGAACTGTTTGCTGAGCTTTCTTCGGGCTTTGATGAGCTTTCCGGCGCCGTATACGAACTTTCTTCAGTCGAATAGCTGTATTCATCCAACCAATCCGGAGGCAATGAGCTGGTATTTTCACTGCTGTTGCCGTTGTTTCCTCCTCCGTTGAAAAGACTGAGAGATATTACGAAGACGATAGCCGCGACCGTTACAAAAATAACCGAAGCGATTATCAGAATATTATTTTTGGTATTCTTGGGATTTTTGGTACTGTTTTTATTACTCATATTTTTCCTCGGAATCTTTCAATATGCAATGCTTGGTTTAAATGCTCCCGATAATGTCGATAACGTCAATGAGGCTGTTTGCTTTTTTAAAAATCATTCCGTTCAATTCCCCGTCCGGCTCTGTAAGATCGGGAACCATAACCGTAATAAATCCCGCCGAAGCCGCAGATTTTACTCCGTTGGGCGAATCCTCAAGGGCGATACACTCCTGCGGCTTTAAGCCAAGCTCTTTAGCGGCATAAAGATATACGTCGGGCATCGGTTTTCCTTTTTCTACCATTGTCGCGCTGATAATTCTGTCAAAATATCCGAAGATCCCTGTTTTCTTCAGATATTCAGCCGCGCGGTCATAATCGGTGGCAGTACATACAGCCGCGGGGATCTTTTCTTTTTTCAGAAATTCCAGCAGCTCAACAACTCCCCTTTTCAGCTCAAGCGGGTTATCCGCAAGATAGTTTTTCATAAGCTCCATTCTTCGCGAGCGTATTTTTATGTAATCGAAATCTTCTCCGAACATTTCTTTCAGATACGGAACAGCGAAGCTTTTGTGCATAGACCTCAGCATAAGCGCGTTTTCCCTCGTCATGGGAAAACCTGCCTCGTTTGCCGACTGGATCCAGAATTTTATCAGCAGTTTTTCCGTATCCAGCAAAAGCCCGTCCAGATCAAATACAACCGCTTTTATCATAATGGTCAAACTCCCGAAAACAAATATATGCCCACTTTAATTATACAATAAATTCGCAGGATTTATTGTATAATTGCCCGATACGCGCGGAGCAAATTTTAAAAAAATTTGCGTATGCGCGAGGGCAATTTTTAATCAGTAACACAAATTCAAGCGCCGCAGGCGCGGCAACGCGAAGCGTTGTTATTTTGCGAAGCAAAATAATTTGATGATTCAATAAAATTGCCGTTCGGCGGTAGCCGACAGCGTCGAACGGCGCTGTAAAACCGCGCAGCGGTTTTACGGTAATTTTATTATATCACTATCACCTTGAAATGTCAACAAATCAATAAATTTTATTTTTGATGTTCAAAAAATTTCGGAAAAATACTTGAAATTTTTGTCAGGGTATGGTATAATATCTAAGTATTTCATATTCGGAAGGAAATTGTTAAAGTTTTACGGAGGAAATTCTTAAAAATGAGTATTTTTGAAATTATAAGCGCGATAGTGCTTATTATCGCGTGTGTTTTTATAGTAGTGGTCGTACTCTTAAAGGACACAAAAACACAAATGTCGCAGACTATCTCGGGAACGGCGGGCGACAGCTTTTTCCAGCAAAATAAGGGCAGAACAAAAGAAGCCATGCTTAACAAGGCGACGATCGCCGCTGTTATCATCTTTTTCGTTATGGCGATAGCGGTAAACATAATAAATGTATACTGGGGCGGCGATAATTCGGGCAGTTCTAATACCGGAAGCTATATCGACAACTCGAATTCGTCGGGTTCTTCCAATTCCGATACGGAAAACAGCTCCGGCGAGAGCAGTTCTGAAGAAAGCAGCTCTGACACAGAGAGCAGCTCCGACACGGAAAGCAGTTCAGATAACAGCGAGTCTTCAGACAGCGGGGAGAGCGGCTCTTCCGACAGCTCGGCTCAAAGCGACGCGGGATAATTCGGGATCTAAACGGACAGGCTCTGGTAGTCTGTCCGTATTTTGCATATATCTGCAGTCAGGAGTGAATAAAACTTTATGAACAAGCTAAAAACTGAGATCTTGTGTGCAGTCATCAACAAAGGCGGAGCAACCGACAAGGAACTCATGAAAAAACTCGGACTTTCCAAGAAGTCCTCGAAAAAGCTTTCGCAGGCTCTCTCCGAAATGAAAAAATACGGCGATCTGATAAATAAAAAGGGAGTGTGGCGTGTAAAAGATCCCGAGGATTATTTCAAAGCGGCCGTATCGGGCGTAAACACGAAATCGGGCTTTATATCGGCGGTTTCGGAGGACGGGCCCGGCTTTCCTGAAACGGAACGGAACAACGAATATTTCGTGCGCGGAAAGAATCTGCACGGCGCGATTCCCGGGGATATCGTCCTCGCGAAACGAATTGCAGACGCTGTCGGAGACAAGAGCGCAGAGGCGGTGGTGCTGGAGGTTGTGGAAAAGAGCGACCGTCTGCTTACCGGAACGATCATAGCAAACGGTAAAAAGCTTATGGTTTATCCCGACAGGCTCTGCGACGCTCCGCTTGAAATATCGAAGATAAGCTGCGATAATGTTAAAAACGGCGACAAGGTAGCTTTTTCCGTTAAAAAGCGCGGAGAAAGCCACTTTGAGCACACAGTCGAAATAAAGGAATGCTTCGGCTCAGCAAACGACGCGAAAACAAGCGCCGAGGCGTATATGCTTGTAAACGGCCTGCATGTTGAGTTTCCTGAGGAAACGCTTTTTGAAGCGAGTAAGCTTGACATTGACACGCCCGACCCTGACGAAGCCGCGCGCAGGCTTGATCTGCGCGGCGAGGAGATATTCACTATTGACGGAGCGGACACAAAGGATATCGACGACGCAGTATCGATAGAAAAGACAAATTCCGTTTACAGGCTCGGGGTACATATAGCGGATGTTTCATACTATGTAAAAAAAGGCTCGGAGCTTGACAAAGAGGCGTTTTTGCGGGGAACGTCAATATACTACGCGGACAGGGTCGTGCCGATGCTTCCCAAGGAGCTTTCAAACGGCATCTGCTCGCTTAACCCCAACGTTGACAGACTGGCGTTTTCCTGTCTGATGGAGGTTTCGGCACAGGGCGAGCTGTTGTCATACAAATTCGAGAAAACCGTTATCAGAAGCCGCGTCAAAGGCGTATACACAGAGGTAAACAAGATACTCGATGGTACGGCTGATGATGAGCTGAAAGAGAAATACAGGAGCGTTATTGACCGTATCCCGATAATGCGCGAGCTTGCGGAGATCCTGTACAAAAACCGGGTAAACCGCGGTTCTCCCGAAATTGACACTCCCGAAACGAAGATAATTACCAATGAAAACGGGATATGCACCGACGTTAAATCTCGCGAGCGCGGAACGGCTGAGAAGATCATCGAGGAATTCATGCTTATGGCGAACAAAGCGGCGGCTTCGCTTGCTATGAGGGAGAAGATACCGTTTGTTTACCGCGTGCACGAAGCGCCTACATCGGAAAAACTGATCTCACTGAACGAAACTCTTAACGCGCTGGGGGTAAATCCGGAGAGAATAAATGAAAACTCAACGGCGGCAGATTTGGCTGAAATTATCCGCAAAAGCCGCGATACGGACAAATATACCGTGATAAACCGCATCGTTCTGAGGACGATGATGAAGGCTAAATACTCGGACGAGCCCCTCGGACACTACGGTCTGGTAATGCCCGAATACGCGCACTTTACCTCTCCGATAAGAAGATACGCCGACCTTTCGATACACAGGATACTTTCGGATTATGTATACTCTCCGAATAACGAAAAGCTGGTGAAGAAATACGCCAAATTCGCGAATGAAGCGGCATTCAGGGCGAGTCAGACCGAGCTTTCGGCGGTAAGCTGCGAGCGCGAATGCGAAAACTTTTACATGGCGGAATTTATGAAAGAACACATCGGCGAGGAATTTGACGGGTTTATTTCGGGAGTTTCGCCAAGCGGGATATTTGTGGAGCTTCCGAATACGGTAGAGGGAATGGTTTCCGCGTCAAAGCTCCCCGCGGGAGAATACGAGGTCCAGCATAATGTAATTCTCACGGGAGCGGCAAACGGGCAGGTGTTTACCGTAGGTGACAAGCTGCGTGTAAGATGTATTTCGGCGAGCGTAAGCGGAGGATTTGTGGATTTTGAGATAGTTGAAACGGCAAAACCGTCAGAGCAGAGCAAAGCTTCGGGCGACGGGAAGAAAACAGGCGGCGATAAACCGGTAAAGCCGGTCAGCTTTCTTGACGGTTTGATAAAATGAGATTCTTTGGGGAAAAACCTTTCTGAAGAAAGGTTTTTCCCCAAACCCCTTTTCCAAAGACTTTTTGTTCTGCTCTCCCATAACATTTTTCAACAAAGTGTTGCTTTTTTCGGCATTAAAAGGCATTATTTTTGCAAACCTCGCCAAATCCTATTGAAATTATTGTTAATTTATGTTAAAATATAAGTTGGGTTAGTATGTGATTTCAATTGACAGAGAAAGGCAGAAATTATGGCTAAACTTAAGATCGCCGTGCTTTTCGGCGGAGCTTCGAGCGAACACGAGGTGTCGCTTGTTTCGGCATACACCGTCCTTACAAATATCCCGAGGGATAAGTACGATGTATTTTGTGTTGGAATAACAAAAAAGGGACACTGGATGTATTATCCGGGAGAATATGAGGATATTAAGACGGGAAAATGGGAGCAAAATCCCGACTGCTGTACGGCGGTGTTAAGTCCCGATTCTATTCACAAGGGCTTTATCGTTATGGGAAGCGACGGAGCTTTTTTGCGAAAGGCGGACGTTGTGTTTCCGGTGCTTCACGGAATGAACGGCGAGGACGGAACGGTCCAGGGACTGTGCAGGCTTGCGGGAATGCCGTGTGTAGGCTGTGATATGACGGCTTCGGCGGTTTGTATGGACAAAACGATCACTCACAAAATACTCGAGTACGCGGGAATTAAAACCGCGCCGTTTATTGAACTGCGCCGATTCGCACTTAAAAAGACCGACGAGGTGATCGAAAAAATTACGGAAAAACTCGGTTTTCCCGTTTATGTAAAGCCGGCGTGCGCGGGCTCTTCGGTTGGTGTTTCGCGCGCGGAAAACGCCGCAGAGCTTAAAGCGGCGCTGAAGATCGCGTTTGCGCACGGAGAAAAGGTGCTTGTCGAAAAAGAAATGATCGGCAAAGAGGTCGAGTGCGCGGTGTTGGGAAACGGCTGCGAGGTTATCGCGTCGATTCCCGGACAGATAACTCCCGCTGAGAAATTTTACGATTACGACGCGAAATACAAGCTCGGAACGTCCGTGCTGGATATTCCCGCGAAAATAACCGAAGAACAGACCGAGGAGCTCAGGGAAACCGCTAAGAAAGCATACATAGCCTGCGGGTGCTCGGGATTTTCAAGAGTAGATTTTTTCGTCTGCGAAAATGAGATAATTCTTAACGAGATAAACACAATACCCGGATTTACGTCTATAAGTATGTATCCGAAGCTTATGGAAAATATGGGCATTCCCGTAGGGGAGCTTATCGACAGGCTTATTCAGCTTGCGGTGAACAATGAATACAATTGATTGAAAATTAAGGAAGTGAAATTTTGGACAACTGTTCGATCACATTTAACATAAAGCAGACCTCGGACGGGTTTACGGACGAGTCTGAGCTTTATACTCGCGGCGAATTCAGAGAGCATAAGGGCGCGTTTTTCATCGATTATGACGAGAGCGAGGCTACGGGCTATGACGGAAGCCATGTTCAGCTTATGGTGGAGAAAGATCTTGTGACTATGACAAGAACCGGAACGTCGTTTTCAAACCTTGTCTTTCAGGATAACACGCGGCATTTCTGCCACTACGGAACGGAATTCGGCGACTGTATGGTCGGGATAACCACAAAGTTTATCCACAGAAATCTCAATGAAAACGGCGGGAAGCTGCACCTTAAGTACTCTATCGATATCAACGGCGGGCTTATGTCCGAAAATGAAATTACTATAAAAGTAAAAATGTGAGGAATTGTTAAAAATGTATTACAACGCGGTAAATGAAGCGAAGAACGAAATAAAGGAAATAATTATGAAAGCGCTCGGAAAGCTTGTGACTTCGGGAGAGATTCCCGAGGAGCCGCTGCCGGCGTTTTCGGTCACTATACCTACAGACAGCGCACACGGAGATTTTTCGGCAAATGTGGCGCTTGTCGGAGCAAAGACTCTTAAAACAAATCCGCGCGCGCTCGGCGAAAAAATACGCGGCGCGATTGATCTTTCGGGAACTCTTTTCGATAAGGTAGAGCTTGCGGGAGCAGGATTTCTTAATTTCTTTTTAGGATATCAGTTCTTTTCGTCGGTGGTAGAAAGCGTTCTCGAGCTTCGCGATGACTACGGAAAAACAGACTTAGGAGAGGGAAAGCGCGTTTTGGTGGAGTTTGTTTCGGCAAATCCCACGGGACCCATGCATATCGGAAACGCGCGCGGCGGCGCTATCGGCGACTGTCTCGCCTCGCTTTTGCAAACAGCAGGATATAAAGCGGACCGTGAGTTTTACATAAATGACGCGGGAAATCAGGTGGCGAAGTTCGGAAAATCCCTCGATCTGCGCTATCTCCAGCTTTGCAGGGACGAGGGACAGAAAATTATAAACGAATGCGGCTCTGATATGGAAAAGCTCTGTGACGCTGTTTATGACAAGACCGCAGCGGACAGTGAGGAAAACCCGGCGGACAAAAACGACCCGTTTTATATGCCCGAGGATGTTTATCTCGGAAAGGACATAATCGAACACGCCAAGAACTTTTATGATATAAACGGTAATTCATACACAAACAAGTCCGAGGAGGAGCGCAGAAAAGCGCTTGTAGACTACGCGCTCCCGCTTAATGAAAAGCGGCTTGAAGAGGACTTGCTGAAATACCGCATAAAATACGACAACTGGTTTAAGGAAAGCACTCTGCACAACAGCGGGGCGGTTTCCGAGGTCATAGAACACCTTAAAGCTGGCGGTCATACCTACGAAAAGGACGGCGCGCTGTGGCTGAATGCCGAGGCGCTGGGAGGAGAGCAGGACTTTGTGCTTGTCCGCTCGAACGGCTTTCCGACATATATCGTCCCCGATATAGCTTATCACTACAATAAGCTGATAACAAGAGGATATGATACGGCGATCGACGTGCTTGGAGCCGACCATCACGGCTATGTAAAAAGAATGCGCATTTGTCTTAAGGCAATGGGCATTGACGAACGCAGACTGGACGTTGTTATCTGCCAGATGGTAATGCTTGTGCGCGACGGAAAGCCCACAAAGCTCTCAAAGCGCTCGGGAAAGGCAATCACGCTCGCGACGCTTTTGGACGAGGTGCCGATAGACAACGCAAGGTTTTTCTTTAATCTTCGCGCCGCGGATACTCACCTTGATTTCGACCTTGACTTAGCCGTAGAGGAAAGCTCGAAAAATCCCGTGTTCTATGTTCAGTATGCCCACGCTAGAATTTGCCGTCTGCTCGGAAAAATGGCGGAGGACGGCGCGAAATACGCCGGAGAGTCCGTGAAATACGAAACCGAGGAGGAAAAAACGCTTATCCGCAAAATAGCGGAATATCCCGAGCTTATAAACGAGGCCGCGCGCGAATATTCCCCGTTTAAGCTCACAAAATATGTATATGAGCTGGCGCAGATATTCCACAAGTTTTACGACAGCTGCGATATAAAAGCCGCGGAGCAAAATGTAAAACTGTCGAGATTAGCTCTTTGCGAGGCCTCTAAAACCGTTATCAAAAACATTCTTTCACTGCTTAAGATCGACGCTCCTGAAAAGATGTAACTAAAAATCAAAGGAATATAACTAATGTACCGCATAGAAAAAAGCTACTATAAAAAATCTTTTTTTGTCGCGCTTATTATGGCGGCAGTAATGTTTCTTCCGTTTCTGATAATAGACCATGGATATTTCATATTTTACGGCGACTATAATTCTCAGCAGATACCTTTTTTCAAGCACTGTATAGAAATGGTCCATAACGGCACAATGGGCTGGGACTGGAGCACCGATTTAGGCGCGAATTTTGTCGGAAGCTATACCTATTACACCCTTGGAAGTCCGTTTTTCTGGTTTATGTGCCTGTTTCCCGCGTCTGTTTCACAGTATCTTATGGCGCCGCTTTTGTGTGTGAAGATAGCGCTGTTTTCCCTGTTTGGCTTTATTTACATAAGGCGGTTTGTGACCAAACCGCAGACGGCGCTTATCGGCGGACTTCTTTACGCGTTTTCAAGCTTTAATATCTATAATATTTTCTTTCAGTTTCAGGACGCTATTATCTGGTTTCCGCTGCTTCTGATAGGACTCGAAGAGGCTGTGATCAATAAGCGCCGGGGAATTTTCGCGCTGGCGATGGCGCTAAACTGTCTTGCAAATTATTTCTTCTTTATCGGTGAATGTATTTTCCTCGTGATCTATTTCTGCGCGCGCGTTTTAATGGACAAACACTTCCGCGTAGGTATAAAGGACTTTTTCCTTCTCGCTGTTGAATGCGTTATGGGAGTTATGATAGCGGGAGTGCTGTTTTTTCCGTCGATCTATCAGGTGCTTGATGTGCCGCGCTCTACAAGCACGCTGTCGGGTTGGGATTTTATCTTCTTTTCCAACAAACAGCGATATGGGTTGCTTATAGAAAGTATGTTTTTCCCTCCCGAAATTTCCGCGAGAAACAATATGTTTATAGAAGCTAACGCGAAATGGTCGAGCGTTGCGCTATATTTGCCGTTGTTTTCAATGGCGGGAGTAATTGCGTTTTTAAAGGGCGCAAAGGGACACTGGGCGAGAGCAGTTTTATTCGTATGTCTGGTTATGGCGTTTATACCCGGATTTAACGCGATGTTTACCATGCTTAACACCAATTACTATACGCGTTGGTTTTATATGCCCGAGCTTGTCTGCTGTCTCGCAACGGCATATGCGCTTGAGCATGAGGAGTTGGATATTAAATTCGGACAAAAGGCGTGCTTCTGGACAGTATTTATTACCTCGCTGCTTGTGCTTCTGACGCCGTTTGTAGAAACCGAAACTGTTGACGGAGTAAAAACAAACCGTCTTGTTCCGCGTTTTCTCATAAGCCGCGAAAACCTCGACCTTTTCAAGAAAGCGGGAGTTGACGGACGTATATATATCCAGATAGTCATTGCGCTTTTGTTCCTTATTGCGCTGTTTATACTTCTGAAACTCAGAAAAAGACTTAAATTTGAAACATATTTTAAAGGACTTACGGCAGCGACAATCGTATCCTCGATGATCTTAAGCTGGTATTTTCTCGGTCTCGGGCGTTATCTCGGAAATAGCTTTGAGGCTTATGACAGCGCGCTCAACGCGAGATTTGAGATCGATGATGACGAGTTTTACCGGATAGAGGGCGTAGACGAAACGAATAACTTCAATATGTTCAGCGAAAGCAGCTCGCTGAAAAGCTTTACAAGTATAATCCCCGGCTCGACCTTCGAGCTTTATGAAACTCTCGGAATAACGCGCGACGTAAACTCCGCGCCCAAGTATACGCAATATGGCATAAGAGCGCTTACGAGGGTAAAATATATCATGATACGCACCAACACAAATGAGGAGACCCGTAAAGAGTGGCTGAGCCAATATCAGATATACGATTATCTGGATACTCAGGGAGAATTTGATATCTATTATACAGACCTCGCGCTTCCGATGGGCTTTGCTTATGACAGCTATTTCCGTATTGACAGAGTAAAGGGAGACGGCAAAGCGGATAATCTCATGGTGAGGTCTGTATTTCTTACAGATGAACAGCTCGAAAAGTACGGTGATATCCTTACAGAGGACGACAGTGAATACAATATATCTTATGTTCAGTTCAAAGTCGACGCATTGAATAAAATAGCAAGCGGCGTTCTCAGCTTTGAAGTGACCAAAAGCGGATTTACCTCGAAAACAAGCTATGACAGCGAAAAGCTGGTGTGCTTTACGGTTCCTTACTGCACAGGCTGGAGCTGTAAGATAAACGGCGAAAAAACCGAAGTAGACAAGATAAACGGAGGGTTTATAGGAATACGCGTTCCCGCGGGCGAGTGCGATATTGAGTTTACGTATGAGACTCCGATGCTGAAATACGGGGTTATTGCGACAGTTACGGGAATTGTACTGTTACTTGTATACCTTGCGGTTATACGTTTTGTTATAAAGGAAAAGCCAGCAAGATACTCACATCTTTATGAGCAGGAGCAGACGGAGGGAATTTCCGCTCACAGGGCATATATAGACAGTGTTGTTAAAGCAGATAAAAAGGACGATGATAATAATGACAAATAGTACTCATCTTGAAGAGAAAACGGTTTCGAGCGAGCAGATCTTCGACGGAAAAGTTGTAAAGCTGTTTGTGGATAAAGCAGAGCTTGAAAACGGCGACATAGTTTCCCGAGAAGTCATAAAGCATCCGGGAGGAGTTTGCGTGGTGCCGCTGGACGAAGATGAAAACGTGATTTTCGTAAGGCAGTTTCGCTATCCTCACGCGAGGGCTCTGCTTGAAATCCCCGCGGGGAAGCTTGAGTTCGGAGAAAAGCACTATGACTGCGGACTCAGGGAATTGAAAGAGGAAACCGGCTGTACCTGCGATAAATATGATTATCTGGGACTGCTGTTGCCTACACCCGCGTATGACAGCGAGATAATCCATATGTACCTTGCGCGCGGACTTCATGAGGGAGAAAAAAAGCTGGACGAGGACGAGTTTCTCGACACAGAAAAAATACCGCTTGAAAAAGCGGCGGAAATGGTTATGAACAATGAGATAGAGGACGCGAAAACACAGCTTGCTATTTTGAAAACAGTAATATTTCTTAAAAGGAACTATTGAATATAATCCTCGTATGCCTTGACGATTTTTTCCTCAAGCTCGTCGCGGACGTTTGAGGATATAGGGTGGATAATATCTCGGAAAATGCCGCTGTCCTCACGCCGCGAGGGCATGGCTACAAACAGGCGGTCGTCACCCTGAACGAGCTTTATGTCGTGTATGGCGATGGCGTTGTCTATCGTGATCGAAACCACGGCGCGAAGCCTGCCCTCATGCATTGTTTTTCTGATTTTGATGTCGCTTATTTCCATAAAAGCCTCCGTTGTTGGTTTAGGTTCTGAGCATGTTCTTTAAATCTACGGTATAAAACAGGCTCTCAGGAAATTATTGTGGGATAAAAACGGGTAAATATACATAAATTAAATCGGGAGAATTCATTATCCGCAATTCCCGAATGAAAAGGAGTTGTTTTATTTGGAAAGTATTCTTAAAGACAAAAAGCACATTCACTTTATCGGAATAGGCGGAAGCGGAATGTATCCTTTGGCGCAGATACTGCATTCAAAAGGATATTATCTGACGGGCTCCGACAACAACGAGACCTCTACCCTGCAAGCCGTAAGAGAAATGGGTATAACCGTGTATATGGGACAGGCGGCGGAGAATATCGGCGACGCAGACTGTATAGTATATTCGGCGGCGATAATGGACGACAACCCTGAGCTTATCGCGGCTCGCGAAGCCGAAAAGCGCGGAGTTACACTTATGGAAAGAAGTGAGCTTTTGGGGCTTGTCACACAGCAGTTCAGCAAGGCGATATGCGTAGCGGGAACTCACGGAAAAACGACCGTAAGCTCGATGATCATGATGATTCTGCTTGCTGAAAAGGTGGACCCGTCGGCTGTTATCGGCGGAAAGCTTCACGCTATCGGAGGAAGCGGGCGCGCGGGTGATTCGGAATATATGGTGTGCGAGGCGTGCGAATTTAAGGATACGTTTTTGCACCTTTCGCCGAACATCTCGGTAATTCTCAATATAGACCGCGACCACCTCGACTACTTTAAGACAATGGATAACCTGAAGCAGAGCTTTTCTAAATTCTGCGAGCTTACGACCGACGCGATAATCGCAAATGGCGAGGACGAAAATACGATCGAAGCGATAAAAAATTCAAACACTAAGGTAAACATTATTACCTACGGAACAGACCGCGAAAGCAATTTTTACCCGAATAACATAAGACAGCTTTCGGATTTTTCATGGGAATTTACGCTTATGAGCAAGCTTGAGGAGCTTTGTCAGATAGTGATAAACGTTCCGGGAGTGCACAATATCTACAACGCGGTGGCTGCCGCGGCGGCGGCGTTTACCGCGGGTATCTCGATACCCGCGATAAAGCAGGGACTTGCGGAATTTTCGGGAACGCAGAGGCGCTTTGAAAAGCTGGCGAATATTAGAGGAGTAACGTTTGTGGACGACTACGGTCATCACCCCGCGGAAATTGCCGCAACGCTCAAGACCGCGAAGGAAATGAGCTTTCCGAGAGTGTGGGTCGTTCATCAGCCCTTTACCTACTCGCGCACGGCGATGCTGCTTGACGAATTCGCGGAGGCGCTGTCTATCGCTGACAAAGTTGTATTGACCGAAATTATGGGCAGCCGTGAGAAAAACACCTATAACATCTACGCAAAGGATCTTGCCGAGAAAATAGACGGCTGCGTTTGGTTCCCCACATTTGAGGAAGTTGCGAAATATGTCGTTGACAACGTTGAGTTCGGCGACCTGGTAATAACGACGGGCTGCGGTGATGTAAACAAGGTGGCGGATATGATGATAGAAATGATGAAAAATTAAGAAGTGTAATTATTATGCGTAAATTGGCGTTGTCATTTGCTGTTCTGCTAACTGTTTCTTTTGTCGGATGCAGCAGTCAGGACGGCGGTATATCCGAGATACAATCTCAATTTTCCCGCGAGGAAAATTTTATTCGAATAGGCAGTAAAAACCTGTATGAAATGAATTTTGCCGGGTTGAAAGAGCAGTTAGAAGAAATTATTGATGCAAAAGATAATAGAATATCCATGCCGTTTATGTATGATTTGCCCGCTGTTGATATTTTCTTTATGCCAAGCGGTGAGATAATTAGCTTTGACATGGCATTAAGAACATTAACCGGCGAGAATGATAATGAATTTATTATCAGCCAGTATAAAATCAAGAACGATACGGATATGACAGGCTTTGATATTCAGTTGAGCGAAAAAGACAAACCTTTTTTAAAATCCTCTTTTGAAGATATCTTTGCATTTGATAAATTCCCTGCTTTCATAGAGTGGGCAGACGGCTTTGATTTTGAAAAAGTTATACAAGAATATTCCGTCGGTGAGCCTGCGCATTACGAATTTCTTGCAGGGGTAAACATTCAGCGGGAAATTATTGACAACGAAAATGTAAACTGTATTTTCCTTGATTGCTCGTCCGAAACGCCCGTACAAGTGCAGTATGAGGACTTGCCATACAGCAACCCGGATATATTACCGTTTGAGCCAACATACAATGAGCACGACAGAAGTCAATACTTAGACTACTATATAATTCTGCCCTATTATTCCATTAACGCAGATGTAACCGAGTATAACGGATATAATCGTATTATTATTTTATTTCCGAATGGGGTATAAATGTAGTCGGTCGAATGAAAATAATACTCTTATTGGGGAAAGCAATTATGAACAACTATATCAACTCCAAAAAGGACGAAATAATCGGCGATTTGGCTCAGCTTATCGCTATTCCGAGCGTTATGGGACAACCGAGCGAGGACGCGCCGTTCGGAGAAGAACCGAAAAGAGCGCTTTTGAAAATGGCTGAGCTTTGCGAGAAAAGCGGGTTTACCGTTACCAACTACGAAAACGCGGTCATCTGCGCGGACCTCTACCCCGAAAAGGGCATAGAGCTTGGGATATTGTGTCACCTCGATGTTGTTCCCGCAAACAAAAGCGGCTGGGATACAGACCCCTTTGAGCTTGTCGAAAAAGACGGCGTGCTTTATGGAAGAGGGGCAATCGACGACAAGGGACCGGCTGTCGCGGCGCTGTACGCGCTTAAATGTGTAAAGGAGCTGAACATTCCTCTCAAAAAGGGCGTAAGGCTGATTTTCGGAACAAACGAGGAAAACGGCTCGGAGGATCTCGAGATATACAAAAAGCACGACAGATTCCCGCCGAAGGTCTTTACTCCCGACGGAAGCTTTCCCGTTATCAACATCGAAAAGGGAATGATGAGGGGCTGCTTTATCGGAAAGCTTTCGGGGCGTGGGAATATTATGTCGATGGGCGGAGGAACGGTGATAAACGCCGTTCCCGACAGCGCTTCGGCGGTTTTGCAATCTGTAAGCCGCGAAGCACTTACTGAGGCAATTTCCGAGGATAACTCCGGAGTTGAATTTACGGTAAATTCCGAGTTCGATGACGACAGATTTATTGAAATTTCGGCAGTCGGAAAGGCCGCTCACGCGTCAACTCCCGAGGGAGGGATAAACGCGCTGACCGCGCTGATCTCGCTTATCAACAGAATGTTTGACAGCAAAAGGCTGCCTGTTTCGGATTGCAGACAGCGTGATATTTTAAAAGCAATTGAAAAGCTGTTTCCGTTCGGCGAAACGGACGGCGCTTCGCTCGGGCTGAAATGCTCGGACAAAAGCGGCGGCCTTACCTGCGTTTTCAGCAAGTTTACCATGACGCGGGATTCGGCGGTAGGGCATTTTGATATTCGTTTCCCTACCTGCACAACGCTTTCTGAGGTTGAGGACAAGTGCCGCGAGGTCTTTTCGGAAAACAACTTCAGCTTTGAGATGATCCTTGGCGACGAGCCTCATGTTGTTTCGGAGGACAGCGACCTTGTCCGCAGGCTTCTTGAGGTTTATGAGGAAAACGAGGGCGAAAAGGGATATTGCGTAGCAATAGGCGGAGGAACATACGTTCATGACATCGAAGGTGGCGTTGCTTTTGGCGCGGAGCGCGGCGACGCTGACTATCATATGCACGGCGACAACGAATTTATCACGGCAGACGAGCTGTTAAAGGACGCGGTTTTGTTCGCTAAGGTAATAGAACGGCTTTTAACATAACGTATTGCCAAAGGTAGGTGCTCGAATCGCGCGATACTTCTATAATGCACCTTCACTAAGCGGGGATAAAATGAAAAAACTGATTATTTTTTTGTTAATTTTCAGCATCGGTATAATGCTGTGCTCGTGTACGGAATCAGGCACACTGAACGGCACTATCTCCGAAAACAGAGAGGTTTGTATTTCGGACGGAAAAATACAGTTTATAAACGACAAGGTAGTTTGCGATAAGGGCGGCGCGATTAGAATTGAAAGCGGAGCAACCGTTGTGCTTAACGGAGAGATCGAGCTTAACGGAGATATGTATGTTGAGGGTACGCTTCAGATAACGGAAAAAGCTAAGATCTACGGAACAGGAACAGTTCACGTTATAAATTCCTTTGACGATATAGTCTGTCTCGGCACGGTCACCGCCAAAATAAAAGCTCCCGAGCCGGTTGTAGTAAACGGCGCAACATATGTCGGCGGGATAATTGTTGTAAACAAAAAGTATTCTGTTCCCGAAGACTATGGCGACGGACTGAGCGACGATTTTCGCGAGGCGATAGTTAAAATGCGCAAGGACTCGGGCTTTTCTATGAAAATCAGAACCGGCTAT
This sequence comes from Oscillospiraceae bacterium, assembly GCA_022508885.1. Lineage (GTDB taxonomy): Bacteria > Bacillota > Clostridia > Oscillospirales > Ruminococcaceae > CAG-115. The sequence continues at coordinate 40,828 of JAFLUG010000003.1, read as the reverse complement.
CGAAGCTATGAAACTCAGAAAAGTGTTTTTGAGGCGTGGTGTGAATTAGACGGAGTTGAAGAAGCAAGCACCTACTCCGCAAGGCCCGGTCACAGCGAGCATCAGACGGGGCTTGCGGCAGATATAACCTCTGTCGAAAACGACTACGCGTTTACTGACGAGGCAAAGTGGATAGGCGCGAACTGTTATAAATACGGTCTTATTGTAAGATATCCCGAGGGCAAGACCGACATAACAGGCTTTATTTATGAGCCGTGGCATCTGAGATATGTCGGAAAGAGCACCGCGAAGCTTATTTACGACAGCGGACTTTGTCTCGAGGAATTTCTCGGTATCGAAGGGTATTAAAACATAGCAGGGCGTTTTCAAATGAAAACGCCCTGTTATTATGCAACCGTAAAATCAGATCTTGTATGGAACGGCCGAGAATTCCTCGCTATCGTCGCTAACTCTGAACCCTCCGTAAAGAAGCTCGCAGTCGCTGATCTGCAAAAGCTTTTCAGCCTCCGCCGCCGGACACGGGAAAACGACCTTATGCCTGAACAGCGACAGGAAACCGGAAGCCATCTGACTTACGCTTGAGCACACGAACATTACACGGCAGCCGCACTTTGCGCCCTTTAAGAACAACTTCTTAAGCTCTGCTGAGGCATTCTGGTCTTCAGCGTGAAGAGAAGTCATAAGCATATCTCCGCCGAGAATTATCAGAAGCTCGTTCATCATTCCCGTGCCGAGATGAGAAGCGATATCCTTTATACGCGCCGCCGCTCCGTCGCTTTCGACAACGCTCGTTCCGCTGAGAATTCCGTTCATAGAAAGCTCGGTATAAACAGAATTGTCCTTTACCGCGATTATTTCAGCCTGTATTCCCTGCTCTTCAAGCGACTTTATGGCCGCCGCTACAACAGCCGCCGCCGATTTTTCCGAGCTTTTCGGCGCAACCATGATCAGGTTTTCGGAATAATCCTCGCGCAGGATAACCGGAACGTTTGCGGAAATTCTGCTGGGCTCTCCCAAAAACAACATTATCTCAGTGTTTTCCCGAACCGCAATAAGCTCCGTGCGCGAGCTCTCTCTTTCGCTGTATGAAACAGCCGCGCTTCTGTCTGCGACAAGCGGATTTTTTTCAAGATAATTTTCTTCGTTTGAGTCATACTCATAAGACTGAGTATAGCTCTTTATAGCGCCATGCTCGGGGATATCGATTTTCGTAAGCGCCACGCCGTTTGCGCACGAAACAACAACGTGACCGTCCGGGATCCTGCTCGGAACATCTCCTCCGAACAATTCGCTAAGATCTCTCTCCCTGCCCGAAACGGCTGCGATACTTTCGGCTGAATTGACAAAAGCATCACAAGCATTTTTGTTTTCAGTGAATGCCGCTCCAACAAGAACAAGGTTTATTCCATATTTAGAACAGTTTTTTAACAATTTTCCAAGCGAGCTCTTTATGTTCCTTCCGAAATACTTCGGAGCACGCTCGATCGATTTCATAAACTCGGCAAAATCACTTATCACCGCTATTATCCTCGGGAGATAAACATCACCCGAAACTTCGTCATAATTTGCAAAATGCTTTTCCTTAAACAGCTCCGCGCGCGAGCTTTTCTCACTGATAAGAAGCTCCGCAAAATCAACCGCGGTCTCGTCAGACTCGTCCGACACGGCATATTTAAGATGTGTACTGCTGGGATTTACCAAATTGACAAGGCTTTGGTCGTTGTCGAAAAGCCACAGCTCGGCGCTGTCGGGATGCGTGCAGGCTCTTACGGTGTCTAAAACCGCCTTTACTATCTTTGTTCTGTCATCGCCGTTCTTACCGCAGATAAGAGCCGCGTTTTTGCTTATGTCAAGATACTCGCCGCGAGCGCCGACAACAATTTTCGGAAGCTTTCTCGAGCCTTTTTCCGGAGATATTTCTTCCGCAGGCTCCGGCTCAAATACCTCAGCCGTCTCCTCAAACTCTTCGGGCTGTTCAATAAACTCAGGCTGTACTTCAACATCCTCTTCAACAGGCGGCTCGGGCTCAACAGCCGTCGGCGCTGCAACAGGCACCGTCTCCACAACAGGCTGAGCAGCGGGAGCAGGCGCGGGCGCCGTATATACAGGCTGAGCCGAAGCAGCATTTTGCGTTCCCGCAACTCTGCGCTGCTCAATAAAGGCTCTGCGAACAGCGTCGGGAATATCCGACGGTTTTGAATACCAGAAAAGGCTTTCACGGGTCTTGTCTATGTAAAATCCGCCATTTCTGCTTCTAATGGTAATAGCTATGCTGCGAAGCTCGGTTATGATATCGTTATCGCTTTCCGCGCCGTTATGTACTATTACAAGCATAGCGCCGCTCTGCTCGATATTTCTCGCCAGCTCCATTACCTGGTCGCTGAACTCAGGTCCGAAATCCTCGGGAAAACCGTGAATAACCACAACTCTCGAAACATAGTTGGGCGTTGGATTTGACCTTATCGCCGAGTAAATCTCCGTCATTTTGCTGTTTATTTCAATAGGCGACTGAGGCGCAATGATAAACGGGTTTATCCCTTTCGCGAACGCGGACATTATACCCAAAGATTCAATGCTGTTTACTGAAGGGTCAAGATAGACCATATCTGTTATATCCGAGCCGCAGTACTTGATAAGATTCAGGAGCAATCTTTCCACGCCGCCCATAAGATAGGTCTGATTTCTCTCATCATATTCGAGCATCAGTACGCTGCCTGTCTGGGTAGGAACGCTGAAAGGCGCGCCAATTGTCCTCGAAGCGGGGTTATATTCTCCGTTGGATATGGCGGAAAGCTCCTGCTCTACCTCCATCGGAACTGAAAAGCGTATCCTGCGCTGACCTATCGAAATTTTGCTCTTATCTATGAGATTTACAGTGCTGTGAGAATTAAACGCGGATTTATCGAAGGACAGCAGCTGTAAATAACGCTTGAAATCCTCGGACAATACATAAGCGCGCAGCTCCTGCTCGTGCTTTTCCTTTCTGCTTTCAAGCAGCGCCACATCTCCGTCGTACTGACGCTTAGCCTGGACCTTGCTGCCCTCGATAAGCTTTCTGGTTCGTTCCATTTCCGCCTCGTAAAACAGCTTTTGTCCGGAAGCCTTTGTATAAAGCGACTCGGCGTTAGGGTCATTTTTTGAATCGAGCTTTATCGTCTGGCGAATGCTTTCAAGCGCGCCCTCGGATGTTTCAAACGGCATCTGCGCTTCTTCAAGATCGCTTGCGTGCTCACGGGCATACTGCATAAGCTCGGAAACTTTTCTTATCTTTCCTCTGATCTCCTCGAGTTTTCTGTTCAGGTCATTATCGGATGATTTGCAATAATCGTTATATTCTTTCAACGCCTTGTCTATATCAGCGTTGATATTTTTTTCCTCTTGAGCCAATTCCGTAAATTTACTAAGCATTTCATTAACCAGATCAGCCATAACTCAATTCTCCTTGTTTTGTATTTGTAGATACACCACAACTTATATTTATTATACAATATAAGTTTGCGTATGTCAATAGATTTTATCAATTTTGTACAATTTGCAGATAATGCAATCAATAAAAAACGCGTGTTTTTCAACACGCGTCAAACTGTATAAAAACTCTCAAAAATATACAAAACTAAATGTAGGGAAAACCTTTCTGAAGAAAGGTTTTCCCCACACCCTTTTCCAAAGACTTTTTGTACGACGCCTTTTACGCTTTCACGGCAGCCTTTACTACATTTACGATATTTTCAGCACTGAGACCGAACTCCTTGAGCAAAACCTTTGCGGGACCGCTGTGTCCGTAAACATCGTTTACGCCGATCTTGATCACGGGGACGGGATATTCATCAAGCACAACGTCGCCTACCGCCGAGCCTAAGCCTCCGATGATGCTGTGTTCTTCAACGGTTACGATCTTACCCGTTTCCTTTGCCGCTTTAACGATAATATCGCGGTCTATGGGCTTTATTGTATGGATATTTATCACACGAGCCTCTATGCCCTGCTCGTGCAGAGCCTGAGCCGCCTCGACCGCCTCTGCTACCATAAGTCCGCTCGCGATAACGGTAATATCTTTTCCGTCCTTCATGGTAATGCCCTTGCCAAGCTCGAACTTATAGTCCGGACCGTTGAATATCGGCACCGCCAAGCGTCCGAAGCGCAGATAGGTCGGACCGTCGTGCTTTGCCATGGCAAGAACCGCCGCCTTTGCCTCGACATAATCCGCGGGAACTATTACGGTCATATTCGGAAGCGCCCTCATAATGCCGACATCCTCGCAGCACTGATGCGTTGCGCCGTCCTCTCCGACGGAAATTCCGCCGTGTGTCGCGCCGATTTTTACGTTAAGCTGCGGATAAGCAATGGAGTTTCGGATAACCTCAAATGCTCTTCCTGCGGCAAACATCGCAAACGAGCTTGCAAAAACAAGCCTGCCCGCCGATGCGAGTCCCGAAGCCACGCCCATCATATTCTGCTCGGAGATCCCGCAGTTGAAAAACCTTTCGGGATAAGCCTTCTGAAAAACAGATGTCTTTGTGGCCGCCGACAAATCAGCGTCGAGCACCACCATATCGGGACGAAGCTCGCCGAGCTCGCAAAGTCCGTCGCCATATCCCTCGCGTGTAGCGCGTTTTGTTAATTCAGCCATTATTTCACGCTCCCTTCAAGCTCTGCGAGATGCTCGCGAAGCTGTTTTGCCGCGCGCTGATAATCCTCATCGCCGGGGGCTTTTCCGTGCCACTCCACAGCGTTTTCCATATAATCAACGCCCTTGCCCTTGGTGGTTTTAAGGATAATAACCGTCGGCTTTTCAAAAACTCTCTCAGCCGCGTCAAAAGCCTTTTCCATCTGGGAGAAATCGTGACCGTTTATTGTAATCGCATTCCAGCCGAACGCCTCAAATTTTTCTTCAATAGGATACGGAGACATGACCTCGCTTATCTTGCCGTCTATCTGAAGACCGTTGTTATCTACGATCGCGACAAGATTATCGAGCTTGTAGTGAGAAGCGAACATCGCCGCCTCCCATACCATGCCCTCCTGAAGCTCTCCGTCGCCCATAATTGTATACACCTTATAGCTCTCGCACGACAGCTTTCCCGCGAGTGCCATTCCGCAGGCCTGCGAGATGCCCTGTCCGAGCGAGCCTGTGCTTGCGTCAACACCGGGAGTTTTTTTCCTGTCGGGGTGTCCCTCAAGCATTGAACCGCTTTGTCTCAATGTTTTAAGCTCATCAAACGGGAAAAAACCTCTCAGCGCCAGAACAGCGTACAGCGCGGGCGCAGAATGTCCCTTTGACAAAACCACCCTGTCGCGCGAAGGATTCTCGGGGTCGTTGGGGTCTACATTAAGACGGTGCTTATACATATAGGTCAGCGCGTCTGCAATTGACAGCGCTCCGCCGGGATGTCCGCACTTTGCGTTGTAAACGCCATCTATGATGCCTATCCTTACCTTTGCGGCGTCAATTTCAAGCTCTCGAACAAGTTTCTCATCCATTTGTCCGTTTCTCCCTCCACATAGTTCTGTTTTTTATATAATTAGGAGCAAAACTCCTTATGTACGATCCTGTAAATTCCCGATATAGCCGATTATCTCGGCGATAGCTCCGCTGTTGTTGTCGCAGACTATCAGATCCGCAGCTTGTTTAACGCTTTCGTGAGAATTTATCGGGGCGCAGCCGAGGTCTGCGTGTTTTATCATGGCAATATCGTTTTTATAATCACCCGCCGCTACGGTAAAGCGGTTTTCGGCATTAAGCAGCTTTATAAGCCGCTGAAAACCCGACCACTTATCCACGCCCTCTGGCAGACACTCGTAAAAAAGCGGTCCCGAGCGCATCCAATGTACTCCTCCGAAATCTCGCGCCTGTACAAAGCTCTCGACCTTGTCAATAAGCTCGGGCTCTCCCGAAAAGAGAAATTTCAGCCAGCCGCTTTTCGGAATTTCCGAAACTTTGCGAAAATCCGCGTTTACCTGCTCCCAGTCAAGGTGCATCTGCTCGGTATCATTGAGATACGGCACATATACCGTCTGCTCGCACAATACCTCCGCGCCGATATCCGGAAAAGCCTGTCCGATAATATCAACATAATCATACGCGCGCCTGTCTATTTCACAGCGCCACAAGAACTCATCCTTTTTGAAATCATACACTGCCGCGCCGTTGAAAATAACGGACGGAGAGTCGGTTATCATCTCGACTACGCGCTTTGCCATCGCGTATCCGCGCCCGGTTGCCGCGGCAAATATACCGCCTCCGGAGCGAAACCGCTCGATAGCCTTAAGGTCGCAATCAAGCAGACGCTTATCGTCGGTAAGCAGCGTTCCGTCGAGGTCGGTCACAAAAATAATGTTGTTAAAATTCATTATTGCTTTTCAATTACTGTTTTTCAATTTCTTTGAGAAATCTCGTAAAATAATCGGGCAGTTCGCTCGAAAATTCCATATACTCCCCTGTTCTCGGGTGAACAAAGCCTACCTTCCGCGCATGAAGGCACTGACCGCCCAGCCACTTGGGCTTTCCGCTTCCGTAAACCTCGTCGCCCGCGACAGGATGTCCGATATAAGAAAGGTGAACGCGTATCTGATGCGTCCTGCCTGTTTCAAGCCTTACTAAAAGATGAGTATAGCCCGCGTAATTTCGGATTACGGAGTAGTGTGTGACCGCCTCTCGTGAGTTTTCCGCTGTCACGCACATTTTCTTACGGTCTGTCTTATGACGTCCTATCGGCGCGTTTACCGTTCCGTTTTCTTTTATACAGCCGCACGCCACCGCCTGATATTCCCGCGTGAAGCTGTGCTCTTTTATCTGCTCGGACAGCCCTATATGCGCGAAATCGTTTTTCGCGACCATAAGCAGTCCGCTGGTATCCTTGTCTATTCTGTGGACGATCCCCGGTCTTAACTCGCCGTTTATTCCGGAAAGGCTGTCCTTACAATGATACATAAGCGCGTTTACAAGCGTACCGGAATAATGCCCCGCGGCGGGATGCACTACCATTCCCTTAGGCTTGTTTACGATAAGCAGATCATCGTCCTCGTAAACAATATCAAGCGGGATATTTTCGGGAAGTATCTCGGTTTCCTCAGCATCGGGAATTTCCACAACGACCTCAGCGCCGAGCTTTACCGCGGATTTCTTATCCGCGGTCTTTTTGTCCACAGTAACAAATCCGCCCTCGATAAGCTTTGATGCAAGACTTCTTGAAAGCCCGGCGTTTTCCGCGACAAGTTTATCAAGCCTGTCAGAGGACGAAATAAAAAAGCTAACTCTCTCCATTTTTCCGGTTTGCTTTTTTCGCCCTTATATCGCGTATCTCTCCTACAACCACGGATACAGCGAGAATTCCCGCGCCCACTACCGCGCAAATGTCCGCAACATTGAAAACAGCGAAGTTTATGATGCGGAGATCAATAAAGTCAACTACCAGCCCGCCGTTGAATATCCTGTCTATAAGATTTCCTATCCCGCCGCCTATGATAAGCGATGAGGCAGCGACCTGAACAGGCTGTTTTATGCGCTTTACGATCACGGCATATAAAAATCCCACAATAACCACAGATGTTACTATGATCAACAGCGCGCGCTGTCCGCTGAATCGGCTGAACGCCGCGCCGTCGTTCAGACAGTAATATAAATTCAACACCTCGGTGTCGCCGATCTTAATCAGATTTATAGTCTGTCTGAGCTCCATTTTTGACTCGACAAGCCACTTAGTGAGCCTGTCAAGTCCCACTAGAGCCGCGGCGACCGAAAGCCAGATGTACTGCAATTTGCTCCTCATTTCAATTCTTTTCATTCTACATTTACTGCGTTATTTCAGCGAAATAAGGAAGAGACAGACCCCTTCCTTATTCTTTGATCACATCAGAAATTCAAACGGATAACGTCCGCGCAACGCTTGCAAAGCGTGGGGAACTCGCTGTCGGAGCCAACCGTGTCATCTGCCTTCCAGCATCTCGCGCACGCGGTCCCGGCTTTCTTTATCGCCGTAACAGAGCAAGAACCGCCCTTATATTCGCCCTCTCCGCTTGTCAGCACGTTTACCTTTGATACGATGCACGCCTCGGCAAGATCGGCTTCCATTGATTTGAGACCTTCATCGGAAGTGTAGATCGAAACCTCTGCCTCAAGCGACTTTCCTATTACCTTATCCGCGCGCTTTTGCTCAAGCGCGTTAAGAACGTCGTCGCGCACTGCTTTTATCTTCGCCCATTTCTCCTCGTCGGCTTTCACGCCGGTTTTTTCGGGCATGCTGTTAAACGGAACTCCGCGCAGGTCGTCATCTTTTCTATGCGGCATAAAGCTCCATATCTCGTCAGCCGTGAACGAAAGGATAGGCGCAACAAGCCTTACTATCGCGTCAAGGATAACGTACATAGCCGTCTGAACGGACCTTCTCGCGGGAGAATCCTTAGCGTCGCAGTACAAAACATCTTTAACAATGTCAAGGTAGAAATTCGACATATCCACAACGCAGAAGCTTATCAAAGCGTGATAAGCAAGATAATAATCCATCGCCTCATACGCCGCCATGACCTTTTCAATTACTTCATCAAGACGCGCGAGCGCCCATTTGTCAAGCTCGCGAAGCTCGCTGAAAGCAACCATCTGCGTGTTGGGGTCAAAATCCTTTCCATCGCTGAGGTTTCCGAGAATATAGCGCGCGGTGTTGCGTATCTTGCGGTAGCTCTCCGAAAGCTGCTTTAACATATCCTTTGAAACGCGTATATCCGCGTGATAATCGAGCGACGCCACCCACAGGCGCAGAACGTCCGCGCCGAAGTCCTTTATAACCTCCTCGGGGAATATCTGGTTTCCCTTTGATTTATGCATCTGCTGACCGTTTCCGTCAACTACCCAGCCGTGAGTGCAGACAGCCTTATACGGAGCCTGTCCCGTTGTAGCAACGGAAGTAAGCAGGCTCGACTGGAACCAGCCTCTGTACTGGTCGCAGCCCTCAAGATACATATCCGCCGGCCACGAAAGCTCGGGGCGTTCTTTGAGTACAGCCGCGTGTGTACAGCCGCTGTCAAACCAAACGTCGAAAATATCCATTTCCTTTCGGAACTTTTTACCCCCACACTCGCATTTTACATCGGAGGGAATGAACTCGCTTGCATCCTTCGCATACCATGCGTCCGAGCTTTCCTTTCGGAACATATCGGAAATAGCCTTTATCGTGGTGTCGTTTACGACTGTCTTTCCGCAGTCCTCGCAGTAAAGAATGGGAATGGGAACTCCCCATCTTCTCTGTCTTGAGATGCACCAGTCGGAGCGCATATTCACCATGTTCTTGATGCGCTCTTCTCCCCACTCGGGTATCCACTTTACGCCTTCAATTGCCTTTATCGTCTCAGGCTTGAACGCGTCTACATTGCAGAACCACTGGTCGGTCGCGCGATAGATTATCGGCTCGTGACAGCGCCAGCAGTGAGGATACGGGTGGACGATGTTCTGAACCGCGAGGAGCGTATTATCGTCCTCGAGACGCTGCGCTATGACCTTGTTGGCGTCGCTTGTCTTAAGTCCCGCAAATTCGCCCGCCTCTTCGGTCATAATGCCCTTTTCGTTTACGGGAACGATGATATTAAACATTCCCTTATACTTAGAGCATACCTCATAGTCCTCCACGCCAAAACCGGGCGCGGTATGAACGCAGCCCGTACCGCTGTCGAGCGTAACGTGGTTTCCGACAATTATCGGAGATTTTCTCGGCATAAACGGATGGTTTGTCTCGATATATTCGAGGTCGGCGCCCTTAAAGCTGCCGACGGTGCTGTACTTTGAGATACCCACAGCGCTCATTACCGCGTCAACAAGCTCCTGCGCCATAAGCAGATACTCGCCGTTTGACTTGCTCTGCTCGTCCTCTACATGTACAAGCGTATAGTCGTAATTGGGACCGAGACAGATAGCAAGGTTTCCGGGGAGCGTCCATGTGGTAGTCGTCCATATTACGACAGATACCTTTTTGAGGTCAACTCCGAGGTCACCGAACTTTCCCTTGTCGTCAAACAGCGGAAACTTTACATAAATGGAATAGCAGGGGTCGTCCTGATACTCTATCTCCGCCTCCGCGAGCGCGGTGTTGCAGTCGGCGCACCAATAAACGGGCTTAAGACCTTTGTAGATATAGCCCTTTTTCATCATCTCGCCGAAGACCTCGACCTGCTTTGCCTCAAACTCGGGCTTTATCGTGAGATAAGGGTCGTCGAAATCGCCCCACACGCCAAGTCTTTTAAACTGAGCCTTCTGCTCGTCAAGGCAGGACAAAGCAAACTGACGGCAGCTCTTGCGAAGCTCTACGGGAGAGACCTGTCCGCTGTCAACTCCAAGCTGCTTTATTGCCTTAAGCTCGATAGGAAGTCCGTGACAGTCCCAACCGGGAACATAATTCGCGTTAAATCCCGTCATAGACTTGTATTTTACGATAATGTCCTTTAAAACCTTATTAAGCGCCGTTCCGAGGTGGATATTTCCGTTGGCGTAAGGGGGACCGTCGTGCAAAGTATAAGAAGGCTTTCCCTTATTCTTTTCCGAAAGCGCGTAATAAAGCCGCTCCTGCTCCCATTTTTCAAGCATCTCCGGCTCTCTCTTGGGGAGATTTGCGCGCATGGGAAATTCCGTCTGCGGCAGATTTACAGTGCTGTTGATATCGACTTGCATATAGCTGACTCCTCAGGTTATTCTTTTATTTATTATCGTTATTTTTACCAAACTTCAACTCGCCGCGGCGAATGGGCTTTGCTTCGGCCGTATTTGAATTAAAGAACGGAAGATTGTTTTCTGCTGTCTTTTCAGGCACGGTCTTTTCAGCCGTCTTTTTACTTTCTGCGTTTTCAGGCGCGCTGTGCTGAGACTTATCCTGTTTTTTCTTGTTGTTTTCATTTCTCTGCTGTGCCGCGGCATTTTTCGCCGCAGCCGCCTTTTCCGCGGCTGTGCGCTCGGCCGCCGCTCTTTCAGCGGCTGCCTTTTGCTCGGCTTCTTTCTTTCTGCGCTCCTCTTCGCGCTTTTCGACCTGTGCGGATACTCTCTCTACATAGTCGTTCTCACACTTTTCGGGAAGCGACTGGATAAGACGTATATGCTCCTCATAGCTGTCGAGGATCCTTTGTCTGTATTCATTTGTTTCTCTTCTGGTTTCCTGAAGGATATTTTCCTGGATCTCCTGCTGCTTCTCCATAATGGCTTTGATCTCATCGGCCTTATTCTGCGCGGCAGACACTATTCTTTCGGCGGTTTCCTCAGCATCCTTACGGGTTTTTTCAGCATACTCGTTTGCGTCGTTTATGGTTTTTTCGCTCTGAGCCTTTGTTTCCGCAAGCTTCTTGGCGATGCTTTCGTTTGTTTCCTTTGTAAGTTTTTCAGCGGAAGCTTTTGACTCGGCAACAATGGCGTTACCCTGTTTCTGCGCGATGAGCAGGGCGTCCTTGAGAGCTTCCTCGTCGTCACGATACTCGCGTATCTTATCGGCAAGAACCTCAAGCTTGCGCTCAAGCTCGCCGTTTTCCTTCTGAAGCTTTGCAAACTCTTCCGAAACCTCTGTCAAAAACAAGTCGACCTCTTCGGTTTTATAACCGTTAAAGGGCGCCTTTTCAAAATGCTTTCCTATAATTTCCTTTGCGTTCATTTAAAACTTCCTTCCAAATTATTCACGCGAAACGCGCCATTATGCTTTTATAACAAAAAAACACACCGGGCAGAGCCCGGTCCGTTCTCATAGGAATTGCAGTCATATCTGCCTGCAATTCCTATAAAAACAGCTTTTACTTACTCTCCGTCAATAAAGCGCAAACCTAATGAAGAGAAATCATCAAACGTATTTTTCGATTTCTACACGAATGCGTCCTTTTTTTGACACTCCGACAATTTTCGACACCTTAAATTTTCCGTACCCTCTTATCGAGAGCACAGAATCTTCGGCCACGGTTTTACTTACTTCAAGACACACCGAAAAATCCGCACTGACGAGCCCGCTTTTAACGAGCGAAGCGGATTTATCCCTTGATGCATTTGTACAAGCGCCTACAATACAGTCCAGCCTCATAGACGGCACGCTCGCCGTAAATCTGACCGGCTCGGGCTTTTCGATCGGTACAGTCAGCTTGTCCTCAGCGCAGACCCCGACATTTCCGATTTTTGTTATTCCAAGTATCAGATCAGCCTCGGCTTCCAAACAGAACACCGCCCCGCCGCCTTTGTTAACAACAATATCCCCCACGGTCTCGCGCTTTATCCCCAAGGACATGATCGCCCCGAGAAAATCGCGGTGGGAAAGGTTATCGCGCTCACGAAAAGCAAACGAAACAACGCGTATGGGAAACAGTCCGTTTTTCGCGTCACCGGCAAAATCCTCGCCGTAAGTGCTCTCGAAAAAACCGCACACCGTCCTTGAAGCTCCTTCATACCCTCCGAAAAACACAGGAATTGCGCCCTCCGCCCGCGCCGTTTCCGCCGCTATCGCCGCCTCTCTCTCATTGAGAAAAGCCGAAAAGCGCGGAACTCCCGACCTGAGGCTAAGAGATATCAAATCGGATATATGCGCGGACAGATAACGCTCATCTTCTGTTAATTCAAACGGCATAGAGCTTAATCAATGGTGTCAATGAGATCGACATTCTTCGGAGCCGCCGCATAGCAGTACGCGTCAACCTTTTTGATGTCGCCCTGGAAAGCCGCCGTAACGCCTGTCATAAAGTCTACGATCCTTATGCAGATATCGTTGGAAAGTCCGTTAAGATTGATGAAAATAACGGTTCCCTCACGGATAAGGTCAACGGCTACCTCAATTACCTCCTCATAGCTCTTGGGCTTGAGAATTTTGATCTTAGCCGGCGAAGCGCTTCCCGTGCCGATATTTACAAACTTGGAGCCTGAAGTGCTTGTGTAAGGCTTGGGCTCGCTGTATGAAGAGTATGCCTCTTCGTTTGTTACAGCGCTCGAAGAGGTGTCATAGGACTCGCTTTCGTAATCTACAAATCCCTCTCCTTCTTCAGCCACCCCAAACAAATTCTTAAAAAATCCTGCCATTTTTAATTTCCTCCCAATTATTTTTAATGTATTGCATATTTCCTTTGCCCGAAAAGCGCTGACCCTATCCGGACAATGGTTGCCCCGTACTTAACCGCCGCCTGATAATCTCCCGACATTCCCATCGAAAGCATGTCAAACAGCCCCCCGTTTTGCGAAGCCTTTATGGTTTCAAAAAGCTCCTGCATGCGCGCGAAAACTTCCTCCCCGCAGCCCGCGGGCGGAATTGTCATCAGGCCTCTCAGCCTAACGTTTTCAAACCGCGAAATTTCCCCGCAGAAGTCTTTTGCCTTCTCCGCCGAAATTCCGCCTTTTGTTTCTTCTTCGCCTATATTTATCTCGGCGAGTATATCCATGATCCTTCCGTGCTGCGCGGCGCGGCGGTCTATCTCTTCCGCCAGACGCACGCTGTCAACGGAGTGGATCATTGAAACCTTATCTATAATGTACTTTACCTTGTTTGTCTGAAGCCCGCCTATGAAATGGACCTCAGCTTTCGCGTAGCTATCGCGCTTTTCAAGGTATTCCTGAACACGGTTCTCGCCAAGCAGCTTAACGCCCAGCTCCACCGCATAATTCACCCTTTCGGGCGGCACCGTCTTTGTAACCGCCATTATCCTGACCTCGTCGCGGCGGTTTGCCAAAGCCATGGCCTTGTCTATATTCTCGCGGATAATCCCGTAGTTCTCACGGATATCGGGAAAGTCCGCCTCACACAATCTTTCCATCGTACAGTTCCTTGCCCTCGACAACAATGCTGTCATAAAGCTTAAGATAATCGTCACCCGTCTCCTGTCTGCAGATAACGTAATCCTCGCCCCAGTATTCAACGCTGACTTTCTTAAACAACAGCGTATTGTCACGTTTTACATAAACCCCAAGCTCGCCGCTTTCATTTTCACGAAGCGCGCTTCTTGAAACGCGAAGTCCTCCGTAGCTTTTCAGCACCAGCTTAAAGCTTGCGGTACGCGAGGACATAGTTTCCGAAACAAGATTATCGCACTCAAAAACGTAAATGGCCTTTCCGTCCGAACAGTCTCTTATTGAAATAACATCGACATTTATAAGTCTCGAGCTTGAGCCTATGCGGACCACAACCTCCGAACCCGAGCCTATCCCAAACATCTTTTCCTTTTCAATAACCGCCGCCGCTCTCCAGTGATAATCCGAAACAAGCTTTCCGATTATATATGGGTTTGTGGATTTTGACGGATTTTCAACAATTCCGTTGATCATAGTTTCGGTCAGAAGATCAATGTCGGAATAGCCAAACTCGCCCTCATAGCCGTCGGCGCTGCTGACAAAATACCCGGCGCCGCCCGCGTATACATCGTAAAGTCCGCCGGAAATACGCGCGTTAAGCTCGGATATCCTGCGCCTTAACGACGCTTTTTTTTCATCATATCCGTCACTTTCCTTGAGGGTGATCTCACGCTTGCACATCGCGCACAGTAAATTATTTCTGTACTGAGACGCGCCCGCGAAATCGCCGCCGGCTATACTGTCTATTATAGACGAGTGACTTTCATTTATCTGGGCGGAAATAGCCTCAAGCTGAGAATTATCGGTTCCCAAAAGCTTTTCCGCGTCTTCAAGCATTTCTATCTGGGTCTCGAGCTGTTCGACCTCGCGCTTATACGCGATATCCGAGCTGTTCTTATAACGTCTCGCGATAACCGTGCTTTTCCCGACCTTTATACCGTCCGCGTATTCGTAGCACAGGATACCTGTACTGTTGTCATACACAACGGCCTCATCGCGCAAAAACACCGCTTCGAACGGGATCTCCTCATCGAAATTATAGCTGAGCGCAGTTTCGGTTTTGACCGAGCTGCCGCCGACAAAGAAGATCTGTCCTACCGCGACAAGAATAACAAAAGCCGAAACAATAAACAGTACAGCCCTTGTCCAAGCTGAATTCACCTAAAAGCTCACCTCCGCGTCAGAAAGAGAGCTTACACCTCGTCGCCCTTATCATAAGCGTCAAGTATCGAAACAGGTTTAAACGGCGTGATAGTGGAAATAGCGTGCTTGTAGATCAAGTTCTGCTTTCCGTCGGTATCAAGAATGACAGTATAGTTGTCAAACCCCTTTACGATCCCCTTAAACTGAAACCCGTTTGTGATGTAGATAGTAACGGGGATCTTATCCTTACGCGCCTGGTTAAGGAAAACGTCCTGTAAATTGATGTCTTTTGCCATATTATATCACCTTTTCTCTCTGTATTGAAAGCGGAAGTTCCAAAGGAAAACCGCGTTTCATCGTCATTGCGTCTGTAAAAAAGCAGACACTCCCCAACTATATAGATACAGTATAACATATTCTTTCAAAAAATTCTATACTTTTTTTATAATTTTTAGAGTTTTTTTCATAAAAATGCAACAAATTTTAAAATTTTTTCCTATTTTGACGCGGGATTTTCCAATTTCTGTAAATTGTCGTCAATTATCAGCCTTGCTTTTGTAACAATTTCACAAATCCCATCACCGCTTTCAATGATAAGTTTGTGAATTCTGTCATCCCGCCGAAACCATGTCAGTTGTCTTTTAGCGTACTGCCGTGTACGAAGCTTAAGCTCTTCCAAACATTCTTCAAGCGGTTTTTCGCCGCGGAAGAATGGATAAAGCTCCTTTATGCCTATTGCCTGAGCGGCGGTAGGGCGGTTTTCCTGCAAAAAGCAGATACGCGCTTCCTCTACAAGTCCGCGCTCCATCATCTCATCTACTCGTCTGTTTATACGGGTTTTAAGCTGTTCGCGGTCAGCGAAATCAAGCGTTATCATAATAAATTCATACGGTGACGGATTTTTCCTTGAGTTTATTTTCGCCTCGGATATCGTATGTCCCGTGGTTTTGTATACTTCAAGCGCTCGGATCACTCTTCCGAGATTGTTTTCATGAAGCGTTCCGGCGGTTTCGGGGTCGACCTCCCTCAGCTTTTCAAGAAGCGCCGCCGCGCCGTTTTCTTCGGCAAATCTGCGCATTTCCTCGCGAAATTCATGATCCTGCCCGCTTTCGTCAAACGTCAGATTATCGACAAACGAGCTGATATACAGCCCCGTTCCGCCGCATATTATCGGGATTTTCCCCCTGCCGAGTATCTCGTCCGCCTTCTCTTTGCATAGCTTGACATAATCCGCTACGGAAAAGCTTTCGGACGGGTCAAGGAAGTCCATGAGATGATGCGGTATCCCCTGCTGTTCTTCGGCGGTCGCCTTTGCCGAGGCGATATCCATATCGGTGTATATCTGCATGCTGTCGGCGGAGATGACCTCGCCGCCGTATATTTTCGCAAGCTCAACGGACAGCGCGGTCTTGCCCGACGCGGTAGGTCCGCAAACAACGATTATCTTATTCACAAAACAACCTTTCTGCGTTACTGTATTCTCCCGAAATATTTCTCTATCTGACGTTTGGATATCTGCGTTATCACAGGCCTTCCGTGAGGACAATAGCGGATATTTTTATCTCGCAAGACCATTTTCGCAAGGTATGTAAGCTCTGCTATACTCTGCGTTTCATTCGCGCGTATGCTCGCTTTACAAGCCATTGTATGCAGCACATCGTCAAACAGCGCGCCCTCAGCGTTATTATTACCGGAAACGAGAGTTTCCGCCACGCTCTGAAGCAGATCCTCGGGGTCGCACCCCTCAAGCGACTGAGGCACACCCTCGACATACGCCTTTCCGTCATCATCGAGCCTTACGATTATGCCGACGTTTTCAAGCTCTTGCCTGAAGCACTTTACCGCCTCAAACTCCTCCGCGCTCAAAAACACCTCGCACGGCTCTATCAGAAGCTGACCGTGAATATCTGTTCCGCGTTTGAACCTCTCGAAATTTATCCTCTCGTGCGCCGCGTGTTTGTCAATAAGGATAAGCGTTTCCTCGCTTTCACAGAGGATATATGTTTTGAAAAGCTCGCCTATGACCCGGATATCCGCGTATGTTTCAGCATCTTCAGGCTGATTTACCGCGGCGTCGGTCTCGGAAAAACCTTTGGATTTTTGCTCACGCTTTTCAAAAGACTTTTCCGAAAGAAAAGAAAATCCGCTTAAATTCGGCTGGATATCGTGTACTATCCGCGGCTCGGGTTTTGGCTCTGTATTATCATCATCGTATTTAATTTCATTTCCCGAAAGAGTGGGCTGTACGGCTTTTGTTTCCTCGTATGGCTTTTTGTAAAAGCTTTCTGGAGCAGGCTCCGGTTTCGGAACGGAATAAAGCTCGTTTCCCGATGAAACACGGGCGGTTGGGATAGGAACGGTCAGGGTCTTGTCTTCGTCGCTTTTCTCATTTGACAGCTTTATTTCCCGGCTTTCATCATAACCCGTCAGCGCGTTTTTTACAGCAACATATATCGCGTCGAAAACCGCCTTTTCGTTTGAAAAGCGCACCTCGGTCTTTGCGGGGGAAATATTTGCGTCAAGCAGCGCAGGGTCTAAATTTACGCACAAAACACAGGCGGGGAATTTTCCGACCATAATGCCGTTTCTGAATGCTTCTTCAAGAGCGGCGCAGCAAATGGGATTTTTTACGCTTCTGCCGTTTATAAAAAAATTCTGCATTGTGCGGTTTGATTTTGTAAAAAGCGGCGAGCTTACATAGCCGGTCACACCGATCTCGCGGTAGATATTTTCTACGGGAATGACCGACGCCGCAAACTGTTTTCCGAAGACTGCGCGGATAGCGCTGTAAAAGCTCCCGTCGCCCGATGTGAACAACGTCTGTTTTCCGTCGCGTATAAAGCGAAACGAAATGTCGGGATGAGAAAGCGCGAGCTTTTCAACAACATTTGAGACGTAGTTGCCCTCGGTAACGTCTTTTTTTAAGAATTTAAGCCTTGCGGGAGTATTGTAGAACAGATCGCGGATTATTATTGTCGTGCCCTCTGCACAGCCGATCTTATCGTATTCGGTGGGGGTCACTCCCTCCAATTTGTACGAAACTCCAAGCTTGTCCACTGCTCTGCGGCTTATCGCTTCTACCCTTGACACGGCGCTTACGGACGCTAAAGCTTCCCCGCGGAATCCGAGCGTGTTTATATTCTCCAAGTCGTCTGCTGTGAGCACCTTGCTTGTGGCATGGCGCATAAAGGCAAGCGGCATATCCTCGTAGGAAATACCGCAGCCGTCGTCGGTCACGCGCATATATGAAATTCCGCCGCGTTTTATCTCAACGCTTATCGCCGCCGCGCCCGCGTCTATTGAGTTTTCGCAAAGCTCCTTTATCACGGACGACGGGCGCTCTATAACCTCGCCCGCCGCGATAAGCTCGTAAACGCTTTTGTCAAGCTGATTTATTTTCGGCATCTTGGCTCCTTATTTAAATAATTTCAAAATTCATCACTTAGCGTCAGCTGAGCTGACGCTAAGTGAGAACCGCGTAAATTTTTTCTTGAGAAAAAATTTACGCTTTTTGAAATTCGTTCTTCGGTATAACGTTGTCTTGGCGGATCGAACTGAATTTGACGTTACAATGTCTCCTTTAATTCCTTTATAAACATAAGCGCGTCCATTGGCGAAAGAGTATTTATATCCACCGAGCGCAGACGTGCGAGAGCGTTCTGTTCTTCTACCGCGACAAGATTTATCTGGTTTTCGCGCCCGTTTTCAATTGCCTCGGCAAGCTTTACCTTTCCGCTTATCTCAAGCTCCTTAAGCTCCTCTTTAGCCCGCTGTACGACCTTATTCGGGAGTCCCGCGAGCTTTGCCACCTCTATTCCGTAGCTGTCGTCGGTGCCTCCCGGAATTATCTTATGCAGGAATTTTATCTCGTCGCCGCGCTTTATAACAGCAACGCTGAAATTCTTTACGCCCTTATATTCCTTTTCCATTGATATAAGCTCATGATAGTGAGTGGCAAAGAGAGTTTTTGCGCCAATTTTTTCAACGATATACTCCGCTACGGATTTCGCTATTGAAATTCCGTCGAAGGTCGAGGTCCCGCGTCCTATCTCGTCAAGAATGACAAGACTGTTTTTGGTCGCGTTTTTGAGGATATCCGACACCTCGTTCATTTCCACCATAAAGGTAGACTGACCCGCGGTGAGGTCGTCGGAAGCGCCGACGCGTGTAAATATCTTGTCCACAACGCCTATCTTCGCGTATCCCGCGGGAACAAAACAACCGATCTGCGCCATAAGCACAATTAACGCCGTCTGGCGCATAAAGGTAGACTTTCCTGCCATGTTCGGACCCGTGATTATAAGAAGACTGCTGTCCGAATTGTCGAGATAAACGTCGTTTGGCGTAAATTGGTTATCAACAAGAATGTTTTCAATGACCGGATGACGCCCGTCCTTTATGTCTATCACGCTTTCAAGCGTTATCTCGGGCTTTGTATAGCCGTTTTCAAGCGATACCTGCGCGAAAGAACAAAGCGCGTCCGTCTGCGACAAAGCCGTTGCCGTCTGCTGTATCTCAACAAGCTTTGCAGCAATAAACTCGCGTATCTCGGCGAAAACCGACTGTTCGAGAGCTAAAAGCCTTTCATTTGCCCCGAGTATCTCGCCCTCGATCTTCTTAAGCTCGTCGGTTATAAAACGCTCGCCGTTTGTGAGAGTCTGTTTTCTTACATAATGCGCGGGAACTTTATCCTTAAAGCTGTTTGAGACCTCGATATAATAGCCGAAAACGCGCGTGTAGCCGACTTTGAGAGTGCGTATTCCCGTTTTGTCCCTCTCGCGGGCTTCTATTTCCCGAAGGATCCCCTCAGCGCCGCCCGCGACAGAACGAAGCCTGTCTATCTCCTCGTTAAAGCCGTCTTTTATCGCGCCGCCGTCCTTTATGTTTGCGGGCGGGTCGTCGGCTATCGAGTTTTCAATAAGCCGCTGCGCGTCTGATATCTCGCTTATCTCACTGTTCAGCTTTTTCAATAAACGTGAATTAAGCGCATTTAATTCCGTTTTTACCGCCGGGATAGCCGCGAGAGTCTTACCCATTGCGTAGATCTCGCGGGGATTTACGGTTTTGTACGCTATTCTCGACAACAGACGCTCTAAATCGTAAACACCCTTCAGCGCTTCTCTTAAATCCGCGAGCGCAGCCGAGTTTTTGGTAAGCTCCTCTACCGCGTCAAGTCTTTCGAGAATTTTCGCGTGAGAGCAAAGCGGACGCTCTATCCACGAACTCAGCCGCCTTCTTCCCATTGACGTAACGGTCTTGTTTAATACCCACAAAAGCGTTCCGCGCTTGTCGCCCGTGCGCATGGTTTCATTAAGCTCGAGATTTCGCCGAGCCGTAAAGCCGAGATCCATATATTCATTTTCGGTATGCACGGATACGGACGTAAAACGCTTTACCGTTTGCTTATAGGTTTCGCCTACATATCTGAAAAGCGCGCACATCGCCTTTTGCACAAGCGGCATCGAAGCAATGCCGAGATCATCCAAACCTCCCGTGCTTTCAAACTGGGCTGTGAGGACCGAGATGTCCGAGCTGTCAAACTTTTCTGAGTCGCAAAGCTCGCACGAGCTGTTTTTAAGGTTCCGGGAAATAAACGAGGAGACCTCTTTAAGGTCAAGAAAATCCTGATTTATCAGTATCTCAACAGGGGAAAATCCCGCAAGCTCGGAAATTATCTCGGCTTCGCGGTTTTTGCCGTGCTTTTCAAAAACGTTTATCTCTCCCGTGGAGATATCGGCAAAGACCATTCCCACTCCATCACTTTCAACGAAAATACTTGCGATAAAGTTGTTTTTGTCCTCGTTAAGCATCGATGCTTCTACGACCGTACCCGCCGTTACAAGGCGGATAACGCCGCGCTCTACGAGCCCCTTTGTCGTCTTAGGATCGGTGAGCTGCTCGCAGATAGCTATCTTAAAGCCCTTTTCTATCAGCCTTTTTATGTACACCTCGCTGCTGTGATACGGCACTCCGCACATGGGCGAGCCCGCCCTCGACGTAAGCACAAGCTCAAGCTCGCGCGACACCAGCACGGCGTCCTCGAAGAACATCTCGTAAAAATCGCCCAAGCGGAAAAACAAAATATATCCCGAATAGTTTGATTTTATTTCGAGATATTGCTTTAACATCGGGGATATTTTTTCAGTTTCCTTTTCCATTCTTACTGACCTCTTAAAATAGAATTTCACAATTCATGACTTGACCGCATTATGCCCTTCGGGCAAAACGCTCATAACTCCGCTACGCTTCGTTTGCCGCCAAACCGTGATTTTGTTATTCTATACTTCCCACATTGAAATCAAACTCTTCGTCTTCCCGCGGATTTTTAAAACCGTCAAAGGCGTCGACTTTTGTGAGCGAAAAGAAAAAACCGCAGTTTCCGTATGTATAATTCTTCTTTTCCCCGCGCACATAGCCCTTTACCGAAAGCAGATATTTTCCGTCGGGAATGTCGTATCTGTAATCGGTATGGCTTATTTTTCCTTTAAGAGACTTGCGGTACACCTCGTTTTTGTTGTAGTAATACATTATATCACCAAAAGGCGTTTTCACCGCGTAGGAGCCTTCCTCGCCACCGTATTGCTCGGACTTGAACTCAAACAGCGAGCCAAAACCCGATATCCACAGTCCGTTTTTTATCTCAAGGTTAAAGCCCGAATACTCTAATTTCTGCTCCCACTCATCACCGAAAGGCTCGTCAAACCCGTCAACCTTTATGACATACTCAAAAAAGTTTATCCCCGCCATCGGAAACCAGATTCCTTCCTCCTGCGATTTCAAGTACAGCTTTTTGTCCTTCTGAAAGAGGTGAAGAAGCTTTTTTGACCTTTTTTTGTTGGTTTTAAGAAAGTCCTGCAATACCTCAAAAGAAAACAGGCATATCCCGTATTCCGACGCACTTAACAGCTTGTCCATAACTTTCACTCCGTTTACTTGTTTAAACAGACTCGGGAATTATCGAACCCACGGAAACCCGATAATTCCCGAAAAAGTATTCTTAAATCAGCCGCAGCCCTTACAGCCCGAGCAGCTTCCCGAGCATTCGGCAGAAGGCGGAGCGGAAGGACAGGTCTCGGGGTCCATTCCCTCGACGGAATAAGTGAGGATAGTGTTTATCTCGCTCATAAGCTTGTCCATGCCCTGCTTGGCTACCGTAAACAGCGCCATGTTTTCGTTGGTCATTACCTTTTCGTACGCCGACTGCATTTTTACGGTGAGCTCCTTTACCTTTTCCGCGTCGGCTTCTTCCTTTTCGCTTTCAAGCGCGACATTCTGACGGATAAGGTTAAACTCGCCGATGAGGTTCTGAAGTTCCTCGTCCTTGTCGTTAGCCTCTTTCGCCTTTGCGTAGGCGATATAGCGCTCGTCCGCCTGAACTACCTTTCCGAGTGCTCTTGCCGCTTCGATAACTGTCATAATGCTTCTCCTTTTCTTTTTAAACTATTTTTCCCACAAGCATCCACTCGAACGCCTGTTCTATCCGAATATCAACGAACTGCCCCAATAGCTCATCTCCGCCGTAAAAATCAACAATAACGCCCTGCGGAGTTTTACCCGTCAGCATTTCGGGATTGCTTCTGCCACGTCCCTCGCATAACACGCGCAGGGTCTTGCCGACGTATTTTTGGTACATATCCCTGCCTATTTCCGCCTGAACGCAAAGCAGCTCGCGAAACCATTTTCCCTTTTCCTCCTCGGAAACAGGGTCGGGCATTTTCTCCGCTTTCGTGCCTTTTCTGAGACTGAAAATAAACGTATAAAGAGAGTCGAATCTTACTTCGCGCAAAAGCGACAGCGTTTCGCGGAAATCCTCATAGGTCTCCCCGGGAAAGCCGACAATGATATCCGAGGTAAGCGCCGCGTCGGGTATCTTTTCGCGGATATATTCGACGATACCGAGATAATGCTCTCTGGTATAATGCCTGTTCATAAGCTCCAGTATACGCGAGCTTCCGCTCTGAACCGGCAGGTGGAAATGCCTTGACACCTTTTCGCACCCGGCGATAGTATCAATAAGTTCCTTTGTCGCGTCCTTGGGGTGACTCGACATATAGCTTATGCGGAATTCTCCGTCTATGGCATTTATTTCCCGCAGCAGCTCCGAAAAGCTTGTTCCGAGTTCTTTTCCGTATGAATTTACGTTCTGTCCGAGCAGCCACAAGTCCTTCGCGCCTTCTTCGACCGCCTTTTTCACCTCGGCGATTATATCCGCTTTTTCGCGCGAGCGCTCTCTTCCGCGGACATAAGGCACAATACAATAGCTGCAAAAGTTGTTGCAGCCGTACATTATCGGAATGCTTGCGGAAATTTTGCTCTCGCGTCTTATCGGAAGTCCCTCAGCGATAACTCCGTCCGATTTCGGCACGGAAAACACGCGCTTTTTTTCGCTAAGCTGACCGAAAATCAACTCGGGCAAGGTATGCAGAGCGTTTGTTCCGAAAACCAGATCGACGTGCGGAAAGCTCTTTTTTATTCTGCTTACGATATGCTCCTGCTCGGTCATACAGCCGCAGACCGCGATTATCATATCGGGATTTTTCGCCTTATTGTGCTTTAGCGCTCCGAGATTTCCAAAAACTCTGTCCTCGGCGTTTTCGCGCACGGCGCAGGTGTTGAAAATAACCACGTCCGCGCCCTCGGGGCTTTCCGAAAGTCCGTAGCCCATTTCCAGAAGCATACCCTTTATCTTCTCGCCGTCGCTTACATTCTGCTGACAACCGAAGGTGTGTACATGGGCTATCGGAAGGGACTCGCGATTTTCGGATATTTCCCTCACCCTTTCGGAAAACGCCCGCTGACGCGCGGTCTCCTCGGGAGAAATTCTTATCGTCATAAAATATTATACCTCAATTTACTGAAAAAATCAACCGCGTTTTTTTACAGAATACTTTTCCCGCGGAATAATCCTGAAGTGCGTAAAGTCAACCGTCTTTGCGAAAACCGCGCCTATCACTTCTTTCGCTCCCGCTTCAAGCAAAAGCTCGGCACAAGCGGACAGGGTGCTTCCCGTAGTGCAGACGTCGTCAATAAGAACGACTCTTTTTCCGCAAATGTCGATGTTATCGTCAGGATAAAAGCTGTGCTTTGCGTTTTCAACGCGCATTTTTCCGCTTAATCCCTTCTGGTCGAGTTTTCCTCTGCATGCCTTGAGCGCCTTTACCGTCGGGATATGGCTCCGCCACGATATTCTGCCCGCGATCATTTCCGCGGGAGCAAAGCCGCGCTCCGTTACACTTTTAATACTGCTCGGAACAGGCACGAGCATATCCGCGTTTTTAAGCTCGTCCGAAAGCATTTTGCTCATCATCTTCGCGAACGCGTCGGACGGATAGACATACCCGCCGAATTTCATCATATAAACCGCCGATTTCGCCCTTTGTGTGTAATAACAGCACGCGTAAAACCTTGCGATATTATCCGGCGGCAAAAGCGGTTTTCTTATATACGGGAGGAACTCCGGGCAGCTTTTGCACCAATACTCATCCGCGCCGATAACTCTGCCGCAAAACGGACAGATATTCGGAAAAAAGACCGAAACTATCTTTCGGTAAAGCCCGTAGGTCTTTTGTTTATTCAATTCACTCTCCTATGTTATCCTCGATCATTGCCTTTAAGCACGATGTCCTTTCGTCGCGGCGGTCGTTTGAAACTATCGCGCGTATCTTGTTTTCCGTTCCGATAACGATAAGCGTCGATTTCGCGCGCGTTACGGCGGTGTAGAAAAGATTTCTGTACGAAAGCTTTTCCATGCCGTTGGGGAGAGGGATTATCACCGCGGGATATTCGCTGCCCTGACTCTTGTGAACAGTCATGGCAAAAGCGTGCTCTATGTTTTTGAGCATATCGCCCTCATAAACCGCCCTTCTGCCGTCAAAGTCTATCAGAAGCCTTGTGTTAAGCCTGTCCGCCTCGATTATCGTGCCGATGTCGCCGTTATATACGCCGTGGGATTTTTCGTTCCCTCTGCGCCACTCGACGTCATAGTCGTTTCTGTTCTGCATTATCTTGTCGCCCTCGCGAAACAGCGTGTTTATAAACTTAATCTCACGCTTGTTCCCCTTTTCCCCTTTTTCCAAAGAAGCGGGATTAAGAGCTCTCTGAAGCTCGGAGTTGAGCCTTGCCGTCCCTACCGTACCCATTCTCGAAAGGCACAGTACCTGTATATCTCCCATAGGGTCATAACTGTAGCTTTTCGGAAGCCGCGCTGCGCAAAGGTCGCACACCAGCCGCACAGACTGCTCCTCATTTTCGCTCGGCATAAAAAAGAAATCATTTTTTCGGTCGTTAAGCTCGGGCATCTCTCCTCTCACTATCGCGTGAGCGTTTGTAACTATAAGGCTTTGCGCCGCCTGACGGAAAATTTTGACGAGCTCGGCTTTGGGAACTCTGCCGCTGCTTACCAGATCTCTCAGGATATTTCCGGCGCTTACGGACGGAAGCTGGTCGCTGTCTCCGACAAGAATAAGCCTTGTAGAGCTTTTTACCGCTCTTAAGAGCGAAGCGAAAAGCAAAACATCGACCATTGACATTTCATCTACAATAAGCACATCGCACGAAAGCGGGTTGTCCTCGTTTCGGCGGAACATGCTTTCTCCCGCGGAAAGGTCCGCCTCGAGCAGTCTGTGTATCGTCTGCGCTGGAGCCTCCGTAAGCTCGGAAATCCTCTTTGCGGCCCTGCCCGTAGGTGCGCAGAGCTTTATATTCAGCTTTCTTTTCCTGCAAAGCTCTATTACGGCATTAAGCGTAGTTGTCTTTCCCGTTCCCGGACCGCCGGTTATTATGAAAACGTGGTTATTCATACAGCCGTTTATCGCCGCGCGCTGAGCCTCGTCGTACTCTATCCCGAACTCCCATGAAACGCCGCTTATCTCCTCCGAAAAGTCGGTGTTTTTGTCCTTAGAGCGTTTTATCATCTCGCAGAGCTTTCGCGAGATAAAATTTTCCGCGCGGAAATACTCCGCAAGGAAAACATACTTTGCGCCGTTGTTATCATACAGTGTGATCTCTTCAGCCGAGCAGAGAAACTCAAGCGCCGACGCGTACAGTTCGCCGCTTACCAGAAGCCACGTTGTCACTCTGTCGCATAACCGCGCTTCTTTAACGCAGGTGTGTCCGTCGCTCAGCGCTTTTCTTAACTCCTGTAAAATACCCGCGGATACGCGCTCTTCGCTGTTTTTCGGAAAGCCGAGGTCTTCCGCGATCCTCTCCGCGTCCGCAAACGGCAGGTCTATTCCCCAGCCGCACAAACAGTACGGATTTCCCTCTACCGCGCGGATAAGGTCGCCGCCGTATTTTTTCCACGCGGCTGAAATAAAACCGTATGAGACCGAATACTTTGAAAAATATGTAACGGCCTTTCTTATCCCCGAAATGCTCTGGTATTCCTTTCCGATAAGCAGAGCCCTTTCGGGTGTAACGCCCTTTAACGACGAAAGCTGAACGGGGTCGTTTTCAAGAATATCAGCCGTTTTTTCCCCGAACGCGTCGACTATTTTCTTAGCTAAAACCGCGCCTACTCCGCTTATTATTCCGGAAGCGAGATATTTTTGCAGCATTTTAAGGTCTGTCGGAAGCCGGCGCTCAAAAATATCTACGGAAAACTGCCTTCCGTATTTTGAGTTATTTACATACTTGCCGTACATCGTCAGGCTTTCGCCCTCGCGCACGTCGCCCATTATCCCGACCGCCTCGACGAGCTCGCCGTCCACGTCCAGATCGAGCACGATATAGCCGCTGTCCTCGTTATAATAAACGACGCCCTCGACATTTCCCGAAAGGCAGACCAGATTTTCGTGTATATCCATTATCCTTCATTCCATTTTGCGTGATTTTCCGGTAAGTTTTACGTTAGCGTATTTTTCAGAAAGTCTTTTTGCCTGCTCGCAACCATCACCGCATATTATGTATATCTCGCCGATAAAAGCGTCGCGGCTCGCGTGTATGATAAAGCTTTCAAGATTTTCACACGGCTTTACATAAACATCTACCTTTTCGGTACAGCCGCTTCTCAGCGCGTTCCACAACAGATACGCCAGCATTGCCGCGGCAAACACAAGCAGAAAGATAACCGCAAACGCTCCCAAAAACTCCATAAAACCGCCTCCTTAAAGGCAGTATATGCGTTTTGCCTGTTTTAAGTGAATTTTCAATTCAGCGCAGTTCCAGCCCTCTTCGTTCTTTTTGACAACGGGCTCAAAGCCGTTTTCCTCAAGAGCGCGAATAACTTCGTCAAAGCGCTCGTCAATAATTCCCGAAACGATGAGACGTCCGTCCTTTTTCAAAAATCCGCCGAACAGCGGGCTCATGGCTATGATAACATCCGCCACGATATTCGCGCAGACTATGTCATATCCGCTTCCGATTTCTCCGCGAAGCCCGGCATTTTCGATAATATTTCCGCAAAACGCGTTGTAGTGTGATTTATCGAAATGATTCTTCTCAATGTTTTCAGAGGCGGTCTTTACCGCATTTTCGAATATATCGCAGACGGTAACCTCTTTTGCCCCGAAAAGCAGCGCCGCAATTGACAGAATACCGCTTCCGCAGCCGAGATCGAGCACTCTTGCTCCGCCCTTTACAGCGTCCTCGAGAACCTCCATCACCATTTTTGTTGTATGATGCTGTCCCGTGCCGAAGGTCGAAGCCGGGTCAATTTCAAGTATCCTGTCACCGTCAAGCGCGGAGTAATCCTCCCAAGACGGCTTTATGACGAGGCTTTTTCCTATACGAAACGGTTTGTAATACTTTTTCCAATTATTGGCCCAATCCTCCTCGCGGACGTTGTTGAGTTCAACACGAAGGTTTCCGAAAAAGCCGTCCGTATTTTCCAAACGAAGCTCGTCAACAAGCAGCTTTATCTGCGTAAGCTGTTCTCTGCCCTGCTCGTTGTCGTGGACGTAAACCGTAATGCACGGCTCCACCGTCTCAAGCCCCATAAGGCTGTCGTCAACATAATCCCAGTTCGCGTTTTTATCCTCCAAAAAGGCGCTGAAGTCAGCGCTGTCCCTGACAGCAAAGCCGTCAATTCCATAATCGGTAAGCCTCGCACAAATTCCGTCAACCGCCGCGCTCGACGTGTAAATGTCGATCTGAATGAAACTGTCCATAAATCTACCCCACTGTGCAATAATACATTTTAATTATACCATATATTGTGGGAAAAATCAAGTGGAAAATGAAAATTTAGTGTGTGAAGTGTTTTTAGAAAAAGTCTTATTGACAAAAAACAACATTTATGTTAGAATGTGAGGTGATATCGGAAAACTAATTTATCATTGGGAGAATTATACTATATGAAGACCAAGAACAAAATGGAACGGTTTCTTACCGAAAAAATAGTGCTGATACATACGGTTTTTATACTGGTATCATGTGTGGCATTCGGCGCTATGAACATCTTCACTACGTCGATTATCATGGGTATCGCGATAATCGTCGGAGGCGCGGTGATCGGAGGAGTTGTTTTCGGGCTGAAAAAGGCGACCGCTGTTGTAACACGCGGCACGATACTGTCGCTGGCGCAGCTTGTTTTGATCCTGTCAATGTCGATACCCCAGCACGAGGTTCACGGAATGTTCCCGCTCATGCTGGCGTCGATGGTTATTTCCGCAATTTATTACAACAAAAAAACGCTCATAGTCCACTGGGTCATCATGGACGTTGTAAGCATCGTGGGGCTGTTTTTATCCGATTTCTTTTACAGCGGAGCGTCGATCCCGCTGGCGATAAAGGGAATAATCGGAATGAACGTCGGGGCGTTTTTGCTGTTCTATCTTGTCAATGTCAGCATGAAGATCGTTGACGATGTACAGGCGGCTCAGGATGAGACAGCCGGGCTTCTCGACAGGGTACAGGCACAGATGGACGAAACACAGGCTCTTACGGAATCCAGACAGCAGATGGTCGATAAGATCGCTGAGATCTCAGCCGCGCTTAACGAATCGTCGGAAAAAATGCGCGACGTCGCGTCAAATATGAGCTCGTCTGCTGAAGAACAGCAGGCGACCATCGACGATATCACGCAAGATATAGCCAATATATCCGAGCAGACCGCGGACAGCCTCAAAGAGTCCCAGGAGGCGGCAAGCAGTGTTAAAAAGAGCGCCGAAATGCTGAGACAAAGCAACGAAACCATGCACGGAATGGCTCAGGCAATGGACGATATAAGAAGCTCGTCCGAGCAGATAAGGGGCGTGGTAGATACTATTGAGGACATTGCCTTTCAGACAAACATTCTCGCGCTTAACGCTTCAATTGAAGCGGCACGTGCGGGAGCCGCCGGCAAGGGCTTTGCGGTAGTAGCCGACGAGGTAAGAAATCTTGCGTCAAAATCGAGCGAAGCTGTCGAAAGCACACGCGAGCTTATTGAAAAGTCGATAAACGCAGTGGAGCGCGGCGGAAGTATTGCAGACGAGGTTCTTGAGTCAATGAACGCGGTTATCGCCGTTTCAGAGGAGAGCGCCGCCCACGCGGAGCTTATCACGGACTATTCAAGGCGTCAGGCGGAATCAACCGCATCTGTCGAGCAGAGAATGCAGCAAATAACTCAAGTTGTAGCTGACAACTCGAAGACCTCTGTTGAAAGCGCAAAAATCGCGGAGACGGTTGCAGAGGACGCGAAGCGCATGGACGAAATTGTCCGCAGTATGCAGCAGTAGTTTTCAGCTAACGTTTAGTAGTGATATTCTATATTACAGCGCGCCCGGATGATTTCCGAGCGCGCGTTTTTTGTTACAGCAAACTAATCTATCCCGACCGTCATTATATATTCGATATCGGGCTTTGTTGAAATATCGGGCTTTTCGGTGACAAAACGGACATTCAAACCGTTTTCTTTTGCCGAAAGAGCGAAGTGACACATGGCTATGCCAATATCTATTTTCTGCATATCTCCCGCGCTTTCACTTGTAAAGCCCCTGCTGTGGTTAAGATAAAAATGAACGGCGTCTTTATCCGCAACAACGCGCCACGGCTGTTTGTTCACCGCGGAAGGCGCGAGACGAACCGCTTCAAGCGGAGCGAAGAGCTTTCCCGCCTTTTCTTTTGTAAGCGGAATGTCAAACGAGCCGTCAAAGAACAGCGCTTCAAACGGCTCCCTGCGGTCAGCTTTGACAGCCTTTCGCATCATGCTTTCCCTGACGGACATCTTTTTCGCCGTATAACCAAGCGGGCTTATACACGGCATCATTTCGTTTTCACCAAGCTCCATCGCGCGCTCAAAAGCGGCGCGGTCCATCGTTCCGCCGATCAATACCGTTCCTATACCGACAGACTGCGCGTATAAGACCAACACTTCAAACGAATACCCTACAGCAACCTCGGCATTCGGAACGCGCGGCGCCTTTACGCCGACATAAAGACTTGCTCCGCTTACCACGGGGCATTTTAATTGCTGTTTTTTCGCGTCAAGCAGTCTGAATTCCACAGGAATGTTATATGGATTTTCCGCCTGTCCGAAAAAATCGGACAGCTTTTTTATATCCTCCTCGCTTAATTCTCTTGCGTCAAACGTGCGTACGCTCCTTCTTGCCTTAACAAGCTCTGCTATATTCTCCATAATAGTATCTCCAATCAGCCATTGACTCCGGCAATTGCCGCGCTTTGTGCCAAAAGAGCCTCTACCGTTTCTCTGCGTTCAAACAAAACGCAGCCGCCGCTGTGGTCTTCATTAAGTACATTCTGCTCGCGAAGCGCGGTAAACAGCGGCGAGTGCAGAGCCCCGCGCAGCGAGAGCTCTTTCACGTTTATATCCGAATACGGCGAGAACGGACATGGCTCCGCGCCGCCGTGTGAGTTGATATGAAAAAATCCCCGTCCTGCTGCCAAACAGCCGCCGTATGCCTTTTCATCCCCCGGAAATGAGATAAACACCATATCCGGATAATTTTCGCGTATCTCCAAAAGTCGCTCTTTAAGATATTCCCGCTCCGCATCACCGGGAGCAAGACTCTTGCTATCCTCAGTCACGGGGACAAACTCAACGTAAATAACCGCCTTACAGCCGCTGTCGCTAAGCTCATTTAGGAACTCATCACCCGTTATCTCACGCAAATTTTCCGTAGTGACCGTTATTGACGCTCCGAAAATAAGGTGATCGTTATGTATGCGTTCCATCGACTGCCTTACGCGGCCGTAAACGCCTTTGCCGCGGCGTTCGTCTGTTTTTTCGAGCCTTCCCTCAATGCTCAGAACAGGCAGGAGATTACGCCTTTTATCAAAGAGCTTTACATAACCGTCGTTAAACATAGTTCCGTTTGTAAACACGGGAAACAATATCTCGGGATAATCCCCCGCGACTTCGATAACATCGTTTCTCAGCAGCGGTTCTCCTCCGGCGAGCAGTATAAAGCTTATACCAAGCTCGCGCGCTTCCGAAAAAATCTTTCCCCAATCCTCGGCGGAAAGCTGATTTACGGGCGCGGCGTCGCTGCAGGCATGGTTCTGCCGCGAATAACACCCCGCGCAGTGTAGGTTACAACTGCTCGTGATACTTGCGATAAGAAACGGCGGGATATTCTGCCCGGCAGTCTCCAACTGCGCGCGTCTGCGCGAAGCATCTTTGCTCGCCAGTGCAAACCTCGCCATAAACGCGCTTTCACGCGGGTTTGAAAGAGTTGATTTTACAACTGTTTTTACCAATCTTTCAATGTTATTTGCAAGATATTCTCCGAGCCTGAATTCCGTGTTATCCATAGTTTACCTTTCCGTGAGTTTTCCGAGTATCTCATAAAGCAGCGCGTACAGCGTCTGCGCTTTTTGCGGTTCTATACCTACGCATTTTCCTATCTTTTGCGGAATGTCCGCCGCCCTTTCCTTAAGCTCCTCACCTTTTTCTGTTATCATTACGATAAGATCGCGCTCGTCCTTTTCCGAACGGTGTCTTGTAATGTATCCCTTTTCCTCTAAGCGCTTTAAAAGCGGAGTAAGCGTGCCCGAGTCCAGATAAAGACATTTTCCGACCTCTTTTACGCGAAGCTCTTTATATTCCCACATCACCATCATTGTGATATATTGGGTATAGGTAAGATCAAGCTCGTCAAGATACGGCTTATATGCCTTTACTATCTCCTTAGAGCAGGCGTAAAGAGGAAAGCACAGCTGATTTTCGAGCTTCAGCGCGTCATATTTATTCTGCACCTTTATTCTCCTTACGATATGAGTTTCTTCGCGAAATCAGCCGCCGCCTTGCAGTCCTCGGCGTCGGGCTTTCCCTTGTGCATCATCGCGAAAGAACCTCTGCAAGCGAACTCATCTTTATCCATCGGGATCTTCTTTTCCTCCAGCAGCTTAGCTACTTGCTTATAGGTCGATTTTAAAATAGCGGCGGTGCTGAAATTAACGACTTTACCTACCTTTACGTCTATCCCTTTGATAAACTCTTTTACCGACTTGTCAATACCCGCCGCATAAACCGAGCTTCCCAGAAAAAGGATATCCACATCCTCGGAAAGCTTAGCTTCGGTCGTCTTTGCTTCAACCCCCACAGCCTGTGCGATAGCCTCCGCAAGCTTTTTCGTGTTACCGCCCTTTGAGTAGTATCTTACAGCAATTTTCATTTTAATTACCTCCATTGATCATTTGAGCAAAATTTAATATTGCGCAATCGATATCCATATTATAACAGACTTTCACACATTTGTCAATACACTTTATTCCTTCAACGCAACTTTTTTACCTCAAAACGTTGTAAAACAATTTTTAGTGAAAAGCAGGCAGAAATTAAAGCAAATCCAAAATAAAATATAAAAACATCTTGACAAACTCGATTTTTTGTGATATACTGCATATATCAGAATATATACAGTATACCCAACGGAGAGTTATGATGAAAATAATCATAAAAAACAAATCGGAGCTGCCTATCTATGAACAGATAGAACAGCAGATGAAATCGCAGATCTTGGACGGCACCGTCACGGAGGACGAACAGCTTCCCTCTATCCGTCAGCTTGCGCGTGATCTGAAAATCAGTGTTATCACCACGACAAGAGTGTACAACGACTTAGCGGACGAGGGCTTTATCGTATCAGTCGCCGGAAAAGGATATTTTGTAGCTCCCCGAAACAACGAGCTCTTGCGAGAGCGTATGCTCTACGAAATGGAGGACGGACTTGAAAAGGCCGTTAAAAACGGGCGAAACGCGGGACTCAGCAATGAAGATATAATGGCGGCGCTAAAAAAATTTATGGAGGATTAATATGGAAAACATTCTTGAGATCAGCGGTCTTAACAAGGCGTATGACGGCTTTGCGCTGAATGACGTCAGCTTTTCGCTGCCGAAGGGCTTTATAATGGGATTTGTCGGAGAAAACGGCTCGGGAAAAACTACAACTATCCGTTCAATACTTAATATGGCGAAAATCGACAGCGGAAAAATAACCGTGTTCGGACTTGACAGCGTAAGCGATACCATTGAGATAAAAGAACGTCTGGGCGTTGTGTTTGACAGCCTGTACCTTGCCGAGCATCTGAATGTAAAACAGATCGAACAGCAGTTAAAGCCTTTCTACAAGGACTGGGACAGCGGCGAGTTTTTCCGCCGTTTAAAGGAATTTGACCTGCCGGACAATAAAAAGGTCGGAGATTTCTCAAAGGGAATGAAAATGAAGCTTATGATCGCGATCGCGCTTTCACACAAGGCGGAGCTTATCATTCTCGACGAGCCGACAAGCGGTCTTGACCCCGTCGCTCGGGACGAATTGCTCGACATTCTCACGGAATACATTGAGAATGATAACCGGGGAGTATTGTTCTCCACGCATATCACCGCCGATATTGAGCGTATCGCGGATTATGTCACAATTCTGCATAACGGCAAGGTGTGGTATACCGGGACAAAGGATGAGCTGACGGAAAGCTACGCTGTAATAAAGGGAGCGGAGAATGATATTCCGGCAGAGCTTAAAAGCAGGCTAATCGGCTTTCACGCGTATCGAAACGGCTTTGACGCGCTTATAAAAACCGACGACCTCGCGGGAATACCCGATACCCTCGAATACGAAAAGGCAAGCATAGACGAGATATTGGTCTACATCGCAAAGGAGGACAAGTATGAAAAGAATGAAAGACATTCTTAAAGTAATGCGCTTCGATTTCCTCACGGCAAAGCCGCTGGCGTTAAGGGTATTTATCATTGTCACCGTTATTTGCTTTGTGCTTAGTTTGTTTTTCTCGCCGCTCATCAGCTCGTACATTACGTTTGTTGCGTTAATATTTGTTATCCCTCTGCAAAGCGTTGCTGACAAAAGCGGCTTTAACAAGCTGTACGGCATACTTCCCGTAAAGCGCAAAAATATTACAAGAGCAAGATTTCTGTATGTTTTTCTCGCGCATTTTCTGTCCGAGCTGCTTGAGGGAGTTTTAGCCGTGATAGCGTTTAATCTTAAGATGTACAAGATACTTCCGAACCAAGACGGCGAGGCGGTACAGCTTATCAAGAAGAGCTTTGAAGATACCACTCTCATATATGTTATGATAATCGGCGTATTCGCCTTTTTCTGCCTTTTGTTTTCCTATATGGAAATGCTGGCGCAGATCTTCGGCAGAGAAAACGAAATGAAAATAATCCTTATTACGCTCGGAGTTATGACCGCGATTGCGATCTTACTGTCCGTGCTTAACAGCTACGATATGCTTCCCCCGATAAATGTGCCGAAATTGCCCGAGGACATAGGCGGAAGGGCGATAGTGGCTGCGGTGATAAACATCGTTATGCTCGGCGTTTGTCTGCTGTTCGGCGAGATAACCGCAAGCAGGCTCGCAAAGCGCGAGCTGTAAGGAGGTTTAATGGGAGAAATGAGAAAGACACTTGACATCATAAAAGTTGATCTGATCACAATGAACGGCGGCAAAAACAACATGAGAATGATTTTCGTGGGTTTCTTTATTTTTTGCTTTGCGACGGGATTTGTGTTTTCATCGATGTTTGGAATTATATTTCCGCTGCTTATGGGAGCATTTTTCGTACCGATGCTGTTTCAGAACGAGCTGAAATACCATAGTGAGAAGATGTACAGTGTTATTCCGATAAAAAGGCGCGACCTTGTAAACGCTCGGTTTGCGCTGGCGGTCGGACTTTTTACCGCGCTGTTTCTGGTGTTCTATCTGCTTATGCTGTTGTCAATGAAAATCAAGCTCAACAACATCATATTCGGAGAAGAGGCAGCGTTAAATTTTGATAGGATAGCGTATTTCGCTTTGCTGTCGGGTGGAATGTTTACAGAACTTGGGTTGTTTAATCTTACGTATTCTTTTGGCTATGCATATGGTCTTATAATCACCGCCGTAGAGTTCAGAAAATACTTCAGGAGCAGCGAGGGTTTCAGCGGAACGCTCACCTTCGGCACAAGCAAGGAAGTGCGCAGACAGGAGTTTACCGCGGGTATGATCGTCCTTGGCGTATTGATCGTCTCGGTGCTTGCCATAGCGGGTATTCTTCCAATAATTCCGATATTGCTGCCGATACTCGCGACCTTGCTTCAGCTTGCGCAGGTGGCGGACGGATTTATGCTGAGCGCGGTGATGATTGCGATAGCGTTGTTCACGGCGATCTACCAATATATCTGCACGGTGGTTGAATATGACGAAAAGGAGCTGTGAGCGGATATGAAAAAGATATTCAAAAAAATAACGGCTGTCCTTTTCGCGGTATTTATGCTGACGACCGCTATTCCCGCACAAGCCGAAGAATTAAGCTCTGTAACACTCCCCTCTGGAATTACCGCGGAGGAATTTAAAAACGAGCTTGAAAGCCTCAGCCGTAAGCTTAACGAAGGCGAACCCGCCTTTGCGTCTGCCGCTGTCGGCGTATTTACAGACGAAGAGGTAATTTACACGGGATATTTCGGCAAAATTGACATAAAAAACAACATTTCAGCCGATGAAAACGCCGTATACGAATGGGGCAGCATTACAAAAACGCTGGTATGGGTAAGCGCGATACAACTCTGGGAACAAGGCAGACTCGACCTCGAGCGTGATGTGAGAGAGTATCTCCCCGACGGATTTTTCCGTCATCTGTCCTATGACGAGCCGATCACCATGCTGAACCTTATGAACCACAACGCGGGCTGGCAGGAGACCGCCCGACCCATCTGGAAAACAGACGAAAACGCGGTATTATCGCTCGGGGAGGAATTACAGGCGATAGAGCCTGCACAGATACACCGTCCCGGAGAGGTAGCCGCTTATTCAAACTATGGCGCGGCAGTGGCAGGTTATGTGATAGAATGCATCACGGGGCAGGATTTCTGCGAATATGTCCGCGAGAATATATTCGAGCCGCTCGGAATGGAGCGCACCGCGCTTGATCCGACGCACAGCGACAGCGCGTGGGTGTATGAACAGCGAAAGAAAACGAAAAGCTATCAGTTTAGTATGGAAAATTGCATTGACCTCGGAAACCGTCTTGACTATATCCCCGCATACCCCGCGGGCGCGGCTACAGGCACTCTCGGCGACCTTATAACCTACGCTCAGGCTTTGATAAGCGACGACGCGCCTCTGTTTAAAAGCAAAGAAACGCAGGATTTCATGTTTACGGGTACGGATTTTTACGGCGAATCGGATATTCCGCTTTGCGCCCACGGCTTCTGGTGTAATGAAAATGCCGTCAGGACTTACGGTCACAACGGCGCGACAAATGCGGGACAAGCGAATATGATGTTCGACCCCGAATCCAAAACGGGACTTGTAGTTATGGTAAACGAGCCGGGCGGAAACGATTTTTTGTATTATACTCCAACGCTTGCATTCGGAACGCTCTCGCCTGAAAAATACGCTTCGGGAACGTATCAGAAAGCTAACCTGAGCGGTTATTTTCTGTCAGCACGCTCTACCTATCGCGGAATGCTTAAATTTATCCCCTATCTGTCGGCAATGTCGGCGAATAGTTTAGGAGAAGCGTATGATTTAGGCAGCGGCGTATATATGATAGAATATGCGGGAGAGAGAATGCTTGCGGGCTCGAAAATATACCCTGACGGCAACAGCGGAGTTCAAATGACGTCTATGGATATGATAAACGACAGCTTTTATCTTATTGAGCTTTGTTTATTCACACTGTATCTGCTGATGGCGGCGGCGGCAGTGTACCTTCTGCTTATCCGGCTCAAACTGAAGAAGCATAACAGACAGACTGCTTACGATGGCGCCGCGATAATGACAGCGGGACAGATCGCAAGAATAGTTTCGGTTTTGGCGTTGATCTCGACATATGTTGTATTTCAGACCAATCAGGCGGGAATACCTTTCGCGGCAGGTGCCGTCTTAGGCATTGTACAAATGCTTTGCGTTGCTGTTTGCGCAGTATCCGCGGTAGGTTCGGTTTTCTTCATGGTTTCAAAAAAACAGGAAAAGGCATTCAATATTCGTTATATTCTGAATACAGTGGGTTGTGTGCTGCCGATAACTGCAATAGTTTATTTCGAAATGTATGTGTTCTGGAACATCTGATAAAGCTGAGCAATCCGACAGCATACAGCGGATGAACGTAAAATAAAAGCCCTGCATGGCAGGGCTTTTTTGTTTTGAGTGTCTGACCTTTACAACTCAATTTGTCAATTGTTGAAATTGCTCGGCATCATATATCTTTTACCGTAAATCTCCTGATATTATTTTCCAGAGTAGACGACTGAGCGTTGAGTTCCTGGCAGGAAGCGGCAGTTTCTTCGGCTGTCGCGGAGTTCTGATTTACCACCTGCGAGATCTTGTCAATACCTACCTTTACCTGCGAAATTGCTTGTGTCTGTTCCTCGGTCGCGGCGGTTATGTCGCTGATATACGAATTGGTCTGAACCGCAAGTTCTGTTACCTGCTTCATTGTTTCGGCAGTGCTTTCCGCAATGACAGTCCCCTTGTTTACAGCGTCAATGGTAGCGTTTATAAGCTCGCCGGTCTGTTTGGCCGATTCCGCGCTTTTTGCGGCAAGGTTTCTTACCTCGTCGGCTACTACTGCAAAGCCCTTGCCCGCGGCACCCGCGCGAGCCGCCTCTATCGCGGCGTTGAGCGCGAGGATATTGGTCTGGAAAGCAATATCGTCGATAGCCTGAATGATGTTTTGTATACGGTCTGATTTTTCCTTTATCTCGTCCATTGCCCCCAGCATACTCTTGACCTCGTTGTTCTGGAAAGTAATTTTATCGGAGGTCTGCATGGAAATTTTACTTGCCTCGGCAGCGTTCTGCGCGCTGCGCTGAACCTTTTCGGCAATATCGTTTATCGAAGCGGACAGCTCCTCTACCGCCGCCGCCTGCTGAACAGTACCGTCAGCGAGTGTCTGAGAACCCTCGGCGATCTGCTCGGCGCCGTTTTTGACATCATGTGAAGAACTTACGATGCTTCCTACTATATCGCTGATAGACTCCTCTATCTTATCAAAGGACTCACTTATCTCGGTAAAATCACCGAGATATTCTACTTGCGGCTGAACAGTAAAGTCTCCGGTCGCCATATCCGAAAGGGTGGAATTTATGTCGCCGATATAGCTGTTGAGCTGATTCTTGGTGGAGTCAAGACGGCGCACAAAGTCTCCGAGCTCATCGTTGCCGAACTTGAAGTCTGTGCTTTGCTTGCGAAGCTGTCCGAGACTCATGTCCTCGGCGAGCTTGTTTGCTTCCCTGATAGGATCGATAAGGACCTTTTTGTTTACTATCGTTATCGCTGCCACCGACAGTGCCGCAACTATCAGC
The DNA here is from genome assembly GCA_022508885.1 of Oscillospiraceae bacterium. Taxonomy (GTDB): domain Bacteria; phylum Bacillota; class Clostridia; order Oscillospirales; family Ruminococcaceae; genus CAG-115. The sequence goes on along the minus strand of JAFLUG010000003.1, from coordinate 2,218 downwards.
GCCGCCACTATTGTGCTGATGATAAGTTGGGCTTTCATCGCGTCAGTCTCCGCGGAAGATGTACCCGCAAAATACGCGCCTATGATATTACCGTCAATATCGGGCAAAGGCTCATATGCCACAAAATAATTCTGCCCGAGTATACTTGCCTCTCCGTGATAGCTTTCTCCGTTAGTAAGCACTATTTTAGCGATATTTTCAGCCATCTTTGTCCCTGTCACGCGGTTTCCGTTTTCATCGTTGAGCGTAGTGCTGAAACGGACATCACCCTTGAAGACGGTGAGCTCCAAGCCCGTTTCCTCTTTACGCTCATCAAGCCAATCATTGCTTATGTACAGCCCTAAAAGCGCGGCGCCGATTTTCGTACCGTCACGCTCGACAGGCATGCAGACTTCAAGAGCCAATCCCATTGCGGAATCGTCAACAAATCCCCTCCAGCCGCCGTTAAGCGCTCTGCTGAGGTCAAAATCCGCACTGCTGTAATTTTCCGACTGCCAGTAAATATTGCCGTCAGTATCAAAAAACGCGCCGTACTCGCTGTCGCTTCCGTATGAAGTATCCCAGAATGTGTCGGCGTCTTCTCCGTTGCCCGGAAGCGTGTAATCAAAAGCGTCCATCATTTCTATAAACGCTTCCAATTCAAATATCTCCTCGGACAGCTCAGACTGAACAGTTGCGAGACCGGAAATATTCTGTGTCTCGACTACAGTTCTGAGCATTGACGCCGCCATGAACATAGCTATCGTATTTACCGTTGCCACCGCGACAATCAGACCCGCCATAAAAACCGCAACCAGCTTTAATCCAATTCTTGACATAGAAACCTCTTTCTCCGTATGAAAATACAGACATAAAGCAGATATGATCCTATATTTCATTATACACATTTTTTGGCAACTTGTCAATAAATTATTAAATTTATACAAAAAAATTGTGCAGAAGCACAATAGTATTTGTGAATTACTATAAGTGTTCAAAATAACCAACCTGATTAATCTTCCGGATAAAATTTTTATATAAAACGCTCCCGGAACGATTCCGAGAGCGTTTTTCAACACATAAACGATTAAAATTAATGATTATCAGATGTCAGCCGTTTTTCTCCGCGTTTTTTGTAAACTCTGACAGCTCATGCCCTTTAAGCACAAGATTCAACAGCTCGGGTAGCTTTTGCGGACTGCACGCGAAACAAGGTATTCCAAACCCCGCAAGCTTGTTCGCAACGCTTTCGTCATAATACGGCTTGCCTCCGTCGGCAAGCGCGAGCAGGCATACGACAGTAGCGCCGGAGCCTTTTATCTCTTCCATGCGCCGGATAAACGCCGCGCGGTTTCCTCCCTCGTAAAGATCGGAAATAAGGAAAAACAGCGTTTTACGGGGATTTTCAATAAACTGCTGACAATAAGCCACCGATTTGTCAATATCCGTACCGCCGCCAAGCTGAAATCCGTAGAGCAGATCAACGGGGTCGGAGCATTTGTCTGTGAGGTCGATGATATTCGTATCAAAAGCGACGACCCGTGTTTTAAGCGACGACATGCTCGCGAGAATACAGCTTATCACTGACGAATAGATCACCGATTCGCCCATAGAGCCGCTCTGGTCGATGTCAAGAATTATCGTCCATTTATTTGCGGCTGAGGTCGCGGCGCGCTCGAAGAAATAAAAATGCTCGGGGACTATCGTTTTAAGCTCGGGAGACCAGTGTTTCAGATTACGGCGGATGGTCATCTTATAGTCGAGCGCGGAGGCCGAAGGGATGGGCGAATGCTCGCGCTTGTTTACCGCGGCGGTCACGGCGCGCCTTATGTCCTGCTCGAGAAGCTTGTTTATATCCTCAACTATTTTTCTTATGAACGCGCGGACGCTGTCCTTCGAGCGCTTTGGTATCATATCCTTTAAGGTAAGGATAGCTGACGCGAGGGAAATGTCCGGCTCGGTGTTTTCGAGAAGCTCAGGCTCGAAAATAAGCTGTTTTAATCCGCAGCGCGCCATAGCGTCATTCTGGATTATCTTCACAAGCTCCTTATCAAACAGCGTGCGCACATCTCCCAGCCAACGCGATATCTGCGGACTTGACGGACCGTGACCCGCGCCTTTGCCGTTTCCGAAGCCGCCCTGTTCGCTTTTGTTGTAAATCGAAGCAAGCGCGCTGTCCATTAAGCTCTGCTCGTCGGAAAGCGCGGGCATATTCATTTTGGAAAGCCTGCTGTCGCTG
>JAFLUG010000029.1 GCA_022508885.1 Oscillospiraceae bacterium | reverse complement strand
CCGCTCTCGCGGACGAAGGCAAGTCTCCGTTCTCGCTCGACAGCAAGGCTCCTACGGGCGATTACAAGGCATTCATGATGAGAGAGGTTCGTTACAACTCGCTCATGCGTGCTAATCCCGACAGAGCTACCATTCTGTTCGACAAGGCAGTCGCTAACTCCAAGGCTAAGTACGACCACCTTGTTGAGATGCAGAAGGCATACAAGGAAGAGTTTGAAAAGGCTTGATTGCTTGAATGACTCTTAAATAATACGGGCGTCCGATGAAAATCGGACGCCTTTTTGCGGTCAACAGCAGAGCGTCGACAATAAACGGTAATAGATGAGCTTTTGTAAAGAGCCGGTTGACAAAAGCGCATTGGTGTTGACAAAAACGCATTGGTATGGTATAATGACAGAAAACAGAATTATATCCTTATTTAGGGAGGTGGGACAAACAGATATTTTTTTACAGGATAAATGACATCTATAATTGCAGTTTTTCTTCTTAGCATTGAAAGGAGTTGTTATCATGAAAAAATTCTTTACAAAAAACCTTAAAAACAAATTAATTACTCTTGCGATATGCGCGGCGCTTTATCTCGCTTTAATCCTGATCTCGGAGTTTACATGGCTGGGACATACGTATTTATTTCACTGGACAATCATAAAAATGTATGGCTTTTCGTGGGTCATCGCCGCGGTTTTTATATTTTTTAACGGCTTGCCCGCGGCTCTTGCGATAAGTGTGGGAAACTTCGTGGGAACATTTTTGGGACACTATTTAGGAACTTATCTTGATAGACAAGCCTATGCTCAGATAACTCCCGATATGGACGAATATCGGAAAATGTATATCCTTTATGAAACAAATTATCCGTTCGAAATTTGGTTTTTAACCGTTTTGGGAAGTTTACTTCTCGGCATTATTCTCACAATTATTTTCGCTATAATTGCAAGGCTTAAACGTAAGCCGCAGACCGAAAACAGTTGACAGTAATATAACAAACGCGCTCGTAAAACCGAGCGCGTCAGACTGTATATAAAGCCCCATCTGCTTCGTCAGCCGCGCCACAATAGCCACAAAGGCTTATTGTGGCGCGGTTTCCTCGCATCTGGAGCTTTCTCTACAGTCTGAAAATTGACTTTTTCTACAACCTTACTGATTACTTTTTACTGTCCGCTGTATACTGTTTCCAGCGCGTCCGCTATCACATTTCCGAGAAGCTCTCCCGTGTAGACTACCTCGTTGAGTGAGTTTCCGTGGCTTCCTACCTCAATAAGAAGCGTGCCCGTGTTAAGGTTCTGGTTGTAACAACGATAGTCGAACAATACCGCCCGCGCAAGTCCCGGATACGCATTCTCCGCGCAGTTCTGCAGCAAACACGCGAGCTTGAAGTTTTCGAGATAGTCCGGCATATCCATCGTCCCGTCGTCGCAGCCGGAAATTATCATAAGCTGCGCGGCGTTTTTCCCGTTTATCTCGGCGATCGGCGCGGAAAGCGAGCCGTCGGCGTTTACAATCCCGTCGCGGTGAATGTCGATAATTATCTTGATGCTCGGGTATTGTTCCAGATTACGCTTTATCGTTTCGGCGGAATTGGCGTAAGCTCCCGGAAAAGAGGGATAATCATGTACAGTGCAGTCGTGAACGCTCGAGATACCGCGCGCGGCAAGCGCCTCGCAAAGCGCATCTCCTACCGCCGTGATGTTCCTTTCGTCGCTCAGCGAGCGGGTGGGATAGCTGCTGTCATACCAGTCGGCTTCGGGAAGAAAGCTTTCGGTAGTGTGGGTATGATAGATCAGTACCTGCGGCTCGGCGGGATCGTAGTCTCCGATAAAAACGGGAAGAAGCCGCGCGGTCTCTTTGAGCGTCGAGCCGCTGACCCATGTGCAGTTTCTGACCTGCGCTCCGCTCGGGAGGTCCATGTAGTCGTCCGACGAGTATTTCCCGAAGTTAAATCGGTTGATAGCGCCGCTGTGCTTGGTAAACGATGAATAATCGGTGCTGTCGGTAAGCTGTGAGGCGTTGAGCCTTATTACCGTCCCCCGTGTGCTTTGCTCTGGTTCATTGGGGTCAAGGTCCGAGGTTTCAGAGCTTCCGCTCGGAAAGTCTGTTGCAAACGTCGAACCCCGATGTTCTGTAATATCGGGCATTTCGGGAATATCCGAAGTATCGGGCCTGTCCGTATCTGAGGAACTTTCAGATTCGTTTTGCGACGGCAGATAAACTCCGGCCGAAATATACGCCGCCGAGCGCAGCGCCGCGCCGAAAGCGTTGTCCGTGGCGATAAATACGGGGCAGGCAACAGCCGCCGCGCATATCAGAAGCGATTTTATTTTTCCCATGGTTTTCGTCTCCTCCCTTATCTAAATGAATATGTATAATCGGCGGAAAAAATGCATAAAACAATTGAACATAAAATACGCGGGAGCCCTAAAGAAACTCCCGCGTATATTTTAAGGAAAGGACAAAAATTTTTCCGAATTATATCTTTGTAAGATACTTCGCGTCAACCGCTCCCGTAATGTCGCCTGTTCTTTGCGTCGAAACCACAACGCGGTTTCCGTTGATCTCACGGACATAAAGCACAGCGGAGTATACCCAGCTCGCAAATTCCTGCGTTGTGCCGTAGATCGGCGCGCCATACTGCATTCTTACTCTGTCGCCGACCGCGAGCGCAGGCTGCGGCTCAGGCTCGGGAGGATTATTTTCGGTTATAACTCCGCAAAATCCTCTGCATCTTGCATATGAAAGAATATCCTCCGCGGCTTCTTTTGACGGTATATCGCTTACAGTGACCGTGTATGAAACGCCGCGGGAGGGGAAAACATTCTTCCCTTCGGCCTTGATCTTCGCGGGCAGGTTTTCGTACATATAGTCCACATCGCACTGTCCTGTAACTCCGGGAACCTTTCCGATCACTTGCAAGTCGTAGTCGGGATTTCCCGCTACGCCGAACTGCCACATGGCGTAATCGGTTATGCCGAAGGTGTTGTTTAACAGCTTTTCCGAAATATATGCCGCTATCCACAAAGGATAGGCTTTCAGCTCGTCTTTGTAAAAATTGTTGTTGTACGCGGCGGCATAAGTATAAAACATTGGCTGGTAATTTTCATCGGCAACCGTCTGCATAAACGATTTTACTATTGCGGTACAGACCTCTTTACCAAGCCCTAAGATCTCGTTTTCCTCAATGTCAAACGCTATCGGCAAAGTGAGCTTTCCGTCAAAGCCGTTGTCCTTTATTGTTCTGAGCACAAGCTCAGCTTCGTATCTCGCCTCGTCGGGGGTTCGGGCGGTCGTATAGTGATAAACGCCTACATCAAGTCCGGCGTCAAGAGCCGAGTTTATGTTTCTTATTGCTCTTGTGTCGATATTTTTCCCCACGCCGAGCCTTATCATAACAAAGGATATGGGGATATCCTTCAGCTTTCCCGCCTTAAGCTGAATAAAGTCAACCTCGCCGTTCCAGGCGGAAATATCGACGCCCGCGTAAATTTCACTCATTATGCATCATCTCCTTTATTTATATCGGCGTTAGCGCAGTCTGTCAGACCCTCGCCGAGAAGGTATCCTATAACTGCCGCGCCGCTTAATACAGCGCCGCTGATAGTTTCGGCCGTGCCGCTTGTTCCGCCAAATATGACCGCAAGCCCTGCGGCAAAGCCTGCGACCGCTACCCATAGCTTTCTGCTTGTAAGTTTTCTTTTCCAGTCGATTTTCATATAAATTCTCCTTTAAAACATCATATTCGTGAAATATCCCAATATCATGCTTATAACAGCGGTAATGGTATATCCTGCAGTCTGCCGCCATTTTTCGCCGTCACGGTTTTCGAGAGTTTTAAGCCTCGTGCCCTGACGCTCCTGTTCGCGAAGCATACTTTCCATATTTACCGCGAGCTTTTCAACCGAAGCGGCGATAGTGCCGATATCGCGTATGTGCTCCTCTAACAATTCTATGCGGCGGTTCTGGCGCGCATTCTCACTGTCAAGCCGTCTGCAGAACTCATCGTGTTCATTTCGGTCGATATAATCCTCCGACATTTTTTCACCTCCTCAGGCAGAGCTTAATACAAGCGTGCCTGCATATCTCTGCAAGCATTATTAATACCGCAAATATCTCATAAAGACAGCAGGGGTTTAAATTCCTGAGAATTTGTCAAAGGTTACAATGTTTTCAATATATAAATGTTAAATTTGCTTAATGTGTGAAAAAAAAATTATGCATTATTGACAATTTTTCAAAAAACAGTTGAAATGAACGATGTATTGTGATATACTCTAAGAGAAGAATAATGACCGAATGAGATGGAATTTATCTTTAATGTTTTTCTAATTTTTTCGCACTTCTGTGAGAGTATTTTTCCACTGTTATAAGGCATATAACTGTACATAAAACGGTATATAATAAGTGCGGAGCATTCTTGGCAGAGAGCGGGTTTGTGGTTTTAAATGGAAGGTTTCGAAGAGGAAGAGAACGACAACGGTGCGTCGTTCAGACGATATAGAGCGGTAGACCTCATTATCTGGACGTTTATTGCGGGAGTGTTTGAGGCTATCGTTACGCTCGCTGCGTCGAGCTGGTTTCCCAACGAATTGTATTGCCTGTCGGTCACGATCGCTGTCGTCAGCATTGTGATGATGCGCTGGGGAGGCTTCGCCGCCATTCAGGCGGTAGTCGGAGGCGCGGTGTACAGCTTTTTGCTTGCCGGTTCGGACGTGGAGAAAATTGTTGTTTATTGTGTCGGAAACTGCTTTATGATGCTTGGGCTTGTTTTGCTAAAGATCGTCGGAAAGGAAAAGCTCAGGGCAAATTATATGCTTACGGCGGTGTATGCCCTGCTGATGTATCTCTTGGCGCAGATGGGGCGCTGGATAGTCAGCTTGTTTTTCGGAGGAGAGGTCGGAGAATTGTTCGGATTTCTTCTTACGGATGTGGTTACACTTTTATTCACTATTGTGGTAGTGCTTATTTCAAGAGTTCCGGACGGACTGTTTGAGGATCAGAAGCACTACATTATCCGCACGGACAACGAGAGAAGAAGATCCGACGGACAGGACTATCTTTAAGTTTGATTTGCATTCTTCGATTTTATAAAATTTCGCGTTTAGGAGGTTTCAAAGATGCAAGTAAGTGACTATCTGATTTTCGATGAGGAAAGCGGGACGTACATCGAAGATCCGGAGCAGGTGGTTCGTGATGATGTTGAAAAGCATCATTGGCTGAACGTTCTGAGAGTTGTTCTGAAGGACTGGCGCCTTTATCTTATGCTGGTTCCGATGATCCTCGTGTTCTTGTTCTGGCGTTATTTCCCGATGTATGAGCTGCTCGGGTGCTTTAAGATGCCCGATTCGATCAAATCTGTTGCGGAACAGGACTATGTAGGTTTTTCACATTTCAGAACGCTGATATTCGGCAATGCAAACAGCTCGATATCCCCCGAGTTCTGGCGTGCGTTCCGTAATACGTTCTTGTTGAGCTTTTACGGTTTGCTTTTTGGCTTCCCGACGCCTATTATTGTGGCTCTGTTCTTTAACGAGATCCGTTCGAACATTGCCCGCAGTGTGCTTCAGGTAGCAACATACCTCCCTAAGTTTATGTCAACGGTTGTTATGACCTCGCTGGTCGTAATGCTTGTCAAGGGCGGAGGACAGATGTCCGGTTATGGTATTCTTTCTCAGATGTTTGAGGCAATGGGCGCCATCGACCATGATACGGCGGTCAAGGGTCTGCTGCATATGCCGGAGTTTTTCCGTGCGATCTACCAGATAAGCGGTATCTGGGAGGGTGCCGGCTATGACAGTATAGTGTTCTTCGCGGCGATCATTGCAATTTCTCCCACCAGCTATGAGGCTGCTCAGATGGACGGTGCGGGAAAGATGGCTCAGATGAGATACGTTGTTCTTCCGAGTATACTTTCTACCATCGTAATCATGCTTATTACAAGAATCGGTTCGCTGCTCAGCATAGGCTACGAAAAGGTAATTCTTCTGTACAATACCGACACATACCAGACAGGTGAGGTCGTTTCGACATTCGCTATCAGATATGGTGTAAACGGTGAAGGCGCGTCCGGTTCGAGAAGCCCGAATAAGGGACTTGCCTCCGCGGCGGAAATGATGAACAATGTTGTCGGAATGCTGTTGGTAATCGGCGCGAATACCGTGGCGCGCAAGGCGTCTGACGTATCACTCTATTAAAAGAGGTCAACTATGAAAAGAAAACTTGAAATATCTGAGCTTATTTTCAAAGTCATCAGCTATACTTTGCTGACGATATTTGCAATTGCATGCTTGTATCCGTTCCTTTATACGATTTCCGGATCGATAAGCGGTTATACGGCTGTATTCAGAAGTGAGATAGTTCTGCTTCCCAAGGACATTCAGCTTGAAGCGTTTTCAACAATGCTGAATAACAACATGTTCTGGAATGCATATACTAACACGCTCTTCCTTACATTTTACGGAACCATATGGGAGGTTCTTCTTTCGGTGCTTGGCGCGTATGCTCTGTCAAAAAAGCGCCTGTTGTTCCGCAAAGGCTTTAACTTCTTCCTTGTATTTACGATGTGGTTCAGCGCAGGTACTGTTCCTCAGTATCTGAACTACCTGGATACACAGAAGGTATTCAGCAGCGTTGGAATAACGGACGACAAGTGGCTTGTCGTTATCGCGATGGGTATGGCGGCGATGAACATCATCCTTCTCAGAAACTCGTTTGAGGGTGTGCCTTCCGAAATTGAGGAAGCGGCGATAGTAGACGGCGCGACCGAAATGCAGGTTTTGTGGCGTGTTTATCTGCCGATGAGCAAATCCATTCTCGCGACGGTTTCGCTGTTCTTTGCGATCTCACGTTGGAACGGCTACTACTGGGCAAAGACCATGATGAGAGATGCGGACGAACACCCGCTGATGGTTTATATCCGCAGAACGCTCGACACTTATCAGGATCCCGAGCAAACGGCCGGTTGGAATGAGATCTATGCTCCCGACTCGATGATCTACGCGATGATCGTTGTTTCGATCATTCCTATCCTGATTATTTATCCCTTTATTCAGAAGTACTTCGCAAAGGGTGTAAACGCCGGCGGCGTAAAATAATCAGATCTATTTGCTGTCAGCACGCATGTATGTGTATTTAGTATATGCGGTTGATATATAGTTGGACAATAATGTCTTAAACAAACAATCCTAAAGGAGGACAAAAATGAAAAACACTAAACTTGCTGCCTCACTTCTGGCGGTGTCTATGCTTGCAACTTCTGTACTTGCAGGTTGCGAGAATACAACCGGAAATGAGTCCAGCCAACCTAACAACAGCTCTACTCCCGGAAACAATTCCGGAGACGGTGACAACAGCGGAAACGGCGGCAGCGGATCGCCTATTCTTGATGAAAATGCTGCTTGGGCACAGACACTCACTTATGGCGCAGATACCACTATTCGCATGGCTTGCGGATACAACAGTAAGGCAACCGGTATCAGATTCGATTCCGATACTGTAAAAGAGGGTGTAACCCTTGCGGACGGCAAGACCTACCACAGCGGCGACTTAAAGCCCACTTGGGTAGCTGTAACCGATAAGCTCAAGTTCAAAATTGAAGACCACTATCAGGGCAATAAGTCTTCTGACGAGTGGGCTTACTGGAAGGATCAGCTCGATCAGATCGACTTCCTTTCCGGTCCTGCTGCTACACTGTCCGCTGCAGGTAACGAAGGTCTTCTTCTGAACATCGCTAATTATCTCGACAGCATGCCTTATTTCAATGCTTACCTCGAGAGAAATCCTATCGTTCGTCTGTCTATCACCGCTTCTACAACCGGTACAACAAAGGGTGCGATTTACTTCTCACCGTACTTTGACGGCGTAAACGATATCGAGCGTATGCCCCTTATGAGAACTGACTGGGTTGCAAAGCTTCTTAACGGCGAAGGCAAGTTTGAGGCTACCGGCGGAAGCGCCCAGACTGCTACTCCTGCTTATACGCCTTATATGCCTACTTCCGGCACTGTTGATGTTGAGGTTGTTAAGCTCGACGGTTCCGGTAAGGAGACCATCAAGAAGGATTACAGCAAGTACGGCAACATCGTTGCTAAGATGAACGATATTGGTCAGATGGGCGGCGAAGACGCTGTTAATATGCTTCGTGACTATATCGACGCAACCTATGACGGATACTACGGAACCGAGCGTGCTAACCTCTTTATCGGTCAGAACGCTGCTTGGGACGCAGACGAGCTCGTTGCACTTCTGCGCTGCGTAGTTTCTAACGCTAAGACACTCAACGGTACTGATACTATTAACGGTCTCTTCGCTCGTGAGGAGAACAACAACAACCGTCGTATCGGTATGTTCCAGCTTTGCGGAACACTGTTCGGTGTTCGTGGCCTTGAGTCAAGATCCGATTATCTCTATGTCGGCAACGACAATAAGCTCCACGACGCTCGTAACGAGGAAGACACCTACAAGGCTATCGAGAGAATGAATCAGATGGCTAAGGAAGGCCTCATCTCCGCCGGCTTCATGACCGGAACAGATGAGAACGCTAAGTCTGATAACTACCTGGCAGATAACAACGGCTTTATGAGCTATGATTACAGCCAGACCCAGACCCTTCTCAACGAGACAAAGCTTAAAGCAGATGGCGGTATCTACACTTCCGTTATGATTCCTGTTGCTATCTGGAACGACGGTACCGGCACTAAGTATATGAGATTTACCGAGTCTTGGCGTTCTGTTAAGACTGATGCTTGGGCAATTTCCCTCGCAGGTCTCGGATATACCAAGGACAATGTTCCGAAGACTGCAAGCGAGCTTAATGACAAGGCTAAGGCAATCCTTACCCTTATCGACTACGCTTACAGCAAAGAGGGTCAGATTCTCATGTCCTATGGTCCTGATGAATTCCTTAAGAAGGATGAAAACGGCAAGGTCGAGTACTTCAACTTCAACGGTGAGCAGTGGCCTGTAATTTCCGACGAGAACGCAGCACAGCTTAAGTCTCTCGGTAAGGGCAACTACACCAACTACGCACGTTACTATATCGGTTCTACTCTGAGCTTTGTAAAGAGCCAGGCATTTGAGTATCAGTGCACAGTTGAAGAGGGTAAGATCGGCGCTAAGTATATCTCCAACGCTATCGCTCTCGGAACTATCAAGCACCCTGAGCTTGCACTTGCTGATAATCCTTGGTATACTTCTGTTCCTACTACACTTCCTAACACCTCCACAGAGTCTACTAAGATCGACGAGTACGCAGACTATTCTGCTCAGTTCAGCCAGGATAAGGGTAAGGTAAACAAACTTCTCGATATCATGGTAGGCGGATTCTCCGGCAGCTATTCGAACGCTTCTGCAGCTGCAGCTTATGTCAAGAGCGATCTTGGCGGCGACGCTGTTGTTGAGCTTAAGAATGAGGCTTGGGAGAGACTTAAAACCTACTACAGCAGCATCAACGGCTAATCCTATTTATCTCATGCAAAACTAACAAGCGCGAAACCGTGCGCTCATAAAAGAGCGCGCGGTATCGCAAAATCCACGTTATGTTGTTATGGAAGGGGAGAACACCTCCTCTTCCCAACATAAAAGGAAGGTCTTCTATGTATAAAAAACAAATGATTTTTCAGCGGTTTGTGTGCTTCTTTGTACTTGCGGCCGCCGCACTTGTATTCATTTATTCTTTGGGGCTGTTGACTGATATTTATGGCAGCCTTGCAGCAGCAATTGACCTCGATCTCAGCGACTATGATGATGACGGCAATGTTATTTCGTATTACGAACAGATCAAGGGCGCTGTGATTTATTATGATATGCAGGAGTTTAATTCTCAACTCACTTTGGTGGGCATAGGGTTGATACTCGTTTCGTTGGTTTTGTTTGTTTTCTGTACACATTCGCGCAGAAGATACTACGTCGGCAACTTTTTCTCTGTTGCTCTTTCTGTATGCGCCTGCGGCGCGTCGGCTTTCTGGGCTCTGCCGATTGTAGAAAAATTCAAGCAGCAGTTTTTGACAACGGTTGATTTCAAACAAATGGAGGAATACTCGGCTAAATGGAATAGCTTGTATTCCGATTCGACATTCTGGTTTGATGCCGGATATGTAATGTTTGGAATTCTGGCGCTTGCGAATGTACTGCTGGTTGTAAACTTGGTTTTGAAACTTATCTTAATGAAGGAAGAAAAGCGTACTATCGGTAGCAGAAAGGATGTCAGAGCATGAGTATGATGAATGAGTCCGCAAAAAGAGATTTGCTGCGGTACAAGAAAAATTCCGGAGCAGCTCTGTTGACATATGTTGCGATTATCTTTGACGCTCTTTACTTCATAAGTGCATACAGTATAGATTTTGGTTCAGTAACGACTGCTGATAAGACAGTTGTGGTTTATCAGTGGCTTATTGGTATTTCGGTTGTTTATAATCTTCTTTTTCTTCTTGCTGCCTTTCTTTGCTCGGAAGGAGTAAAGAACTATAAGACGGGCTTCTCTTACTTGCTTGTGGCTATGGGTCTTGGTCAGCTTGTTCGTGTGTTTGTAATTCCTGTCTTCACAAGATTTGGCGGAATTGAATACATGTTTAGCCATGGAATCTTTAATGATATTACTGACGAGCTTACGTCTACTGTTCTTGAACAGACCGGAAATACCATTCCGATCATAGAGCAGGATCAGTTTATCTACATGTCCTGCTGTCTGATAGCTTCCGCGGCGTTCTGCATTATTGCGGGTGTTATAGCGTTTATCAAGAGCACAACCCTTAAGAGCTATTTGATCGAACTTAAAAAAAGGGGTAGCAAGGTATGAGTGACGTAAAATTACAGCATATTGATAAGATTTATGACAATAAGGTTCAGGCAGTTTTTGACTTCAACCTTAATGTTAAAAACGGTGAGTTTATTGTTCTTGTCGGACCTTCGGGCTGCGGAAAATCCACGACTCTTCGTATGGTTGCGGGTCTTGAGGATATTTCTGCCGGCAACTTGATCATTGATGGTCGTGATGTGACCTCTAAGCCCCCAAAGGATCGCGATATTGCGATGGTTTTCCAGGATTATGCATTGTATAATCACATGACGATCTATGAAAACATGGCGTTTTCGCTTGTACTCCGCAAGGAGAACAAGTATGAGATCCACCAGAAGGTGCTTGCTGCGGCTGAAATTCTTGATTTGACCGATCAGCTCAACAAGAAGCCTAACCAGCTTTCGGGCGGTCAGCGTCAGAGAGTTGCGATGGGTCGTGCGATCGTGCGTACACCCAAGGTATTCTTGTTTGACGAGCCTCTTTCAAACCTTGACGCTAAGCTCCGCGGTTCGACACGCCGTGAGATATTGCTTTTGCATAAGCGCCTTAAGGCAACCATGCTTTATGTAACTCATGACCAGACCGAGGCATTGACGCTTGCGGACAGAATAGTATGTATGTCTATGGGTCATGTTCAGCAGATAGGTACACCGCTTGAGCTTTACTATACGCCTGCTAATCTTTTTGTAGCGAGCTTTATCGGATTACCGCCGATAAACCTGTTTGACGTTGATATCAAGAACGGCGAGGCAATATGTGATGACTTCTGCGTTGAACTTACAGCAGAAGAGAAGACAATGCTTTCCCGTTATGAAGGCAGAAAGGTCGTTCTTGGTGTTCGTCCGGAAAACATCGTTCAGGGCGGTAATATCAACGTTAATGTATTTTCTAACGAAAACCTTGGTATGACTACTCTTGTTCACGGAAATGTCGGTAAGCAGAAGATTACCTGTAAGTTCCGTGAGTGGAGCAACTTTAAAGCAGGCGATACGGTTGGGGTTTCTTTTACAAGAAAGATATTCTTTGATAAGGATTCAACCGACGCTATTACTTTGTAAAAAGGAGTAGAGGGCAGATGAGTAAAGATACCGTAAAAACGAGACGGGGATTTAAAGAGTTTGTTCGTAAGTTAATTGTTTCACTGAAAAGAAGTCCTCAGAACATTTCGCTTGTTGCGCTTGCAGTTGCGTTTCTTGTTTATTCGCTTAACCTAACTTCGATTTCAAACACTACAGCACTTATTCAGGGACCTAATATGGGACAGTGTGAGTTTGCTGCAATGCTTTTCTCGATATTGGCGTTTGTAGTCTTTCTCAGATCTTTTCCAAAGCGTCAGAAAGCGAACAAGGTAATGATCGCGCTTCTTTTCCTTTTTCTCATTTTGACCGTTGGAGTCGATATTTTGTATCTCATGAGAATCAATAATGCAATAACTCGTACTGATGAGCTTAAGATCGATTTTGCCTGGCCTGGTCGAAATCCGGATTTCCCTGACGGAAAGAATGTTTTTGTCGGAGTTGCGCAGAATATTGTAACGGTTCACGCTATATTTGTTGTAGTTTGTGCACTTTTGGTTGCATTGCTTCCTTTATACAGCAAGCTTATCAGAAAGATCAATACGTCTATCGAGGTTGAGGAAAATCTCAATATGGGTACGATCGATATTTCAGGCGAAGATTAAAACAGCTTAATAACTTAGTGAGAGCAGCATCAGCCATAGGCTGTTGTTGCTTTCATTGCAAAAGGGACAATTTTTCGGTAGGATTTGTTATGGCAAAAAAAGATAAGAACAAACGTGTAGAAAAAAACGCTGCGGATTATTACAAGCTAAAGACAAGCTCAGTCGATAAGCTTGTTGATACGTCGAATGCACCGGTTGTTCCGGATTCTGAAATAAAAAAGTTCAAGTCGGACGGTAAGATTAGGATCCCCGACTGGATCAAGGTTATTTTTATAAAGTTCTGGTTTGGCGGAGCGGCGTGTTTTTTCTTCTTCTGGGGGCTTGCCTCGTATATTTCGAGTGAGCTGGATCTTATGGTTGTAATTGCGATTGGTCTCGGACTTGTGACTGATCTTTTTATAAACCATATGCTTCGTTTTATTGCACCCGAAGAAGATTATTACAACAAGTGGATGATGTTTCCGTTCAAGAAATTCTGGACGATTTTCTTGAATTGCCTTTATTCCGGGGTCATTCTCTTCTTTATAATGAACACATATGATCTTATCAACAGAATTATAATGTCAACTATGACAACTGAGCCGGAGACTCTTCCGCTTCAGGTAGAGCCTTTGCTTTTCGGAGCTTTCTATATGGGCTTTGATTTATTGTTTATCGGCATTAAAAACACTTTCATAAAGATTTTCCGCGACGCGAAGAAAAACGCGTCGGGATCTAAGTAAATGACATTCTTTAGGAGTATCCGATGATTAACACATTATATGTTGGTTCTGTTTCGGCGTGTTTTGAGTTTGAAAATACGTCGCCATATTACGCGATGAGCGAGTATACCGTATCATTGAATGGTGAAAAGCAGTTTTCCGGAAATACAAATGTTTTTTCTCTGTTTTCACTTAAGCCGGATACGGAGTATTCGGTGGAAGTAAGCGGCGAGGAGCCGATAAAGTTCAGGACTAAGACCGAGACCTGCGCAATCAGTGTGAAGGATTTCGGTGCGGCCGGCGACGGTGTTCATGACGATACAATGAATATACAGGCGGCGATCAACTGTCTGCCCGTCGGCGGAAGGCTTTATTTTCCCGATGGAACTTACAGCACTGCTCCGCTTAACCTCAAGAGCCACATAACGCTCGATCTGGCAGAGGGAGCAGTTATTCTCGGTACGACTGACGAGAGCAAGTATCCGGTCGTTCCGGGTTCGGTCAAGGATATAGTGACCGGTAAGGAAGTTCCTATTGGCGCGGTTGAGGGAAATGAAGTTCCTATGAATGAGAGCCTTATCTTCGCGGAATACGCGGAGGACATCACTATTGTCGGAAAGGGTACGATCGACGGAAATGCCCAGAACGGTCAGTGGTGGGTCAATGTTAAGGAAAGAACTATCGGCAGACCTAATCTGCTGTTTTTGAACCGCTGCAACAACATTGTTGTTCACGGAATAACGGGACAGAACGCCGCTATGTGGCAGCTTCACCCGTATTTCTGCAACGAGGTGAGATTCCTCGATGTCGCTATCAACGCCCCCAAGGATAGCCCGAACACCGACGCGTGCGATCCCGAGGCCTGCGATAATGTTGATATTATCGGCTGCCGCTTCAGCGTGGGCGACGACTGTATAGCAATAAAGTCGGGTAAAATTGAAATTGCGCAAAAATACCAGACTCCGGCGGATCATCATATGATAAGAAACTGCATCATGCAGTTCGGTCACGGCGCGGTAACGCTCGGAAGCGAAATGGCGGGCGGCATCAAAAACCTCACCGTAAACCGCTGTATCTTTAATCACACCGACCGCGGACTTCGCATAAAGACGCGCCGCGGACGCGGAAGACTCGCGATAATCGACGGGGTTTTGTTTGAGAATATAAAAATGGACGGAGTACTTACTCCGATAGTTATAAATATGTGGTACAACTGTTGTGACCCCGACAGATACTCGGAGTACAACACGACCCGCGAGAAGCTTCCTGTAGACGAGAGAACGCCTTACATGGGCAGGTTTACGTTTAAGGATATGGAGTGCACAAACTGCCATGTGGCGGCGTGTTATTGCGACGGACTTCCCGAAATGCCTATCGAGGAGATAACCGTTGAGAACATTAAATTTACTTATGACAGCGCGGCTGAGCCGGGCTATCCCTCGATGAGAAACAACAACGTTCTGCGTTGTAAAGAGGGAATGTATTTTGAAAATGTAAATAAGCTTACCGTAAGAAATATTGATATAACAGGAAACGACGGCGAGCCGCTTACAGCTATTAATGTCGGTACTCTAACAAAGGAGTAATATCGGACAGCAAAAATGAAAAACACAAGGCTTGTTGCTTTGCTTTCAGCATTATCCATGCTTGCAGCCGCACTTGCGGGGTGTGATAATCCTGAAAACAACAAAAACAACTCCGGCATTTCCGACGGTACTGACAGTACCGTCGGCATCAACAGCGTCAGCTCGGATATTAATTCAAACGAAAACGGAGAAAACAGTGATATGTACGATAAAATTGACAGATATATAGATAAGCTTCTCGAAGGCTCCAGGCCCGAAGCTCCGCTTTGGAACATTGAAAGCATTCGTCAGGGAAAAGTTCCTGCGTGGAACTATATCGACGGGTGTATGATAATTGCGCTTCTTGAGCTCAGCGAGATAAAAAATGAAGCGAAGTATGCGGATTTTGCCGAGAGTTTTGTTGATTATTATGTTTTCGATGACGGAAGTATCCGCGGGTATGAACTCGAGAAATTCAACCTCGATGACGTAAACGAGGGCAGAGTGCTGTTCGATCTGTATAAGACGACAGGCAAGGAAAAGTACAAAAAAGCTATTATGCTCCAGCATAGTCAGCTTGAGAAACAGCCCCGCACCGTTACGGGAAATTTCTGGCATAAGAAAATATATCCCAATCAGGTGTGGCTTGACGGGCTTTATATGGGTCAGGTGTTCAGCCTGAGATATCAGCAGGAGTTCGGCGGAAAGGACTATTCTGATATAGTCAATCAGTTTAAGAACGTAAGAACGCTGATGTTCGACGAGGATAAAAAGCTGTATTATCACGGCTGCGACTGTTCCAAGACGGCGTTTTGGGCTGACAAGGAAACGGGTCGCTCGAAGAGCTTCTGGCTGAGGTCTATCGGGTGGTTTTGCATTTCGCTTATTGACAACATCGGTTATATCGACGATGAAGCCGCGAAGGCGGAGCTCACCGCGATTTTCAAAGAGGCGATCGAGGGTATCTCGCAGTATGCCGACAGTGAAACAGGAATGTACTATCAGGTCGTTGACCAGGGCGGACGAGAGGGCAACTACCTCGAAACCAGCGGCAGCAGCATGATAGCGTATGCGATGATGAAGGGCGCAAGGCTCGGCGTTCTTGATAAAAAATACGCGGAGCTTGGCAAAAAGACCTTTGACGGCATTTGCAACAAGTATCTGACAATAAAGGATGACGGCGACCTTAATTTGGGCGGCATTTGTCTTGTAGCCGGACTCGGACCGGAGGATAACCGCCGCCGCGACGGAACTTATGAGTATTACATCTCAGAGCCGGTCGTAGAAAATGACGCGAAGGGCGTTGCGCCTTTTGTGCTGTGCTATACGGAAGTTCTGAGGACTATTGGATAAGACAATGACGAAGATCAAGATTGCCTATCTGGGGGGCGGCTCAAAGGCTTGGGCAAGAGTCTTTATGACCGACCTGGCGGTGGCTGACGGGCTTTGCGGAGAGATAGCCCTTTATGATATCGACGTGCCCGCGGCCGAGCTGAACAAAAAAATCGGCGATGTGATAAACAGCTCGCCGAATGCTCTGTCAAAATGGGATTACAAGGTTTATACCGATATCGGCGAGGCTCTTGACGGAGCGGATTTCGTGGCGGCTTCTATTTTGCCCGGTACGTTTGATGAAATGGAAAGCGACGTTCACCTGCCCGAGCAGTACGGTATCTACCAGTCGGTAGGAGATACGGTGGGTCCCGGCGGAGTTCTCAGGGCAATGAGGACAGTCCCTATCTACGAGGGCTTTGCAAAAGCAATAAAGGAGCATTGTCCAAAAGCGTGGGTGATCAATCTTACAAATCCGATGTCCGTCTGCACGAAAACGTTGTTTGACGTTTTTCCGGAGATAAAGGCGTTTGGTTGTTGTCACGAGGTTTTTCACGCGCAGGAATTTTTATGCTGCGCGGCGCACGAGATCTTAGGCGTTGAAAAACCTACAAGGCATGACATCACGATTGACGCGTGCGGTGTGAACCACTTCACATGGATCACAGAGGCAAATTACAACGGGGTCGATATGCTGAAAGTCCTCCCCGAATTTATTGATAAATTTTACGAAAAGGGTTACTGCGAGCAGATAGGCTTTGAGCCGCAGGATTTCCGCGGGAATAATCCGTTTCTTTACGGAAACAAGGTCAAAATGGACCTGTTCAGACGTTTTGGAGTGCTTGCCGCCGCAGGTGACAGACATCTCGTTGAGTTTATGAACAACTCGTGGTATCTAAATAACCCCGCGGATGCGGACAAATGGCTGTATCACCTAACGTCCGTTGATTACCGCAAAAATGACCGCGAGGATAAGATCGCGCAGTCAAAGCGCATAGCGAACGGCGAGGAAGCGATCGAGGTCAAAAAGAGCGACGAAGAGGTCGTCGAGCTTATGAAGGCTATTCTTGGCATTATTCCGCCGAGGATATCAAACGCGAATGTTTTGAACGTCGGACAGATGGCGGATATGCCGCTTGGGGCAGTGGTTGAGACAAACTGCGCGTTTTCGCGTGACAGCGTAAAGCCTATTGTCGCCAAGCCGCTTCCGAAAAACGTGAGCGTGCTTGTCCGCAGAAACTGCGAGAATATTGAAAATACCTATTACGGCATCAAAAATCGCGATCTCGGCGCGATTTTCGAGGCGTTTTTAAATCAGCCGCTTTGTTCAAAACTGTCGGTTGACGACGCGAGAGACTTGTTTAAGAAAATGATAAGCGCGACAAGCGGTTATTTGAAGGGTTTTTTTCCCAATATTTCCAAATAAGAAGCTGAATTTATGTTAGACGCGTTTTTGTTTGCGGCAAACGCGGTTTTGCCGATAGTTATGCTTATTGCGCTCGGATATGTCCTCAAGCGCATCGGGCTTTTGACAAAGGATTTTCTGAATGTCGGAAATAAGCTGACGTTCAGGGTCTTGCTCCCCGTTATGCTGTTTTACAACGTGTACAACGTAAACAGCCTCGGAGATATAAATTTCGGCTTTGTGCTCTACGGTATCTTGGCGGTTATCGTTATTTTCTTTATAGGAATAGCGGTGATGTGCTTGTTTACAAAAGACAGCGCAAAGCGCGGATCGCTTATCCAGTCGGTTTTTCGCTCAAACTACGCGATAATCGGACTTCCGCTGGCAGAGTCGCTTTTCGGAGCCGAGGGCGCGGCGGCGGCGGGCGTTATGAGCGCGTTCTGCGTGCCGACGTTCAATGTTCTTGGAGTTATCGCGCTGTCGGTTTTCAATTCTAACAGTGAGAAGGGCAAAATCGACGTAAAGAAGATTCTCAAGGGAATAGCTACAAACCCGCTTATCATAGGAACTCTTGCGGGAGTTGCGGTGCTTGGGATACGAGAGCTTTTTGTAATGGGCGGCATGACTTTCAGGCTCAAAGACATAGAGTTTCTTTACGAGGCGATAGGCGATATAAAGTCAATTACAACGCCGTTTGCACTGATAGTTCTGGGAGGAAAGTTCGAGTTTTCCGCGGTTTCAAAGCTGTGGAAGGAAATCGCCTTCGGAACGTTTGTAAGAACAGTCGCCGTGCCTGTCCTGGGACTGGGCGGAGCGCTTGTTTTAAGGGCGACGATAATGCCGGACCTCGGCGGAGCGCATTTCGCTACATATATGGGCGTTTTCGCTACGCCTGTGGCGGTCGCGAGCGCGATAATGGCAAAGGAAATGGGCGCGGACGACGAGCTTGCGGGACAATTGGTCGTCTGGACGAGCCTCGTAAGCGCGGTGACGATCTTCATTTACACGACTGTTTTCAGGGCAATGGGAATTTTTTAGAACAAGTTATCAGATGTGATTTTTTGGACGGAAATACCGGCCATAAAATAAATTAAATTAGCGGAGGAAACAAATTATGATTTTGGACAAATTCAGCTTGGCAGGTAAGGTCGCTATTGTAACGGGAAGCGACACGGGTCTCGGACAGGGCTTCTCAAAGGCGTTTGTTGAGGCTGGCGCAAAGGTTTTCGGCGTTTCTAATATGCCGAGCACGGCGACTCAGGAAATGCTCGGAGCGGATAACTTCCAGTTTATCGAGGCTGACCTCTCTTCTCTCGATCCTATTGAAAAAATAATCAATACTTGTCTTGAAAAGTTCGGCAGGATTGATATTCTTGTAAACAACGCGGGCGTTATCAAGCGCGAGGACACGATCGACTTCTCGGTTGCAAGCTGGGATCTGGTCATGAACGTAAACCTGCGCACGCTTTTCTTCCTTTCACAGGCTGTCGCGAAGCAGTTTATGAAGCAGGATGTTGAAGAGGGCAAGAGCCGCGGAAAGATCATCTCCGTTGCTTCGATGCTTTCCTATCAGGGCGGAATCCGCGTTCCCTCCTACACCGCTTCCAAGTCCGGCGTAAAGGGAATCACCATGACAATGGCAAACGAGTGGGCTGCCAAGGGAATAAACATAAACGCTATCGCTCCCGGATATATGGCTACAAACAACACAAAGGCTCTGCGTGCTGACGCTGACAGAAGCGAGGCTATCCTCGACAGAATCCCCGCAGGCAGATGGGGAACTCCCGACGACATCATGGGTGCGGCTGTGTTCCTTGCTTCCGAGGCTTCGAACTATGTAAACGGCTTTACGCTCGCTGTTGACGGCGGCTGGCTCGGCAGATAACTTCACAGCTTACTTGAAACACTTCCCCGAAAGAAGCTTTAATGACTTTCGGAGGATAAAAACGGCTTTCCGCAGAAGTGGGAGCCGAATATGAAATGGAGGAAACTGAAATGGCTATTGATTCAAATGTTATGAAGGCTTTCCAGGATCAGTTGGAATTCACCGGTATTATCCCGGTCATCAAGCTGGATGATACATCTAAGGCGGTTGACCTCGCTAAGGCTTTGCGCGCGGGCGGCATCAACGCCGCTGAGGTGACCTTCCGCGCTGCGGGCGCAGATAAGGTAATCTCCGATATGGTTAAGGCATTCCCCGATATGCTGGTAGGCGCGGGCACCGTTACCACCATCGAGCAGTGTGACGCGGCTATAGCAGCGGGCGCTAAGTTCTGTGTAGCTCCCGGTCTTAACGCCAAGGTAGTTAAGCACTGTCTCGACAAGGGCGTTCCCTTTGCTCCTGGTGTTGCAAACAGTTCTCAGATAGAGGAAGCTATGGAGCTTGGTCTGGATTTTGTTAAGTTCTTCCCCGCTGAGCAGGCTGGCGGTCTTGCGTACATCAAGTCCATCTCCGCTCCGTATTCCAATATGAAATTTATGCCGACGGGCGGCGTTAATGAAAAGAATCTCAACACATATCTTGCGTTTAAGAAAATCATATGTGCAGGCGGCAGCTGGATCGTTCCGGGCGACCTCATCAAGAACGGCGACTGGGATGGCATAACCGCTCTGTGCCGCACCGCAGTCAACAAGATGCTCGACTTCCAGATAGTTCATGTAGGCATCAACTGCGCTGACGAGAACGAGGCTAAGGACACATCTGCTAAGTTCGCAAAGATGTTCGGCTGGGAGCAGAAGGTAGGCAACAGCTCCGTATTCGCGGGTACCGCTGTTGAGTGCATGAAGAGCCCGTTCAAGGGCAAGAACGGTCACATCGCGGTCGCTACAAACAGCCTGCGCAGAGCCGTTTATCAGCTCAACGCTCTGGGTATCGAGACCGAGAAGAAGGCTACCGAGATAGACGCCGATACAAAGGCAGTATACCTCAAGGACGAGTTCAGCGGATTTGCTGTTCACCTTGTTGAGAGAAAGTAATAAAACCACGGCAAAAACTTGACTTTTCGTAAACGGATACGCGGCGGGATATCGCGATAAGCCGATCGGCGTGTATCCAATATCAAAATAAATAATTTTAAAGAGGAGATTATACCAATGGCTAAGGTTATCACAATGGGCGAGATCATGCTCCGCCTTTCCACCCCCAACAATGAAAAGTTTATTCAGGCTGACGAGTTTGATATCTGCTACGGCGGCGGCGAGGCTAACGTTGCAGTTTCTCTCGCTAACTACGGTCACGAGGCTGAGTTTGTAACGGCTGTTCCGGACAACGAGATAGGCGAGTGCGCGGTTGCGGCTCTCCGTAAGTACGGTGTTGAGACAAAGCACATCGCTAAGTGCGGAGAGAGACTCGGCATCTACTTCCTTGAGAGCGGCTGCTCGATGAGACCCTCAAAGGTCGTTTACGACAGAGCGCATTCTTCCATCTCGACAGCTAAGGCTTCGGATTTTGACTTTGACGCTATCTTCAAGGGCGCTGACTGGTTCCACTTTACGGGAATCACTCCCGCTGTTTCCGACGAGGCTGCGGTTCTTACAGAGGAGGCTCTTAAGGCTGCCAAGAAGCACGGCGTAAAGGTTTCCGTTGACCTCAACTTCCGCAAGAAGCTCTGGAGCAGCGAGAAGG
>JAFLUG010000028.1 GCA_022508885.1 Oscillospiraceae bacterium | reverse complement strand
TGCGTATCTGCATGGTGTTGTCGATACCCATGTCATTGATAACGCCGTTGTCGTCAACGAAATTCTGCACGTTGAACGAAACTATCTCCAGACCCATTGCCTTTAAGTCGGGATCGGCGTTCTGCCTTACCTTGTCGGCAAAGGCCTGACGGTTTGAGATCATCTCCTCGAGACGCATCTGGCCGACTATCTCACGCATATTTCCCTCGAGCACCTCGCGCGCGACGCCCGTTATGTACTGAACATTCTTGTTGAGAAAGTTCTGCTGGGCTTTTTCAATTGTCTCGGGAGCGGGAGATATCTTTACGTTTACGACCGCGTCTATCATAATATTGATATAGTCGGCGGTAGGAACAGCCTGCGCGGTTTTTACGTCGACCGACATAAGCGCAAGCTCAAGCACGTCGCATCTCTCGAAAAACGGCAGCTTTACCGACGCCTTTCCTATAACGACCTTTGCCTTTCTGCGCAGACCGCTTATGATAAACGCCTTATCGGGCGGGGCTTTGCGATAGCCCGCCGCAAACATTATTATGATAACCACAACAATCACCGCGGCTATCATAACGGGAACATACAATTCTTCCGGCATATACATACACTCCTTTCAGATACGCGCAGATACAACCAACTTGCGCGCTGATTATATTATACAATATTCCTAATCTCCTTGTCAATAGTGTGGCAGAATTTTGTCAGAATGAACAACATGAAATTTTTTCAAAATTTTTGATATTTGTGCAAAATACCTCTTGACGGAAGCAGTTTTTTGGTTTATTATATAATATGTACAGAAATATTTATATAGGTAAAAGCTTTGTTGTAATTTTTTATAAAACGCGAGGTCGAAATGAAAATATTAAATGAAATAGTAGAGCTTGACAAAAAAGCGGCGGCACGCGCACAGGCGGAGATAGACGAGGAGCGGAAGCGCTCGGCTGAAGTCGGAAACGCCGAGGCGAAATCCCGCGAGGAAAAGATCGACTCCGAGCGCGAAAGGATACAAAAGCTCCGCGGCGAACAGGAGAAGACCCTGTCCGAAAGGCTTTCGGGCGCGGAAAAGGAAAAGGACCGCCGCTGTAAAGAGCTTTCGGATATTTTTTCCGAAAACAAGGCTCGCTGGAAATCAGAGATAATTTCTCGTATAACGGAGGGATAAAATGGCGTTTGCTTCAAACGCGGTTCTCGCGAAATCCCGCGCGATATACGGACGAAGGCTTACTAAAGAGGACTACGCGCGTCTTTCGTCAATGAAGACCGTCGCGGACGTGTGCGAATATCTCAGGCAGACCCCGCGGTATGAAAAAGCGCTTGCGGACGTAAGCTCCCGCACGATCCACCGCGGAAGGCTTGAAGAGCTTTTAAAGCGCGCGGTCTACGATGTTTTCGAAAGCTTTCATATTTTCGATTACAGCGGGTGTAAAAACTATTTCAGATTTATCGTGGCAAAGCTTGAGATAGAGCAGATAATCTCAGCGGTAAGCGCGGTGCTTTCAAAAAGCTCGGATTATTATATCGCGTCGCTTCCCGCGTTTATCACCAAGCACTCCAGACTCGACCTGCCCGCTCTGGCAAGCTCGGAAAATATCGCTCAGGCGGCTGAGGTTCTGGAAAAATCGCAGTACTGCTCGGACAAAAAGCTGAAAAAGATGCTTTCCGACGCGATAGTTACAGGAAATTTAAGTATACCCGAGTTTGAGAGCGCGCTGTATTCGGAATACTATTTCCACCTGCTGAGAGCAATTGAAAACGAATTTCGGGGGCGTGAGAAAAAGGAATTTAAGATCGCGGTATTAAAAACCATTGATATGGAAAACGTGGTCTCATTCTGCCGGAAAGCGCACTTTTCGGGACAAACCTCCGAGGAAAACCGCTCGGCGCTAATTCCGTTTAAGTACAGGCTTTCCGCGGACGAAATAGAAGAACTCGCAAAAGAAAAAAGCGTGGAGAAGATCGCGCTTGTCCTTGAGAAAAAAGGCTGTCACGGCTCAAACAGCGAAACGATAGAGCTGCTGACGGAATCTATCAGCTTTAATAATCTCGAAAAAACCATACGCCTTTCGCAAAGCCCCGCGGTGGTATACTTTGCGCTTACGCAATGTCTTTCGACAGAGCTTAAAAATATAAAGACCCTTGTCGAGGGCGTGCGCTACGGACTTAACGGCGGAGATATCCTCAAAATGCTGGTATTATAAGGTGGTGAAAATATATGGCGATAGAAAAAATGTCGCTGTGGTCGGTCGAGGGAAAAACGCAAAAGCTCGACGCGGCTCTGGCGGCGTGCTGTGAAAGCGGCGTGTTTCAGTTTTCCTCTCCGGGAAAAACGCGCGGTCTCGGGGAACAAAACCCCTATCGAGAGGCGCTTTCAAAGCTTGTTGACTTAGCGTCAAATCTGAAGATCTCCGCGAAGAATCTTCCGTTTGACGAGGTAAGCTTCGAAATGCCCGAGGAGTTTTTTGAATACTCGGAAAACTTAAGCTCGCGCTTTACCGAGCTTACAGAGGCTTTGGAAAAAACAAACGCCGACCTCGAGGACTATAAGCACACAAGCGCTTATGTAAAGCACCTTATCGGGCTTGACGTTTCGTTTAAAGACCTTTTCTCGCTTAAGTACATCAAAACGCGCATAGGCAGACTTCCCGCGGAAAACGAGGAAAAGCTCGGCTATTACACGAAAAAGTGCTTTGTGTTCGTGCCGTTTGAAAGAAGCCCCGAGTATGTATACGGAATTTATTTCAGTCCGAACAACGTAGCGGAGTTTTCGGATGAAATAATGAACGTGCTTGGCTTTGAGAGAACAAGGCTTCCGGATTATCTCGAGGACACTGCCGAAAACGCTGAGAAAAAGCTTGTCGAGGTCATCTCAGCCGAGGAAGCCAACAAAAAGAAGATCGAGGAGGAGCTTGCGTATTTCTCGGATAAAACGCGCGACGAGCTTTCGGCGGTGATATCAAAACTTAAATTCAAGTCGGAGTGCTTTGAACTAAGAAATAAGGTTATTGTTTCGGGCGAGAGATTTTCGTTTTCGGGATACGCGCCCACGGTCGAAAGCAGCAGGCTGACGGAGCTTCTGAAAAAAGCGGGAGAGGATATCGTCTGCGACGAAATTCCGATAGAGCGAAAGGGCGCTTCGGACGAAATTCCCGTAAAGCTAAAAAACAATATAATAACGCGCCCGTTCGAGATGTTCATACGAATGTACGGACTTCCCTGTTACAGCGGCTTTGACCCCACGCCTTATGTCGCGTTTACCTATATGCTGATGTTCGGAATTATGTTCGGAGATGTGGGACAGGGCTTATTGGTATCTCTGTTGGGATTTGTGCTTTCGAGGTTTACCAAAAACGGCCTCGCGCCTATAATGACAAGGCTCGGAATTTTCTCGGCGCTTTTCGGGTGCGTTTACGGCTCGGTTTTCGGAATTGAAACGATAATAACCCCCATATACCACCGCGAAAACATCTGGCACGGCGTCTGCAAGCTGCTGAGCGGATTGGGAATACCCGAACACCCCGAAAATATTTTCCAGGCGGCGATGGTAATACTGATATTCGCGCTTATACTCGGCGTGATACTTATACTTATCTCGATAATCTTAAACATTGTCAAAAACTTCCGCGCGAAAAAATACGGCGAAGCGCTTTTCGCGGTAAACGGAGTTTCGGGCGCCGTAATATACACCGCGCTTTTGTTCGGCGCGGGCGCGACGTTTTTGTTCGGAGTTGAAGTCTTCAGCCTGCCGTATGTTCTTATTCTGATAATAGTTCCTGTAGTGCTGATCTTTTTCAAGCATCCTCTTATGGGACTTATCGAGCACAGGCACGTTGAGTTCAGCGTAGCCGAGGCGTTTATCGACATTTTAGAGGGCGCGATAACGTTTTTGTCAAATACAATGAGTTATCTCAGAATAGGCGGCTTTGTGCTTTCCCACGCGGGCTTTATGCTTGTCGTATCTCAGCTTGCGGGAGCGGCTGAGCCGGATTCTCCCGTAACCGTCGGTACGGTCATAACCTATATCATCGGAAACCTGCTTGTTATGGGAATAGAAGGTCTGCTTTCGGGAATACAGGTCCTGAGACTTGAATTCTACGAGGTCTTCAGTCGTTTCTACGAAGGAAACGGAAAGGATTTCTCACCCGTAACGCTTGACGTAAGCGTTGATTAAACTGTAAATCATTTTTATTTCGGAGGGATAAAACTATGGATATAATTATGTTTTTCGTTCTGCCGCTTGTTGCAGTGGCACTTGTCATGTCGCCGATATTTGTTGCGCTCTACCGCAAAAGCAAGGGTAAAAGCGTAAACGCGAAGCGCGCAATTATAACAAATGTCGCGTCGTTTTTCGGCGTTCTGCTTGTAACGACGCTTCTGCCGTTAACCGGAGCGTTTGCCGAAACGACCGAAGCCGCTGAGGTTCTTGCCTCCGATGTTTTTGCCAGCGAGGGGCTGAGATATCTCGCCGCCGCGCTTTCGACCGGCGTAGGCTCTATTGCCGCGGGTATTGCCGTAGGCTCTGCCGCTCCCGCCGCAATTGGAGCTATTTCCGAAAACGAAAAGGTATTCTCAAAGGCGCTGATCTTCGTTGCTCTCGGCGAGGGCGTTGCGATCTACGGCCTGCTTATTTCGATACTTATTCTGTTTGGTTGATTCTTTAGGTTCGAGGGGAATATGAAGTTTTTTCTTATAAGCGACAACATCGACACTAAAATGGGAATGCGCATAGCGGGAATCGAGGGCGTTGTGGCTCACACCGCCGAGGATGTTTCCGCCGCGCTTTCCGACGCGGTAAACGACGAAGAGATAGCGGTCGTGCTTATGACTCAGATCTGCTCTGAGCTTTGTAAAAATAAGGTTTATGACATAAAGCTGAACCGCCGCCGCCCGCTTATTGTTGAAATTCCCGACCGTCATGGCTCAAGCGGGGTTTCGGAATCAATAAGCAGATATGTAGAAGAGTCGATAGGAATTAAACTGTAAAAAACCTTGGAACTATTCGCCCTTCCTTTTTGGGTATAGGAGATTTTTATGGATTTAAATGAAATAAACAGCTATAAGATGCGGATGTTCAAGGAGAACGTCAACAAACAGGCTGACGAGGAGATAGCACTTCTGACGGCAAGGATACGCGACCAGAAGAGCGCCGCGGGAAAGGAAAAGGAAGAGGCCGCCGCCCGCGAGGCTATTTCACAGCTCAGGCGCGAGCAAACAGCCTTTGAACAGCGCTATAAACGCGAGCTTTCACGCTGCGACTACGAGACCGCCAAGGCGGTGCGCGTTTACAGAAAAGAGCTTATCGACGGCTTTTTCGAGGAGATAAGAAACGACTTAAAGCTCTTTGCCGAAAGTGAAAAATACGGCGATTATCTTAAAAAGTCGGTTGAAAAAGCGCAAAAGACTCTCGGAGAAAAGTGTGTTATTCTCTGCGCCGCAAAGGATGCAGAAAAGCTAAAAAAACTCTGCAAAAATGAAATAAGAGCCGACAGCACTATCATACTCGGCGGAATAGGCGCGCTTGACGAGGAAAAGGGGTTGTTCTGCGATCTCACGCTTGACAAGGCTCTCGACGACGAATCAGCCGTGTTTTCGGATAAAAAAGAATTAAGATTGTAAGCGGGTTAGTAGGTGAAAATTTTGAACACGATCTATTCAATAAACGGACCTGTCGTAAAATCGGCGGGAGCCAGAGAGTTTTCCATGCTCGAAATGGTCTACGTCGGCGAGCGCAGGCTTATCGGCGAGGTTATAGGAATAACCGACGAGCTTACGACGATACAGGTATACGAGGACACTGCCGGTTTAAAGGCAGGCGAGCCTATTTTCGGTACGGGCGCGCCCGTCTGCGCAAATTTAGGTCCCGGGATAATCTCGAATATCTTCGACGGTATAGAGCGTCCGCTTCGGGATATGACCAAGCTGTCAGGGGCTTTTGTAACCGAGGGCAGCAGCCTGTTTTCGCTCGATACCGAGCGCGAGTTTGACGTTACGGTCTGCGCAAAGGCCGGCGATAAGATAAGCGGCGGCGATATTTACTGCACGACTCCCGAAACCCCGCTCATCACCCACAAATGCATGGCGCCTCCCGATATAAGCGGAGAGGTGGTCTTCGCGGCGGAAAGCGGAAAATACCGCGTAAACGACGTTATACTGAAAATAAAGCTCGAAAACGGCGAGGAAAAGGAGCTTACGCTTGTACAGCGCTGGCCGATAAAAATTCCACGCCCGATAAAAAACCGCCTTCGCGCGACGACCCCGCTTATTACGGGACAGCGCGTGATCGACACCATTATCCCCATAGCCAAAGGCGGAACGGCGGCTATCCCCGGAGGCTTCGGCACAGGAAAGACCATGACACAGCACCAGCTTGCGAAATGGTGCGACGCGGACATTATCGTGTATATCGGCTGCGGCGAGCGCGGAAACGAGATGACGCAGGTTCTTGAGGAATTTGCCGAGCTTATCGACCCGAAATCCAACCGACCGCTTACTGACAGGACGGTGCTTATCGCAAACACCTCGAATATGCCTGTTGCGGCGCGCGAGGCTTCTATCTATACGGGAATAACACTTGCGGAATACTACCGCGACATGGGATATCACATAGCGATAATGGCGGACTCCACCTCGCGCTGGGCAGAGGCGCTGCGCGAAATTTCGGGCAGACTTGAGGAAATGCCCGCCGAGGAGGGCTTTCCCGCTTATCTCCCCTCAAGGCTCGCGGAGTTTTACGAGCGCGCGGGGTATGTTGAGAATCTCAACGGCACGTCCGGCTCGGTTACGATAATCGGCGCGGTATCGCCGCAGGGCTCGGACTTTTCCGAACCCGTAACGCAGAATACAAAGCGCTTTGTAAGGTGCTTCTGGGCGCTGGACAAATCGCTTGCGTACGCCCGTCACTATCCCGCGATAGACTGGAACACAAGCTATTCGGAATATATCGAAGACCTTTCGGATTATTTCAACAACGTAAGCCCCGACTTTATGGAGCTGAGACAGGAAATGTCATCTATCCTCAGCGAGGAAAACAAGCTTATGGAAATTGTAAAGCTTATCGGCGCGGACGTTCTCCCCGACGACCAGAAGCTGACAATGGAAATAGCGAGAGTCGTGCGCGTGGGATTTTTACAGCAAAGCGCCTTTCACAAGGACGACACCTATGTGCCTCTTGAAAAACAGCGGCTTATGATGAAGGTCATTTCCGAGCTGTACAAAAAGTCGCTTTCGGCGCTGAAAGCCGGTGCTCCGCTTTCTGACATAAAAGCGCTCGGACTTTTCGACAAAGCGATAAAAATGAAATATGACATTCCCAACGACGGGCTGTCTATGTTTGACGGGTATATCAAGGAAATTGACGAAAAAATAGACGCACTTTCCATTCAGTAAAATTGCGTGAGGTAACTATGAATTTACAGTACATGGGACTTACGGACATAAACGGTCCGCTTGTAGCCCTCGAGGGAGTAAAAGACGCGGCGTTTGACGAGATAGCCAAGATTCGTCTCAGCGACGGTACAGAGCGTATAGGCAGAGTTGTCGAGCTTGACAACGACAGAGTTATCCTTCAGGTTTTTGAGGGAACGCGCGGAATCTCGCTGAAAAACACGCGCACGATCTTTACGGGAAAACCGCTTGAGATACCGCTTTCGACCGAAATTCTCGGACGCGTGTTCAGCGGCGCGGGAAAGCCTATCGACGGACTCGGCGATATCTTCCCCGAGAAAATGGGAAACGTAAACGGCAGAGCACTCAATCCCGTTGCGCGTCAGTATCCGCGAAACTACATCCACACGGGAATTTCCTCTATCGACGCGCTTATGACGCTTATCCGCGGACAAAAGCTGCCGATATTTTCAAGCTCGGGACTTTCGCACAACAAGCTCGCCGTTCAGATAGCCCGACAGGCGAAGATAACGGGCGAGGGAAGTGAGGATTTCGCGATAGTTTTCGCGGCAATGGGCGTTCAGAACGACGTCGCGGATTACTTCCGCCGCTCGTTTGAGGACACGGGAGTTATCGAGCGTGTTTGTATGTTCCTTAATTTGTCCAACGACCCTATCATTGAGAGAATCCTTACTCCGATGTGTGCTCTCACGGCGGCTGAGTATCTGGCATTTGAAAAGAATATGCACATTCTCGTTATTATGACAGATATGACGAGCTATGCCGAGGCACTGAGAGAATTTTCGTCGTCAAAGGGCGAAATTCCCGGAAGAAAGGGTTATCCGGGATATCTATACTCAAACCTCGCGTCAGTATATGAGCGCGCGGGAATTATCGACGGCAGCACGGGAAGCGTTACGCAGATACCCATTCTCACAATGCCGAACAACGACATAACTCACCCAATCCCCGACCTTACGGCGTATATAACCGAGGGACAGATAGTTTTCGACCGCGACCTCGAACAGAACGGTATCTATCCCGCGGTCTCGGTTTTGCTGTCGCTTTCGCGACTGATGAAGGACGGCATAGGCGAGGGTTATACCCGCGCCGACCACAACGCTGTTTCAAACCAGCTTTTCGCGTCATACGCAAAGGTTCAGGACGCGCGAAGCCTCGCTTCGGTAATCGGCGAAGAGGAGCTTTCGGAAACCGACCGCAAATATATGCGCTTTGGAGAGCTTTTTGAAAAGCATTTCCTCACTC
This sequence comes from Oscillospiraceae bacterium, assembly GCA_022508885.1. Lineage (GTDB taxonomy): Bacteria > Bacillota > Clostridia > Oscillospirales > Ruminococcaceae > CAG-115. Next base: position 12,760 of record JAFLUG010000028.1, on the reverse strand, counting down.
AGGGCTTTGACGAAAACAGAACTATCGACGAAACGCTCGATTTAGGCTGGGACTTGCTCTGCACGCTGCCGAGAGCCGAGCTTGACAGAATTGACGAGCAGCTGCTTGACGAGCAGTACAACGAAAAGCGCGGCGAGCGTTTTTTATAAATAGTTCTTGAAAGTGAGCATGAAACGCTGTCTTGGCGGGTTATTGCTCGGCTAAGACAACATAGTATTCGAGTACGAAATTTCAAAAATCAAGCATTGTCTGAGCACGAAGCGTAGCGAAGTGCGCGTATTATGCGCTTCGCGCAAAACACTGCAATGCTTGGATAGCACACCGCGTAGCGGTGTGCGGTTTTGAAATTTCAAATTTAAATAAGAAGGTGATTTCGTGGCTGAACAAGTTTTCCCTACCAAGGGTAATTTGATAAAGACTAAGCGTTCGCTGCTTCAGGCACAGCTCGGCTATGACCTGATGGACAGAAAGCGCAGTGTTCTTGTGCGGGAAATGGTGTCGCTGGTTGACACAGCGCGCGAGCTCCGCGACGAGATAGACGTTACTTACGCCGAAGCCTACCGCGCGCTTGAATACGCTAATTTGACGCTCGGCGTTGTGGGAACAATAGCTCAGACCTTTCCCGTGGAAAACTCGCTCAAGCTCTCGGCACGCTCGGTCATGAGCGTCGAGCTTCCGAAAATCACCGCAAATCTGATTGCCGCCGACAGACCCCCATATTCAATGACGCTTACAAGCTCCGAGTTTGACAAGGCTTATATCAAATTCAACAAGGTAAAGGAAATTACAGTGCGTCTCGCGGAGCTTGAAAACAGCATCTACCGCCTCGCGGTCGCTATCAAGAAAACCCAGAAGCGCGCAAACGCCCTTAAAAACATAATCATTCCGCGCTTTGAAGAACAGCTTAAGTATATCTCGAACGCCCTCGAGGAAAAAGACCGCGAGGAATTTTCGAGGCAGAAGGTTATCAAACATAGGAAGGTTAGCAATTGACAGTTGACAGTGTACAGTGGATAGTGTACAGTAATAAATATAAATCAAGCGCGCTCGGAAAAATTCCGAGCGCGTTTAGCCTTAATATAACTAACTACCATTAACTAACAACTATCTGAACGCTCCCGTAAGCACTCCGCCGTTTTGCTTGGACTTAAGGCGCAGGTGGTCGGCGATAAGCGCGATAAACTCTGAATTTGTGGGCTTTCCCCGCGAGGTATGTACGGTGTAGGAAAAGAACTTGTCCAGAACGTCGATGTTTCCTCTGTCCCACGCTATTTCTATAGCGTGACGTATAGCGCGCTCAACTCTCGAAGAGGTCGTCTGATAGGTTTTCGCTATCGTCGGGTAAAGGAGCTTTGTTATGCTGTTTATCATCTCGTCGTTATTTACGGACAGCATTATCGCCGTTCTGAGATAATGATAGCCCTTGATGTGCGCTGGGATCCCAACCTGGTGTATTATCTCCGTTACCGCTACCTCAAGCTCGGTATCGTCGCGGGTCTCGGGAGCTTTTTCGCCCATCCCGCACATTTCATTTATTTTAGCTACAAGCATATTCGGGTCTAACGGTTTAAGCGCCACATATGCTCCCAAGTTTGCCGCCTCGCGCTCGAGCGCGGGGTCTGCCGCGTTTGAAACAATGATCACGTTTGGAACATACTTCTTTTCGGTTTTCAGTTTGCGTATTATCTCAACAGCGTCACAAAACGGCATTTTCGCCTCGAGCACCGCCGCGTCGGGCGCCTCTGACTTTATTGAATTAAGCACCGAGTTTCCGTCGCAGCGCCGTGTTATCGCATACATTCCCGCGTTTTTGAGAGCGCCCGCCCAAGCCATTCCACAGTCAGCCGTGTCATTTCCGATAAGTACCTTGATTTGATTTGTCATATTTTTATACCTCCAAATTTTTAGCCGATTTCCATTTATTTCCAATCGGTCTGACTTCATATTACCAAAATTTTACAATTTTGTCAACAAGTTTTTGGAAAAATTTGGAATAAAATTTACAAACCGCTAAAATCGCGGCAGTTATCGGATTTGCGGAGCTTTTTCGAGCAATTTAAAAGTCAGAATTTTGATGGATATTGTTGAAGAATGTAAAAACTGCACAAATGTTACTCGGATATAACGCTGTCTTGACGGAGGTTATTTAAATGGAAATTTCAAAACCGCACAGGATTATGCCCGAAGGGCATAATCCTGTGCTATCCAAGCGGCGCGTCCGATCTGCGCTCCGACGCGCCGCTTGATTTTTGAAATTTCGTACTCGTATATAACGCAGTTTTAATGGAGTTTATTTAAAAAGATTACTGAAAAATTCGTAAACCGCAAATTTTACAGTTACCTGCTGGGGCTTTCCGAAGCTTTCGAGAATTTCGTTTGCCGAAGCTTCGGGCGGTTCGCTTTTTTCAGTCACCGCCGGAACGCAAAGCTGAGGGAAAATAACACACCACCAATTTTTGCCCTCGCCGCTTCCGAGAGTCACTCGCAAAGCCTTGTATTCTCCCGCGGGGAGAATAAGCCTGTCGTATTCGCGAGTGGTAAAGTACATCGAAACAAGCTCGGCTTTCGCGCCGTAGGAAAATCCGTTTGCTGAGAGAAATTCGCCGCTTTTCCGCTCGATCTCGGGAAGCAGTTTTTCGGCTTTCTGCTCAGCTTCGGATAGATCTTCACATTCGCCGAGTTCTTCTCCAAACTCGCTGAGCAGGTAGTCCCTGAGCTTGAGCTTTATCTCCTGATCCTCGGCGGAATCTGAGTTCGCGGGGATATGAAGCCTTAAAACTTCTCCCTGTACGTTTTCGCAGTTTTCGCTGAAGGTAATAAAAAAACCTGCAACCGAACAAAACACCGCCCCCAGCGACAACAACACCGCAATAACAATGCTTTTCATTATGTCAACTCCCTTTAATTAGTGTACGATACAAAAATATTGCGCGGTCGGGCGATCATCTTTGACAACATTTCACGCTTGAAACGCATTGCCAAAGGCGGCTCGCCTTAATGAAATTTCTTACAAATATTTTTGACATTTGTCCATATTTTAAACAAGTTTTACAAAAAAGACTTGAAAAAATCGTTTCATTGAGGTATAATGTTATTTAGTGAGTAATTGTATTATAAGGAGTGATTTTATGCCGCTGGAAGAAATTACACGGGAGTTTAACTTCCCGTTAAAAAAGATGATAGACGAGTTTAAGCTCGAAACGATTTACATGCCCGAGGGCGGGGAAAACGCCCTTATCTCAAACAACGACACAAACCGCCCGGGACTTCAGTTTGCGGGATTTTACGAGTATTTTGACAACACGCGTATTCAGGTCATGGGGAAAATGGAGACCGCCTATCTTGCAGGACTCGACTCCGAGCTTCGCAGGAAGCGTATTTCCGATCTGCTGAGCTATCGCTTCCCCGCGCTTGTAATCACGAGAAAAGAAGACGTTTTCCCCGAGATGCTGGAAATGGCTCCCGATTTTGGGATACCGATCTTCCGCACGGAGGAAAACACCTCTGTGTTTATCGCGAAGCTTATGGCTTTTCTCAATTTACAGCTTGCTCCGAGGATCACGCGCCACGGCGTTCTTATCGAGATATACGGCGAGGGCGTGCTTATACTCGGCGAAAGCGGCGTAGGTAAAAGCGAGACCGCTATCGAGCTTGTAAAGCGCGGACACAGACTTATCGCGGACGACGCGGTCGAGATACTCAAGGCGTCGAACATCACGCTCGTAGGTTCTTCGCCGGACAATATCCGTCATTTTCTCGAGCTTCGCGGCATAGGAATTATAAACGCCCGCCAGCTTTTCGGTATAGGCGCTGTCAAAACGTCGGAAAAAATCGACATGGTAGTTGAAATGGAGCTTTGGAATCCCGAAAAGACCTATGACAGAATGGGTGTTGACACGCATTATATGACTATTCTCGGCGTTAAGGTGCCGCTGCTTAATATTCCCGTAAAGCCGGGAAGAAACCTCGCGGTAATCCTTGAGGTTGCGGCGATGAACAACCGCCAGAAGAAAATGGGCTATAACGCCGCAAAGGACTTGCTCAGACAGCTCGGCATCGACTCGGACAGCGAGGAAATAATGAGCGACCTGAACCTTTAATTCTATCACCGAAAGGATGAATATTAAGATGTACAATATAGGTATCGACTTAGGCGGAACAAATATCAAGGTAGGTCTTGTAAACGACAAGTATGAAATAGTCGAGAAAGCTACCGCCAAAACAAATCTTCCTCGTCCTGCCGAGGAGATATGCGCGTCTATCGTCGAACTTATCTGGCAGGTCCTTACCAGCGCCAAAGTAGCGCTTAACGAGGTAAATTCGATAGGAATAGGCACTCCCGGAGTTGCCGACAGAAACCGCGGAGTTGTGCTGTATTCCTGCAATCTTGATTTCCACAACACAAATCTTCAGGCGTTTATCAAGAAAAAGCTCGACAAGCCCGTGTATGTTGAAAACGACGCCAACGCCGCGGCATTCGGCGAGGTTCTCGCGGGCGCGGGAAAGGGATTTAACGACGTTGTAGTGGTAACTCTCGGAACGGGCGTGGGCGGAGGAATAATCATCGGCGGAAAAATATACACCGGCTTTAATTTCTGCGGAGCGGAGCTTGGACACACAGTTATCCAATACGGCGGAAGACCCTGCGGCTGCGGCAGAAAGGGCTGTTTTGAGGCATATTCTTCGGCGACGGCGCTTATAAATATGACAAGAGAAGCAATGGAAGAAAGCAAAGACTCTAAAATGTGGGAGATTTGCGGCGGAGATATAGAAAAAGTAGACGGGAAAACTGCCTTTGACGGAATGAGAGCGGGAGACGCGGCCGCAAAGGGCGTTGTGGATATGTACATAGAATACCTTGGCTGCGGACTTACGAATATCGTAAATACGTTCCAGCCTGAGATGCTGCTTATCGGGGGCGGTATCTGCAAGGAGGGCGAGGCGCTGACAAAGCCGCTTTCGGAGATAATCAAGCGCGAGAGCTATTGCATAGACGCGGATAAGACTACAAAGCTTGATATCTGTCAGCTCGAAAACGACGCGGGAATAATCGGCGCGGCATACTTATATACTATAGCGTAATAACGCAAAGTATAATCTACGAATCAGGGCGGGCGTTGTCTGCCCTTGTTCAATATCCAAAGTTATCGATTCCGGAGGGCTTGATGGACTATTCTTTGATAGAATCACTGTGCATTGAAAGCGGCGCGGCGTTTGAGCGCAACGCACTGTTAAAGCACTATTGCTCGATGAAAATAGGCGGAGCCTGCGATATTCTTGTAAAACCAAACAGCGAAGCGGTGCTTTCCGAAATGCTTTCGCTCTGCAAAAGCGAGAATATCCCGTTTTTCGTTTTGGGCAAGGGTACAAACGTTCTGTTTTCCGACAGCGGCTTTCGCGGAGTGATAATTCTGATAGGTCAGGACATGGGCGGGATAACCGTCGAGCAGAATAAAATTACCGCGGGCGCGGGCGCTATGCTCAACGCAGTTTGTAAGACCGCGCTCGACTGCTCGCTTTCAGGCGCGGAAAATCTTTACGGGATACCCGGCTCTGTCGGCGGCGCGCTGTTTATGAACGCCGGCGCTTTCGGAAGCGAGATGAAAGACGTCACCGTCTCCTGCCGATATATAAACGAGCGCGGCGAGATCAAAGAAATGTCCTCCGATGATATGGAGCTAAGCTACCGCCACAGCGTTTTTTCAGAGCGCGATTATGTGATAACATCCGTTACGATGCGGTTTTCAAACGGTGATAAAGACGCGATAAAAGCGCGAATGGACGAGGTCATGCAAAGGCGAAAGGATAAACAGCCGCTTGAATTCCCTTCATGCGGAAGCACATTTAAGCGTCCGAAAAACGGCTTTGCCGCGGCGCTTATAGAAGAATGCGGACTTAAGGGCTTTAGGATAGGCGGCGCAGAGGTAAGCCAAAAGCACAGCGGTTTTGTCATAAACCGCGGAGACGCGACTTACGGTGATATAATAAAGATAGTAGAACACATAAAGAATACCGTTCTCAAAGAAAAGGGCATAGAGCTTGAATGTGAAATGATAACGGTGGACAACTGAACAGGGGTTGATCATATGACTTTTTTGATAGTAACAGGGCTTTCAGGCTCGGGAAAATCATCCTGCATAAAGGTTTTGGAGGATATCGGATTTTTCTGTATCGATAATATGCCGCCCCAGCTTATACCTAATTTCGCTGAGCTGTGCGCGCAGTCGTCACTCAAAGAAGACGAGCTTGAAAAGGTTGCTATCGTTACGGATATCCGCGGAGGAACACTTTTTCTGCGGCTTTCGGAGAACATATCAAAGCTTAGAGGAATAGACGGCGCTGACGTGAAGATACTGTTTCTGGACTGCGCGAAAGAGGTTTTGATGAAACGCTACAGCGAGACCCGCAGAAAGCACCCCCTCGACGAGGCGTCCGAGGGAGACCTGTCGAAGGCTATAGACGCTGAAAACGCGCTGCTTACGGATATACGCGCAAACTCGGATTACATCATCGACAGCTCGCTTCTGACCGCCCGCCAGCTTCAGGAGCAGGTCGCGGGACTGTTTCTGGACAAGCCCTCGGACAGAATGATAATAAACTGCATGAGCTTCGGATTTATGTACGGTGTTCCGGGAGAGGCGGACTTAGTGTTTGACGTAAGGTGTCTGCCGAATCCGTTTTATATTCCCGAGCTCAAACATCTCACCGGAACAGACCAAGCCGTGAGAGACTATGTCATGGGTTTCCCGCAGTCTGTAGAGCTTGAAAATAAACTGTATGACTTCGTGGATTTTCTCGCTCCGCTTTATGTCGGCGAGGGAAAAAGCCGTCTTGTCGTTGCGTTTGGCTGTACCGGCGGAAAGCACAGAAGCGTGACCTTCGCAGAGCTTGCATCGAAGCATTTTGAGCAGGCGGGATACCGCGTGAGATTAAATCATCGGGATATGGATAAATAAAAACGGGAGCTGAAAAGAATGTCGTTTTCATCGGAAATTAAACAGAGCCTGTGCGACGTAAAGGATCTGTCCCCCGACGACGCGCCCGCCATGCTTTACGGAATGTTTTTCGCGGGAAAAACACGCGGAAAAAAACAGCTTTTGCAGACCGAAAACCTGTGGCTTGTCACCGCCGCGCAGACGCTGTGCAAAGCCGTCTTTCCGGATGCCCGCGTTGAAACAAAGCGGTTGGTAAAAAACGGCGGCTCGCTTTACACGTTTGAAATAAAGCCGAGCGATGTCCTGCGTGAAAAATTCGGGGATTTCTCGGTTATCAACAGCGATATCGTATCGGGAAACGATTCGGGCGGCGGAGCTTTTCTCCGTGGGATTTTCGTGGTGTGCGGGTATGTTACCGACCCGAAAAAGGAATATCATCTTGAGATAGTGTTGCCCGAAAGCGATCGGGCGGAAGCTCTTATGGATTTTATCAACGAGCACGGAATGACCGTAAAATCCACCGTCCGTCAGAGGACTACCGTTTTATACGCGAAAACAAGCGAAATAATCGAGGATTTTCTCACCTATATCGGCGCGGGCGCTCATTCGCTTGAAATAATGCGCGTTAAGATCGAAAAGGATATCCGAAACCGCGCAAACCGCTCGGTAAACTGCGACAGCGCGAATCTTGACAAAACAGTGGCGGCGAGTGAAAAGATACGCCGCGATATTGAGTTTATTTTTAGTACCGCGGGAGAAAGCTCGCTTTCTCCCGAGCTTTGTGAAACTGCGCGGCTCAGGCTTGAAAACCCCGAAAGCTCGCTTTCGGAGCTTTGCGGAATGTTTAATGCTCCTATAAGCCGAAGCGGACTGAATCACAGACTTCAGAAGCTCGCGCAGATCGCGGAGGAATTAAGAAAAGCAGATTGAGAGCGCAAAAATTCACTCTGCAAAACGCAGTCATGGCGGTGTTATTTAAATTTGAATTTCAAAATTCACGACTTGACGGCACGCTTCGCTTAGCCGCCAAGTCGGAACCGGTCGAATTTTTTCTTCTGAAAAAATTCGACCTTTTTGAAATTCGCACACTGCTAAAGCGTGGTCGCGGCGGTGTAATTTTAATTTGAGATTTTGCGGTATCGCGAAATAAACCCGCCGAAGCGCTCGATAATTTCTCTGGCGTAAGGGGCTTTATCAGCGGACAGGACACGCCTAAGGCTTATCTCCGCGGCAGCCTTTGATATCCCGCAAAGCCGCGATATCTCGTCCGCGTCTGAAACCCCGCACTCTCTTAAAACGCACACCGGCGCAAGAAGCTCCGCCGCAAAACGGTCTGCCTCGCGCTCGTTTTCGACCGTGTTTTTCGCTTCGTGTGAAAGATGACCCAAAACACAGTGCGCTATTTCATGCGCAATTGTAAATCTCCTGCGTCTCTCGCCGCAGGAGTTTTCGTTTACCGCAATTACAAACCGTCCGTCCTCAATATAGGAAAATCCGAATCGGCTTTTTGAATACAGCCCGCGCATGGATATGTCGTATATCTCCGTCATGGTCTTATAGCTTACAAGCTTTATCCCCAACCGCTTTGCCGTTTCCTCGGGACTTATCGGAAGCGACGATATCCCCGCCTTGATATAAACCTCGTTTACTGTCATTTTACCTTACCGATTATAGTCATCCGCGTCAAAAATACTTCTCTCCGTGCGCTTTTTAAGAGTTATCTCCGAGCCGCCGCGCCTTGCGGCGATACGAATTTCCGACATCTCCGAAGCTTTGGAAAGCTCACTCTCGGTAAACTCATCAACCGCCCGCTTTCCCTCTGCCGTAAGCATCGAGTACAGTCTTAAATGCTCGTAATCCTCCGCGGAATATTTCTCCTCGCTCAAAAGCTCGTTTGGAGTACAGTTAAGCGCGTTGAAAAGTTTTCTGAGTACTGTTTCTTTCGGAAAGCTTATCCCCTGCTCATAGTTTCCGACTGCCGCCGAGGTAACTCCCAAAGCCTTCGCAAGCTGCGCCTGGGTAAGTCCGTTTTGTATTCTCAGTTCCTTGATTCTTGCTCCGATCTCCATAATTCACCTTTGTTGTTTTTATTGTATTTCTCTTCAAGTTTTTTGATCGCCGATTTTCGGTAATAATACACCTGCCGCTCGCTCAGATACATTTTCTCGGAAATGGTTCTCCAATCCTCTCCTAAAATGTAGTATCTGTAAAGCACCGCGCGCTCATAGCCTTCAAGCGCGCTTAAAAAGCTCAGCGCCCCGCGTTTTATATCTACGGTTCTGTCGATCGAGTCGTTAAGCTCGGCTTCGAGCCTTGCGAGCTTTTCGGCGATCTCTTCGGCATACCTTTGGCTCTTCCCCGACGTTTTCATTATCCTGTGCAGGCGCTCGATATGCTCTAACTCCGCCTGAACGCAAAGCTCAGTCTCGCGCGCTTTTTTCAGGGCATCCATATATTTCATTTTTTCACCTCGTTCATATTTTATATCTCTATGAACGATTATACACAATTTTCTTGTAGTTGTCAATATGTTTTTTCATATTTTTAAAATTTGTGAACAATTAACAAAATACAAAAAGTCTTTGAAAGGGGTCAGGGGAAAACTTTCTTCAGAAAGTTTTCCCCTGAACAATTATTTTCCATTCATTTTGTCAATGTCGCTCTGACGTATCTCCACGCGTCGTATCTTTCCGCTGGTGGTTTTGGGAAGCTCGTTTACAAACTCGACTATTCGCGGATATTTATACGGCGCGGTGTTGTGCTTTACATAGTCCTGAATTTCCTTTTTCAGCTCCTCGCTCGGCTCATAGCCCTTTTCAAGAACGATAGTTGCCTTTACTATCTCGCCGCGGATAGGGTGCGGCGCGCCCGTGACCGCGCTTTCAAGAACGGCGGGGTGAGTAGCTAAAACGTTCTCTATCTCAAACGGACCGATGCGGTAGCCGCTTGACTTTATCACATCGTCGTTTCTTCCGACATACCAATAATATCCGTCCTCGTCGCGGGTGGCGGTATCGCCCGTATGGTACATTCCGTCATGCCACACCTTGTCGGTTACTTCCTTGTTTTTGTAGTAGCCTCTGAACAACCCGGGAGTATTCGTATACTCGCCTTTTACAACAATTTCACCTACGACCCCGTTAGGCACCGAATTACCGTCGGCGTCAACCAGATCGATATCGTAAAGCGGCGTGGGCTTTCCCATAGAGCCGGGCTTTGGGGTCATTCCGATGATGTTTCCGATAAGGCAGGTGCTTTCGCTCTGTCCAAAGCCTTCCATAAGCTGAAGCCCCGTTATCTCCTTCCAGCGGTTATATACCTCCGCCGAAAGCGCCTCTCCCGCGATATTGCAGTATTTAAGCGAGGAAAGATCGTACTTTTCGGGACCCACGCTTATGAAAAATCTGAACATCGTCGGCGGCGCGCAAAGCGTCGTTATCCTGTATTTTTCGATCATCGAGAGTACGTCCTCGGGAATGAACTTGTTGAAATCATACACGAAAATGCAGGTGCCCATGGCGAGCTGACCGTATATCTTTCCCCATGCCGCCTTTGCCCAGCCCGTGTCCGAAATGGTAAAATGCAGTCCGTTTGGGTCGACCTTATGCCAGTGCTTTGCTGTCTGGATATGTGCCAGCGAAAGGGTGTGGTCGTGTATAGCCATTTTGGGATAGCCCGTTGTTCCGCTGGTGAAATACATAAGGAAAATTTCGTCCGCTTTTGTCGGAATTCTCTCCATTGTATCGGGATATTTTTCTATTTCCTCGTCCAGATTCGTCCAGCCCTCGCGCGAGCCGTTTACGATATACTTGCACAAAAGCGGGCTTTTCACCATTTTGTCCGCCTCGTCCACATAAGCCGCAACGTCGCCGTCGTGCGTACATATGGCCGCCTTTACGTCCGCCGCGTCGCAGCGGTAGACCATATCCTTGGGAGTAAGCAGATATGTCGCAGGAATAGCCACCGCGCCTATCTTCATAAGCGCCACAAGCACATACCAGAACTGATAGTGGCGCTTCATCATCAGAATAACATGGTCGCCCTTTTTTATTCCCATTTTCAGGAACATATTCGCCGCTTTGTTCGACAGCCTCGACAGATCTCCGAAGGTAAGCAGCTTTTCCTCGCCTTTGAGGTTCACCCAGAAAACAGCGCGGCGATTTGGCTCCATCTCGGCAAATTTGTCTATTATGTCATATCCGAAGTTATAGTTTTCGGGATATTTTATCCCGAACTTTTTCAAGATACCGTCCTCGCCGTATTCTTCGACAACAAAATTCTGATGATATGACTCTACGTTCATATTTTATTTCCTTCCGTTTTTGCGGTAAAAGCCCGTCCGCGTTTTCTAAAGGACGCCGTTGTCCTTATGCACACACGCCTTATTTTTACAGATTTATACTATACAAATTCATTATAATACTAAATTTTGGTTTTGTCAAGGGAGAACAGGGATAAATTTTAACAATTTAAACTCGTAATGTGAAAAACACAAAGAGAAATCGGCGAAAAGACTTGAATTTTTTCGCGTTATATGGTAAAATGTAACTTGGTAATAAGGCAGCCCGTTACGCGGTCGCGGGGCGCGAAAGCGCAATGAGGAAAGTCCGGGCATCACAGAGCAGGATAGCTGATAACGTCAGCCGAGGGCGACCTCAGGGACAGTGCAACAGAAATATACCGCATGGTTCAAGCAACGCTTGAACACTGTAAGGGTGGAAAGGCGAGGTAAGAGCTCACCGGGATATGCGAGAGCATATCGCCGTGTAAACCCTATCCGATGCAACGCCGATTGGTGTGAGGGAAAAAGCGTCTGCTCGGCGCTCCTTGCTTAAGGCGGCTTGACCTTTTCGGCGACGAAAAGGGTAGATAGATGACCGCGCGCGACAGAACCCGGCTTATCGACGGACTGCTTTTTACCGATTGACAGTTGACAGTAAACAGTTTTTTTCGCAAAAAACGCGGTCGGATAATTCTGACCGCGTAAGCCTTTATAAAGTGTTTGTTTTAAAAAGGAACAATGGTACTATTGCCTATATGATAAATTATTTCCGCAACTCGCGTATCGTTTAACATTGTAGAAATAGTGTTCTTGTCAAGATTGCAAGAAAAGCATCCGCCCAATTTAAACGTGCTCGGGATCTCCTCATAATCAATATCATAGTCGCTCACAAATTCTCTGATAAGTTGCTCGCCTCTATTTGAGAAAAAACGACTCAAATAATTCCAATAAACTTCGGTTCCCACAAGCTCCGGATATTTCTTCTCATAATCTGCACGAATAGCTTCATCATCCATGTATAAGCAAACCCTCACATAAAGTCTGTCTTGTTCAAGCGTCTCGAGATACTGTTGATCAAGATAAATCTCCTGATAGGGCTGGCACTCGTCACTGCTGCTCGTTGAATTTTCATCTGTGCTTTCGGGCGACGGATCGGCAGACGACATTTCGCCGCTTTCGGTTGAATTTTCGGAATTGCTGTCAGAGGAAGATTCCGAAGCCGTATCTTTATCCGCGACAGGCGGTGTTTTTGTCTTTCCCGTGCATCCGCTCAGAACAAGGGCGGCTGTAAGTAAGAATGCGGGTAATATAATGTGTGGTTTTTTCATAGAATATCCCTCCTTAAGCTGTAATTAAAGCAATAATGTGAGTTATCTTTAGTTATAATATAACACCGTTTTCCGATATTGTCAACGATTTTTCAAAACTGTAATATAATTATAACCGTTTGGGTTTCTTGTGAGACGCGTTGATATAACCTGCAACCAAATTAAAAAGTTTTGGGAAAGGGTCAAGGGAAAACCCTTTTTCAAAAGGGTTTTCC
>JAFLUG010000027.1 GCA_022508885.1 Oscillospiraceae bacterium | reverse complement strand
TCTGCTTACCGGGCATAGCGTCGAGCGTAAATCTCGCCGCAACCTCGGATACACGCTCCGAACCCTTGGTGATAACTATAAAGTTTACCAGAACTATGATAATGAATATCAGAAATCCTACAATGGCGTTTCCGCCCATAACAAAGTCGCCGAACGCCTTTATTACTTCTCCCGCGTAGCCGCTCGAAAGAATGCCGCGCGTCGTGGAGATATTCAGCGACAGTCTGAAAACCGTTGATAACAGCAATACCGTCGGAAATACCGAAAACTCAAGCGCCTCTTTTATAAACATCGTCATAACGAGGATTATCAGCGAAAGAGCGATGTTTACCATTATAAGAAAATCCAACAGCCAGGAAGGCAGCGGGATAATTATCGCCAATACAATAAAGATAATGAACAAAACCATAGAGTTGCCCAATATCTTTTTTATCATACTCACAGGCTTTGTTCACCGTCCTTCTCCTGCGAAAATTTAAATATAACAGCTTATTTCACACTGTTGAGAAGCCCTCAGATGTCAGGACAGAGTTTGCTCTGCAAACCCCTACGTGCAACGGCCAGCCTTTTGTGGCTGCCGTTGCGCGGCTGACGCCACAGATGAGGGTTTATCAACAGTGTGTCAAGCGTGAAGCGTTTTGTTCTTTGCCTTATATACGATCAGCAATACCTCCGCCACCGCGTCGTAAAGCTCGATCGGAATTTCTCTCCCCAGATCCACCTGCGAATACAGCGCCCTCGCAAGCGTCGGGTTTTCTATACACATGACATCGTGGTTTTCCGCGATATCTATGATCCTCTTTGCTAAATAATCCGCGCCTTTTGCAACAACTACAGGCGCTTTGTTTTCGTCCTGGTCATATTTCAGCGCGATAGCATAGTGAGTAGGGTTTCTCACGACAACGTCCGCCGAAGGAACATCCTGCATCATTCGCCTCTGCGCCATCTGCTGCTGTCTTTGCTTTATCTTTGACTTTACCTGCGGGTCGCCTTCCATTTGCTTATACTCTTCCTTGACTTCCTGTTTTGACATCTTGAGCTTTTTCTCGAACTGCCACCACTGAAACAGGAAATCTCCCGCCGCCACAAACACCAGCATAATGCATATAAGCATTACCATATCGTAGATCGACAGCGCCGCGTAGGCTATACCCTGCATAATACCCGCGCCGCTGAGCGCGATTATCCTCGGAAGCCTGTCGGATATCTCATTGTATACCAGCACACTGACAACAATTACCTCGATAAGCCCCTTCAGAATACCGACGACAGCCTGCATTGAAAACAGCTTTTTTATTCCCTCAAGTGGATTAAGTCTTGAAAACTTCGGCGCGCAGGCCTTCATCGTAAACAATCCGCGCGTCTGCGCAACAGTCGGTATTATCCCCAAAACCATCGCAATAAGGCAAATGGGCATTACGACTATCACTACTATTGTAAATATATCCACCACAATGGGCATTGTCGTATCAGCGTTTAATTCATATCTGCCGGCGTGCTCAAATATATCCGCCGAATAGTTAAGCACGTTTTTTATCATAAACTCGGCCAACAGTCTCATAGCCGTGAAAATTCCGAGAACCGAGGCCGCGGTTACTATCTCCTTGGACTGTAGTACATTTCCTTCTTTTCGCTGGTCACGCCGCTTTTTCGGAGTGGCTTTTTCGGTTTTTTCCTCGCCTGCCAACTAACTCAACCCCCGTGCGTATCTATCCGGAAAACCCGAAAACAAGCCCGTTCAGATTCTCCCACAATACGCCCATTATCATTTCCATAAACTCTCCCACAGCCGGCGCACTTGCCGTAAGGACAATAAATCCAACCAGCATCTTAAGCTGTATGTTAAGCACAAACACATGGATAGTCGGAACCGCCTTCATAACCACGCCCACGCAGAACTCCGTGATGAGCGACGCCGCAATTGACGGCATAGCTAATTTAAGCGCAAGCTCCATTACCTTTTCCATATACATTACAATAATATACAGAATGTTTATATTAAAGCTCTCATAACCCACAGGAATACTGTCAAAGGATATCGAGATAAGCTCGATATAGCTTCTGTGCCCTCCGACAGACAAAAAATACAGTATAAACCAATAGCTGTAAAAGTTTGTCGTAATACCGACGTTTCCAAATGTCGGATCGTAGCTTTTAGCCATTGAAAGACCGAGCTGCATATCCGTAACCTCGCCCGCCAGCGAGAAAACCTGAAGCATAAGGTTTACGAAAAAACCCAAGATTGCCCCGACAAACAGCTCTTTTACCAGATCAAAAGCAAACGGAAGCAATCCGTCAGGTATCTGATACTCAAAATTACCCGCCGCCGTAATTAAAATCGCGAGAACAAACGAGCCGGCCGCCCTGAAAGTATTCGGAACACCCCTGCGCGAAAATATAGGGTTAAAAGAAAATATTCCGGCGGTTCTCGCCAGAACCATAACAAAAACTACTGCGTCAGTAAATAAGACATTCCATACATCAGCCACAGTTTACCAACTTCCCACTTACTTTGTCTATGTAATCGGAATTCCCGCAAGTTTGTCCATGATCCAATTAAAAAAATCTATGCACTCGTTTGTCATCCACGGCGAGAGGAAAAACAGCGTAAGACCAACGCAAACCGCCTTTGGCGCAAAAGAGATGGTCTGCTCGTGCACCTGCGTAGCCGCCTGTAAGATCGCTACGATAAGACCCACAAGCATCGCGACGATAAGAACCGGCAGCGCCAATTTAAACGCAAGCATTATCGCCTCTTGCATAATCTCCATTACCAGATCCTGAGTCATAACAAAACCTCTTTTTCAATACCGGCACTGCTACCAGTTATAGCTCGCCACGATCGAGCCTATCATAAGATTCCAACCGTCCGCCAATACAAATACCAATATCTTGAACGGCATTGATATCATAGCCGGCGGAAGCATCATCATACCCATCGACATTAGCGTCGAACCTACAACGATATCAATTACCAGAAACGGCAAAAATATCATAAAGCCCATCTGAAACGCGCGCTTAAGCTCGCCTATCATAAACGCGGGAATAATTGTTGTAAGCGGAAGCTCGGTTTCCTTATACTCGTCGGTTATTTCCGCCGGGACCTCCGTATTTGACAATTCCACAAAAAACTCCAAGTCGTCGTTTGAGGTCTGCTTAAGCATAAACCGCTTCAGCGGAACACTCGCCGCGTCAATGGCTTCTTCAAGCGTAAGCTCTTCGTTTACATAAGGCTGATACGCGATGTCGTTCATTTCCGTAAACACAGGCGCCATGATAAACAGAGTCAGAAACAGCGCCAACCCCGTGATGACCGTATTCGGAGGGGTGTTCTGAGTCTGCATCGCCGAGCGCAAAAATCCGAGAACTATCACGATCCTCGCAAAGCACGTCACCATCATCAACAGAGACGGCAGCAACGCGATGATCGTCAGCAGGATAATTACCTCAAGCGGCTGAGAAGCGTCAACTCCGATAAGCTCCTGCAAAACCGAAGCCGTCGGCGAAGAACCGACGTTCGTCTCAGAATCGCCCACATAATCTCCGGGGGTCGCCGCGCCCTCTTCATCGGAGCTCTCCGCTGTAACCGAGGTGTTTTCCGCGTCGACCTGCGAGGCGGCGTAAGCCCTTAGCTCAACCGCCACGAACGTAAACAGAATAGTCAGAAACAGCGAAACGCAAAATTTCAGTATCAGCTTTTTATCCGCTTCAAATAAACGTTTAAGCAAAAATAACCCTTCCTTTGCGCTTCATTTCTTTTTGTCGAACATATTTCCCATAACCGTCTTCATACTGTCCATAAACGACGGGTTTTCCCCGTTTTTATTTTCAATGACGCCGATTATCTCCTCCTCGGTTTGCTCGAGGTCACAGAGCTTTTCGGTATGATTCGGGGAAACGCCGACTACCATACACTTTCCGCACACACTGATCAACAGCAGACACTTGTCCTGTCCGATATTTACTCTTTCAAGAATCTTAAGACTTCTGCCGCTGCTCATATAAACATGCGAATTCAGCTTTTTCATAAGCCAGAACACCACAAAAACCAGCGCCAGAACGCCGATAAGAGCCATAATCAACTTAAAATATTCCAAAAAACAGCCTCCCCGATTATCTGCTCTTATGCTTCAGTCTGCTCTGTACAGCCGATAGGCGGTCGATTCCGGACCGATCGATCAAGCCGCGTCAAAAATCAACATTATAAACTGCAAAAAGGCGGGCATCATTACCCGCCTGATGATATGCAGAAATCAGCCGAGCACCTTTTTAACAGTCTGGAGAATTCTGTCTGCCTTAAAAGGCTTTACAATGAAGTCAAGCGCGCCGAGCTTGATAGCTTCGACAACCATTGCCTCCTGACCCATAGCCGAACACATAACGATCTTCGCCATAGGATCTGACGCCTTTATCTCTTTAAGAGCGTCAATTCCTGTTTTGTTCGGCATCGTTATGTCCATAATAACAAGGTCGGGTTTTTCAGCCGCGTAAACCTCGCACGCTATAGCTCCGTCGGCCGCCTCAAGAATATTGGTATAGCCGTTTTTGGTGAGCGCGTCCTTAATAAGCATTCTCATGAAAGCCGCATCGTCTACAAGCAAAATCTTCTTATCCATAATTTTGTCTCCTTGATAAAAATTTATAGGTTAAAATTGGAAATTTCATTATTCCTTGCCTAAGCTGTCAACAAACTTGTTCTTGACGATCTCAGTGATCCTCACCGCGAAGTTATCGTCAATAACCACAACGTCGCCGCGGGCAATCAGATTTCCGTTTACCACCACGTCAACAGGCGCGCCTGCCTGACGTTCGAGCTCGATTATCGTACCCTGAGTAAACTCGAGGATATCCTTGACCTTACGTTTTGCCGTTCCGATTTCCACTGATATCTCAAGCGGCACGCCCATAAGCAGCTTTAAGTTGTCCTTCTGGTCAGCCGGTATTCCGAAGTCCATCGCGTCAAACTGATGCAGCTGGGCGTTCTGAACATTGACCGGCGGAGCAGGCATCGGATACGCTCCGTATGCCGCATACTGGCTCGGATAACCGTAACCGGGCTGAGGATAGCCCTGTGGAGGCATCTGATACATTGGCTGCTGTGGCTGCGGCATTTCGGGAGGCGGCATCTGCGCCTGAGGAGCAGCCGCCGCAGGACCGGGACTCGAACTTGGACTCGCGGCCGGCGCCGGAGCCGGTGCCGAAGGAGCAGGTGCGGGAGCCGACGCGCTCTTTTGCTGTTCTTCCTCGGGGGTATCAAACTTCTCCATCATCTTTTTGGAGAGCGTTTTTGCGAGGTCAAGCGAAAGCACCGACATAAACTCGCTTTCCATAACCCCGTCGACCGTCAGCTTAAATGTAACCGCCACCACCGTAGCATCAAGCGGCATCTCACACAGATCGCCGAACTTAGTCTGCTCGATTATATACGGAGTGGGGACAGATATGTCGACCGTCAGTCCCAGCAGGTCGGACAGCGCCGTAGCCGACGCGCCCATCATCTGGTTCATTATCTCACTCACCGCACTGATATTCAGCTCGTCAAACTCGAAATTCGGGTCAATAACAAGCGGATTTCCCAACAGCTGATTTAAGATAAGCTGAACGTCGTTCTGCTTCAAAACCATCATGTTCAGTCCGTTGATTCCCTGAACATAGACGATCTTGACGCAGATAGCGGGTTCGAGGTTATCGTAATTCAGGTCGCCGACTTTGACAACGCTTACCTGAGGAGTTGTGATCCAGGTTTTCGCATTGAGAAGCTCCGAAACAGCTGTGGCGGATGCACCCATACTGATGTTCAGTATTTCGCCGACCGCGTCTATTTCGTATGAGCTGAACTCAATGTTCTCATCATTTCCGTTTGCCATCAGAAATTATACCTCAATTCCCTATAAAATTTTCTATCATTATTGCTTTTTTACCATTATAGGTGCCGAGCTTTCCGTCGCACCAATCTTTAGTTCCTACCCTTACAATTATGTTTTCACTTATTCTCTTGTTAAGAGGAATAACGTCGTTTATCTGCAGCGTCAGAACCTCGTACATATCGAGGTTTATCTCTCCGAGGATCGCCTTTATCTGCAGATCCGTCGTGGAGATTCCCGTCATAATACTGTCGCGGCGCTCTGTCTCGCGTTTTTCGTCGGTCTTGCGCTTTGTTATACTGTAGCGGTTTATAAACTTGCCCATGATCTCATCGAGGTCAATAGCGGGAATACAAACCGAAATTATCGACTTTGTGTTGTTGATCTCAACCTCAAGAGCCACGATTATAACCGTGTCTTCATGACCTATCGTCTGAACAACTCGTGAGTTTGTCTCTATTCCGATAAGCCTCGGCTCAAGGTCGATGTGCGTTATCCACGGCTCCTTTATAAGCTCCGCGAACGACTTCATTACGCCGCTCATTATTGTGGTCTCTATATCGGTAAAGTCGCGGTTGGTGTCCGAATACTCGCCTCTTCCTCCCAGAAGTCTGTCGATCATCGTGTATGTAACGGCATTTGACACCTGTATTATAATATCTGTCTCGTTGATTTCATCGTTTTTGATGCCCAGGTCCACCATGCCCAT
This sequence comes from Oscillospiraceae bacterium, assembly GCA_022508885.1. Lineage (GTDB taxonomy): Bacteria > Bacillota > Clostridia > Oscillospirales > Ruminococcaceae > CAG-115. The sequence goes on along the minus strand of JAFLUG010000027.1, from coordinate 15,187 downwards.
CATTACATAATCGGGCAAGGCGTTGTTAAACTCGTTGTACCGCTGCTCCTCTATGTTTACCAGCGCGACCCTGCAGTACAGTCTCAGCAGACCCGTAAGATACGACGATAAAAGTCTCGCGTAGTTCTCAAAGATACTTTCGAGAATTTTTATCTGCTCTTTGGTAAACTTCTTCGGGGCACGGAAATCGTATTCTTTAACCTTTTCTTCGCTTGAAGAAGATACGACCGGCTCTACGCCGCTTGCGACGTTTCTAAGCATTTCATCTATCTGCGCCTGCGTCAGAACGTCAGCCAAAACAATCCCCCCAAACAATTCAAATCTATTTCAATAAAAGCCGTTACTCACAGCCCTCCGGGCCTATTCGGCTTCACTGTCGTCGTCAGTGCCTGTGACAAAAACGCTGCTGTCAATTATCGACGGACCTTCGTTTTCGGTCGGCAGTACCGATCCGCTGTTATTCAGCTCATCCTCGATAGTTCCGATAACCTTGTCGACTGAACCCTCGGGGAGCTTGCTTATTTCAGGCTTGGTGGGCGTCTCGGGATCGAACTGACCGCTTCCGAGACCATAGTCGTGCTCGAGAATATCCTTAATTACATCCGGATCATCGGTATTGAGATTGCTCTTTATAAACATAATCTCAACGCGTCTGTTCTTAGCCATTCCCTCGCGCGTGTCGTTTGACTCAATAGGCTCGTTAGGGCCGCACGCCTTCAGCCTATACTTTGAGTATTCTATGGTGTCCTTGCTCATAAGGTGAAGATGCACGCTGTTTGCGCGAAGCGCCGAAAGCTGCATATCTCTTGTCTTATCAGTGCCGTCATCGGCGGTATGACCCGATATGGTCATAGTCTGTATGGAACCCTGAACAGCCCTTATACCGGGAATGATACCGTTGAGTACCCTTCTGCCCGCTTCCTTTAATATATAACTGTTTCCGTCAAAGAAAACGTCATCGTCAAAACGTATGGTAATATGCGCCGCGCCGTTTTCAACCATTATCGAATCCGAAAGATTATTCTCGTCGATATAATCCACGAAATACTGATACAACTCCTCAAAGCTCTGAGGCATCTCTCCGTCTCCGCCCTCAAGACTCGGATCCACGTCGGTAACTCCGCCTGTCTCCGAGGCGTTTATATCGAGGTTGTCAACCTGCGTATTCAGATACTGACCGCGGCTCTGAAAAGCCTGGAAAATAAGCTGAAGCTTGGTCTCGTCGAGGTTTGAGCAGGCGAACAGAAGCACGAAGAACGTAAGCAGAAGCGTAACCATGTCCGCATATGTATTAAGCCATTCGTTAGCGTTTTCTTCCGATTTTTTAGGCGGTAGTTTAGCCATAACTGCTCACTCCTTTCAGTATGTTCGTCAATGTAAACCGTTACATCTTTAATTTTTTCACACATTCAAGCGATTTTGTGTATAAAACTTCGCTGTTGCACAATTGCCCAAAACAATTATACCATATTTCACTCAAAAATGCAAATAGTTTTTTTAAAATTTCTGCAATTTTTTGTTTACCGACAGCCAAAGCTGACGTAATAAAGCCGTTTTACAGGGCATTTTCCCATTTATTGGCAATAAATCTCTCTGTTTTGCACAAGCAAAAGCAGAAAATCAGAAATTATTTTGTGTAAAGCTACAAATTTATCCGCGCTTATCCGCGGTGTGCTGGCTCTTAGGAAGCATAAATTCAAGCTTTTCCTGAATATACCTCGGGTTGGAGCCTCCCGCAATCGCCAGAACGCCCTCTTCTATAATCTGCATACAAAGCAGCTCGTCCTCATGCGCGTTTTTCAGAGCCATTCCGATAGGCGCCATGATTACGTTAGCGAACAGCGAGCCGTAGAACGTCGTGATAAGCGCCTGCGCCATACCGCCCGTAAGCCTTTCGGGGTGATCAAAGTCCATTGAGGCAAGCATGTTGATAAGTCCGATAAGCGTACCCAACATTCCGAACGCCGGGAAGATACTTACGCCCTTTTCAAAGAACGAGCGTCCGTTTTCATGACGTTCGCACATAAACATAATCGTATCGTCGAGCATTCCGCGAACCTTTTCGGGGTCGTTCGCGTCAACGATAAGCATAAGGCTCGACTTCATAAACGGGTCGGTACACTGGTTCGCGCTTTCTTCGAGCGCGAGCAGTCCTCTTGTACGCGCGACCTGAGCATACTCAACGATATTTTCTATGTACTTTGTCGGATCGTACTTCTTCGGCTTTATCGAAAGCATAAAGCGCTTTCCCAGACCCTTAAGGTAGGACATCGGAAACGACGCCACTAAGCAGCCTATCGTACCGCCGACGGTAATAGCCAACGACGATATCTCGATAAAGTTACCCATATTTGCGGGCTTTATCTCACCGTTGTCGAAAAAGATACCGAAAATTACAAGACCGAATGAAATTACCCAACCTATAATAAGCGAAATATTCAAAGCTTACCCCTCACTTTTTACTCGGAAAAACCGAAGTTTATTCTTTATTTAACAGGCTGTCCTTTGCCGCGTCAAGCCGTGCCCGGCGCTTTTGCCTGGAATTTTCGTAGATCAGATTCTGAAGCTCGTTCATACTCTCGCGAACGATGTAGCTATGCCCGTTTTCAAGCACGATGACCGTGTCGGGCGTTTCATTTACGGTTTCAATAAGCTCCTCATTGAGCATAAAGACCTTTCCGTCAAGCTTAGTCAAAAAAATCATAAAACCACCGAATTAAATTGAGGTGATCGGGCACGCTATCCCGCGCTTGCGGTAAAGCGCGCCCGAAAACCGTATCATTAAAGGTTTAACAAATGAGTAAGTATGTTCACACTATACGCGAACAGTTAAATAAGGTGCCGTCAGATTATCTCTTGAGGCTGAGAAGTTCCTCGAGCATCGTATCCGAGACCGTGATAACACGGGAGTTCGCCTGGAATCCTCTCTGGGTAGTGATCATATCGGTAAACTCCTGCGAAAGGTCTACGTTGGACATTTCCAAAGCGCCCGAAACGATAGCGCCGGAGCCTTCCGTACCCGCAACCTTAAGCTTGGGTTCGCCGGAAGCCACTGTTTTCCTGAAGTTTGTGCCGCTTACCTGAGCCAGACCGTTTACGTTATCAAATGTAACGATGTCAATTCTGCCGAGAACGATGAAGCCGTGAACAGGGTGCTGACCGACGATGGTTCCGTCAGACTGTACAACGATATCCGAAAGGTCGCCGTAGGTCTGCTGCGAGCCGATTCTTCCGTTTTCAAGCGCGAACGTTCCGAGAGCCTTTGCGGTTTCAGTAAAGAAGCTGTCCTTGCCGTCCGTGGGATTAATAGCGGGATTTCCGCCGAAGAACGCCTGCCTGAATACGGGCTGCCAAACATTATCGGGATCCTTCTGGTCCGGGAAATCAGCGCCGTAATCAAGACCGGAGATATCGTTAAATGCGAGAAGTTTCTTGGCGTCTCCGTTTGCCGCTTCTTTTATAGCCCTGTTTACATCGGTAATGGTGCTGTCCGCGCCGACCGTAACCGTAAGGGTGTTTTCGTCCCAGACCGCGCTTGTATTTCCATAGCCGGCCTTGTAAGCGAATACGATCTTGTAGTTGTTTCCGAACGCGCCCGCTTCCTGGACCTGAACATCAAGCGTAACGCCTGTAACCGTTCCGCCCACAAGCTTAGCCTCCAGCGCGGCGCCGCCAGCGTCCTGAACCAACTTCGGGAATATTTCCTCTCTCTTATCGCCCGAAGGAAGCACAAGGTTATCGCAGTTGAGCTTAGTAACATTCTTGCCTGCCGCCTCCAGCTCGTCGATCTGAGCCTTTATCGCCGCGTTTATATCCGAAGCTGTACTGTCATAATAAGCCGTGATAGTCCATGCGCCGGTGTCGCTGTCGTATTCTGCTTTTTCAACGGCGTCCGAATTAGGTCTTGCGGACAGATTGATCTTGACCGTGTCTTGGCAGGTAGGGTCATTTACCGAGAATGTCATATAAGCATGCTTGGTCATTCCCGCGTCATCTTCATAAGTTGTATGGAACTGATACTCAGCGGTCTTCGTTGTAAACCTGAAGTCCTCTACGCGGTTGCTTGCGGCGCGCGCCTCTCTGTCATTGGGAATGTTTTCAAACTCAAACTTGAGCGAAACGTCGTCGGGGAGCGTAACACCGCCCGCCTGAAGCGCGGTCTGTATCGCCTGCTCGAAATCGTCCTGAGAGTTGTACTGCTCGTCGGAATTAAAGAAGATGTTAAGAATACCGTTGTTATAAGTAGCATAAGGGAACTCCGCCTCGGTAAATGTAACGGTCATGTTTGTATAGTCCGAGGGAGCGGAAACGGAAATAGTAACGTTTGTTCCGTTTACTCTCTTTGTAGCCGAAGAAGCGTTGTCGTTAGTCGCGGGGATAACTATTCTGATTATCTCCGAGCTTGCCTCCTGAGCCTCGGCATTTCCCATTGTGCCGAGAACGTGATAGCCCGAAGCGTTTACGAGATAACCGTTGTCGTCTACCGTAAACTTACCCGCTCTTGTGTAGAAAATGTTGCCCGAGCCGTCCATAACCTGGAAAAAGCCGTCTCCGTCGAGTGCGACATCAGCCCACCAGTCAGACTGAGTAAAGCCCGAGCTGGTCATATTGCAGTTTGTGGAGTTAAGCCTTACGCCGTAGCCGACCATCGCGGGGTTTACACCGCCCAATGTAGCCGTACCGCCCGAAGGATTTATTTTGTACTGATAGTAAATGTCGCGGAAGGTAACTACGCCCGCCTTAAAGCCCGTGGTGTTTACGTTTGCGATGTTGTTACCTATAACGTCCATTTTGGACTGGTGGGTCTTAAGACCCGTAACGCCTGAATACAAAGATTTAACCATATAATTGACCTCCAAAAAAACTTAATGATCTCTCTCCGTGCGCCTGAGCTGAGTCGCAGCTCAGGCAATGAATTCCCGAAGGTCCGTTCATATTATCACGGTAGAATCAATATTTGTGAAAATATTTCCTTTAAGCTCTTCCTGAGCAATGGTCGTAATGACCTTGTTGTTTCTCACGCTGACAACAAACGCATTATCGCCTACAAGAATAAGCGCGTCCTGACTTCCCTTATCCGCCGCTATCTCAACGCCCTTGTTAAGTCTGTCAAGTGTGCCGTTTTCGGTTATGTCAATGTTTCTCTCCGAGATCCTCTGCATTGCGTGCTTTGAAAATTCGACGCCCTGCTTTTCCTCGATCTTCTGCTGTAAAGCCTCCGCAAAGCTTCCTTCGCCCGACTTTTGCACAGTCTCGCTCGGAGAAACGCCGGTTCCCGTAGTAACGCTGATTTGATTTCGCAGCGCAAGGTATTCGCTAATCAGCATAACTACCTACCTTTCTGCATCAATCAGTTTCAATTTTCCTCAGTGTTTTCGGAATCGCCTTCAACTCCGCCGACGTTTTCGCCGTCCTCACCCTCGGTTCCTTCGGGTGTTTCAGTACCTTCGCTGTCGTCAACATAAGCATAGGTAAGCTCAATGATATCCTCGATAGGCCTGGAGCTTCCGTTTACAACAACGTAAATATTTCCGTTTATAACTCTTATCGACTCGATCAAGCCTGCGTCGATATAGTTTTTGCCGTCGGGAGTAGTGCCGGAGATCATCGCGTACATTCCGATCATCATGCTCGCTCTCGAAATGCTGTCGCCAAGAGAATCGGTACCGCTTACAAATCCGGAGTTGCCTGTCGAATCGTCCTTAGGAGTATCCGTAACCGAGGTAACCTTTGACAGATCGAACTTTTCGCCGTCGATAGTAACGGTGTAGCTCTTTCCGTCCGCGTTTTTCACAACGCTCTCAACGATACCCGTCTTCACAATGATGTTTTTTCCCTCAACTCTCGAAGCGGTCGCGGTCTTTCCTACGAGGCTCGACGCGTATGTAGCCATAGAGTACTTGCTTACGTCCTGGAGATAACCCATCTGGCTGAACGAAGCGAGCTGTGAGATAAACTCGGTATTCGATGTAGGCTCGAGGGGGTCTTGGTTTGACATTTCGGAAACAAGCAGCTTCAAAAACGTATCGGAATTTAAAAGGTCGTTCTGCTTATCGACAAACTTGTCCTTATATTTTTCGTAGTTCATCTGCATCTGATCTACTGAAGACAAAATGCCGTCTGAGTATGCCATAAAAATTTCCTCCTTTTCTTGATTTGTTGAGATCACATCGCCGCGATTATGTCGGCAAATGATCTTCCTTCCTCAGTCTGCTCTTCTTCGGAATTGTTTTCCTGAGCAAAATAAGGATTCTTCGCGCTTCCTTTGTAGTCCTGCGCGGGGTGGTTCTGCTGGGATTCGCCCACGGTCTGCCAGCTTTCGAGGTTTACGCCGTTGTTTTTGAGGTTTGACTGCATAAGCTCGCTGTTCTGCTCGAGCATTCTCTGCGTTCTCGCGTTTTCCGCCACGATAGTTACGGAAACAGCGCCGTCCGCCGCCTTGGTGAGCTTTACCGTGATCCTTCCGAGCTCCTCGGGATTAAGCATGAGGCTGTACTCATTCTGTTCCTGTTCGCGGTTTTCGGAAATAACCTGCTCTACCATCTGCTGAACCTGGCTTACGACCTCTTTCTGCGATACGACAAGAAGCTCGCCGTTATCCCTGCGTAAAATCAAAGAGCTTTCAGCCGTTCCGCCCGTCATTGCCGCAAGCTTGCTTGTATTATCGGTCTCGGGCTTCTGCTTTGCGTTTTTGAGCATCTCAAGCTCCTCGCCAAGCGCCTTAGCCCTCTCGTCGACTTCCTTTACAGGCACGCTCCCTTCTGCCTTGAACAGTGTGTTATCCTGCTCGGTGGCTTCGGTTTTCTCCGCCTCGTAGGTCTTTACCTCGGGCTTTGATATCTCGCCGTTCTCAACCGCGTTTCTGATGGCTTCCGCCGCTTCGCCGCTCATTGACGTCTGCGCGTTTGCGCTGACTTCCATGCCGGTTTCCTCTGCCGCTTCAACCGCAGTCCGAGCATAAGCTTCCCCGGCTGCTGCCGTGTTATTACCGGCATCTTCCGCCGCTTCGCTTAACGTTACCGTCTCAAAAACAGCGTTTTCCTCCGGGATCCGGTCAACCACATCAAAGCTATCCCACGGTGCCTTTTCCGGAATAGCCGCGTCAACGAAATCGACCTTGCCGATAACATCGGCCTCGCTTATCACATCACCCTCGTCCTCGCTCTCGCCCGCAAGCGCCCTAAGGATATCCATGATCTCGTTGGAAACATCAACGCTCACAAGACTTGCCAGAACGTTTGCGTCCAGAGCCTTGTCCTCTTCGTCCTCGTTCTTTTTAGCAAGCTTACCCATAAGCACCGCAAGCTCTGCCGCGAACTCATCTCCGAAAAGCTCCTTTACAGTTTTGAGAAACTCGTCTTCCTCTTCCTCGTCCTCGTTCGATTTCCTCAGCGCCGCAAGCTCTTTCAGAACCTCGCCGATATCAACGTCTGCCGGAATATCGTCGATTTTCATCTCGCCTTTTAAGATCTTTCTCGCGATATCCTTCGCACTCAGAAAAGAGTAGTCGTTTATCGCACCTGACTTTTTGAGCTCCTCGATCGTCGGAACATCATACTTGCCCTCGTCAAAGGCTTTTTTCACGTCCTTGAATCTCTCGAGCTTTTCATTTACCTTGGACAGCATTTCCTCAAACTTCGCCATCTGGTCGTTCTTCCCGGAAACCGCCTGCGGGATCGCCGCGTCAGAGATCATAAAATCGCTTCTGAGATTCTGTGCAGTTGTACTTACCGTTACTGCCATTTTCATTTCACCTCCCTTAGTTAAAAATAATTTATATCAAGGCATAATGCCGTGATACCGTGTCAATTACCGAAAGCCTCACCCGAGACTCTCAATTTTCTCTCTTACTGTCTGACCGCTTACAAACTCCTCGATAAACTGCTCGTTTTCCTTGGCAAAAGCCATGTTGTATTCTTCGAGCTGTTTTTCCTCAAGCATCTCAAGCGTCTTTACATCCTTTGTCGCGTCAACCACGACCGAAAGCTGTTTTTCTATCTCAGCTTTCTTTTCAATTATCTGCTGTTCGCGAATATGCGTGTCCTGCTGAAGCGTGACTATATAACGCTTCCTTACGGCGATCTCGGTCGCCGCCGCGCCCTTCATGCACACCTCAGTCAGCTCGCTGCTCTGCTGCGCGGTAGTTTTTTGCAGCTCCTCAAGCGAGCCTTCAAGGCGCTTTAGGTCACCCTGCAAAACCGCCAGAGCGTTTTTCTGCCTGTCAAGCTCCTGCTCGCGGTAATCTTTAAGTCTTTGCAGAGTAAACTGAAATTTCTTCATTTCACATCACCACTCTAACGCGTTGCCTGAAAATCACTCCTGAGACTTTTTGTCTCCTACGGCGTCCATGAGCATTTTAACGGTTTCCTCCAGCGGAAAGCTCTCCTTCGTACTCTGCATAAGAAAGCCGTTTATCGCGTCAATTTTCTTTATCGCCTCGTCAAGCTGGGGATTTGTCCCATGCTTGTACGCGCCTATCGAAATTAGGTCATAGTTCGCGTTATAAAGCGAAAGCAGATTTCTTAGCTTTCCCGCCGCCTCGTTGTGCGCGGGCGTCGCTATCTCGCTCATAAGTCGCGAAACGCTCGAAAGAACGTCTATCGCCGGATAGTGGTTCTGCGCCGCTATCTTTCGCGAAAGGATAATGTGTCCGTCGATAATTCCGCGCACGGTATCCGCTATAGGCTCGTTTGTGTCGTCGCCTTCGACAAGCACCGTGTAAATTCCTGTGATAGAACCCTCGGGAAAATTTCCGGCCCGCTCCAGAAGCTTAGGCATCGCGCTGTAAATAGACGGCGTATAGCCTCTCGCTATCGGCGGCTCGCCTGTAGAAAGCCCTACCTCGCGAAGCGCCATCGCATATCGCGTCAGGCTGTCCATCATAAGCAAAACGTCCATGCCCTGCTTCATGAAATACTCAGCTATCGCCGTAGCCGTAAGCGGCGCCTTAGAGCGAAGCATCGCGGGTCTGTCCGAGGTCTCTACTACCAGAACCGACCTTGCCATTCCTTCTTCGCCCAAGTCACGCTCGATAAACTCTCTTACCTCGCGTCCTCTTTCTCCCACCAGCGAGATCACGTTTACGTCCGCCTTGACCTTTCGGGCTATCATTCCCATAAGCGTGGATTTTCCCACGCCCGAGCCTGCGAAAATGCCCATTCTCTGACCCTTGCCCATGGTAAGCGTGCCGTCTATTGCCCTTACCCCAAGCTCTATCGTTTCATGGATAGGCGGTCTTACAAACGGGTTTACGGGGATACCTGTAATGGAGACCTCTCCCTCGTAATCGACCTCGGGCTTTCCGTCGAGAGCGTTTCCCATCGCGTCAATTATACGTCCCTTAAGCCCCGCGCCAACCTTTACCATAAGCTTGTCGCCCGTGTTGTCCACTATAGAGCCGGGACCTATCCCCTCTATCTCTGTATATGGCATAAGCAGGATGTTGCTTTTGTTAAATCCGACAACCTCTGCTTTTATAAAGCTTTTCATATCCTTCGAAAAGATCCTGCAGACGTCTCCGATGCTTGCGGTAGGTCCGCTTGCTTCTATCGTAAGTCCAGAGATCTTCTCGATCTTGCCCATATAGCGGAACAGCTCTGCGTTGTTTATATCATCACGAAACCCCGCTAAATCAAGCATTTTACCACTCCATTTATTATATCGGCAAATTTTCCGGAAATCTTAGCAAATTCCCCGGAAAATTCATCTGCCGCCGACATATTCCTTATAAAACATCATTCATCCGCGTCAACTGACTCTTGTTCGTCAGCCTCGGGGTCTAAGATCGATTTCTTTCTCGTGCGCTTTTTGGGCGTATCCTCACGGAATCTCCCGTCGCCAAGCTCTTTTATCATCCTGAGCTGTGTCGTAACTCCAGCGTCGGTTATTTCATCACCGTTATCCACAATAACCGTTCCCGGGTCACCGTTTGCCAGAAGCTCGACCTCGACATGCGCAAGTCCGCCGCAAAGCTCCCTGAGATACTCATAATCTCCCGAAAGCTCGGTTGTTGCCTCGTTTTCCTCAAGAGTAATACGAATGACCTTTGAGTTGCGGAAATCCTTAGCAGCCTGCTTTATCAGCTTTTTAGCGACAGTCCCGTCTTTTACGCTCATGGAACCCAGCGTGACCTTATTCGCTATATCCATAACGGTATCGTAAATATCTTTTTCATACCGCTCGAAAAGCCGTATCTTCTCCTCGTTTATCCTGTCCGAATACTCCCTCGCCTCATCGAGAATACCCTTTCCCTCCGACATTACAAGCGACTTTCCGTCCTTTTTTCCCTGTTCAAAGCCTTCGGCTCTTGCTTTGATAAAGACGTCTCCGCGCTTTTTCTCCGCGTCGCTCTCGATCTCCTCGGCCCGTGCCTCGGCGTCTTCGATTATCCCCTCGGCTCTGCGTTTTGCCTCAAGGATGACCTCCTTGCCCTGCTCTATATACTGTTCTTTCAGAGCCGCAAGCTCACGCTGTTTGTGCTCAACATCACGAAGCGCCGCGATAAGTTCGGTTTCCTTTTTTGCCAGCATCTCCTCTTTTGAGACCTTGGACTCGGCGTTCTGTTCGTGATGTTTCTCGGGATTATGCTGAGACTGACTTTCAGCCGTCTCGGTTTCCTTTTCCTGTATATCCTCAACAACCGCCGCTTCGCTTTTGTGAACGGCAACAGAATTCGAGATGTCAATCCCGCCGCCGTAGCGAACGGAATTATACTTGTATATCGCCAACAAATTCACCTCTTACTCGATTTGCTTACACATTTGCGCAGCAGTGTACCGCTTATCCGCGCTTATCCGCGGCGAATCACGCGATGATCTCGTCTTCGCTGCCGCGGCTGATAGTGATCGTGCCCTCCTGCTCGAGACGTCTGATGATAGCAACGATCCTCTGCTGAGCCTCGTCAACGTCACGCATACGCACGTTGTGCAGATACTCGATATCCGCCTGAAGGTTCTCTCTCGCACGGCTGGAAATATTCGCGAAGATGCACTCCGCGACCTCCTGCGTAGAGCCCTTGATAGCGACCGCAAGGTCCTTGGAATCCACCTGCTTGACAAACTCCTGGATATCCTTGGAATCGAGACGTACGATATCCTCGAATACGAACATCTTCTGCTTGATAAGGTCGGCAAGCTTCTGGTCGCGCGCGCCCAGCTCGTCGAAGATATACTTTTCCGTCGCTCTGTCGACGTTGTTCATGATCTCCGCGACGTAGTTGATACCGCCGACCTCCATGCTGTCCGTAGAAGCAAGCGTCGCAAACTTCTTTTCAAGCGACATTTCTATCGACTTTACAACGTCAGGCGAAGCTCTGTCCATCGTAGCTATTCTTTCTACTACCTCCACGCGCTTTTCCTTTGGAAGCTCCGACAGGATAGCGGACGCCTGATCCGCTCTCGCGTAGGAGAGAATAAGCGCGATGGTCTGCGGGTGCTCGTTCTGAACGATAGCCAGCAGGTTTTTATAGTCTGCCTTTCTTACGAAATCAAACGACTTCGACTCAAGCTGTTTGGTGATCCTGCTCAACAGCAGATCCGCCGACTCTTTGCCGAACGCCTTTTCAAGAACGTTTCTCGCGTAATCGAGACCGCCCTCGGTGACCACCTTTTGCGTAAGGCACAGCTCGTAAAACTCGTTGAGGACCTCCTCGACCGTATCTATCGAGTGAAACTCCATACGCGCAAGCTCTACCGAAACGCTCTCAACGTCGTCATCGGACATATGCTTATATATTGCCGAAGCATTTTCAGCTCCCATTGAAGCAAGCACAAGCGCCGCCTTTTTGGACGGAGTCAGCTCCCCGTTATTCGCCGCCTTATCCGAACCTGCCATAATCAACACCTCTGTATCAAACTAACATTATCAAAAAACAAATTACGCGTCTTCTTTAAGCATATTCTTGATGATCGAAGCAACGATCTCGGGATTTGTCTTGGCAAACTCGGAGATCTCGCGCTTGAGTATCGTCTCTCTCGACTCCTTGCCCGCTTCTTCCGTAAGGCTCGCGATGTTGAAGTCCACCTCTCCGGGCGCCTCGTCCATCATCTGCGTTCCCATTACGCCGGCATACTGTGCCGCAGCCGCCGCAGCAGCCTCCTGGCGCTTAACGATCTTCTTCTTGCGGCTTCTGCTCATAAACAGCGAAGCGATAAGCAGAATTACGAGGATAATGCCCAGCGTTATTACGGTGAACAGCAGAATATTTCTGTATGGATCAACCGGTCTTGTGATTACTCCCGACAAATCGCCGCCCGCCGTCGAACCGCCTCCGGCTGGTCCGTCAAGCGAGAACACGGTGTTCCATACAGCGACATTTTCCACGTCGGTGTTAGCGGCCTTTGCCACCATTCTCTCGATATCCTCGCGGTCCGTCGCCGTAAGATCGCCCGAGTTTATGGCAAGACCGACCGACAGACTTTTTATCTCATAGCCGTTTCTTTCAATGTAGGTCTTTATGTTTGTAACGCTGTACTGCTTTTCACTTTTTCTGTAGTAATAGGTCTGTCCGTCAATCAGTCCGTCGATAGTGGGATAATCGGGAGACAGATCGCCGTTCGGCGTAACTCCCACAAGTCCGCCGGGAGCCTCGTCGTCTATCCACTCCGTAACATCGTCCTCGTGGTCAAGAACGCCGTGGTCTGTATCTCCCACGGGGAAATACTCCGTGCTTTCTACCCTTTTTATGTCGAAATCAAGGTCAGCCGCGACATTGAGCGTATAGCCGTTCGGGCCGAAGATATTCGACATCATTTCTTTGAGATCGGCTTTAAGCGCCTCGGTTATCTGAAGCGTAAACTGCTGTCTTCTGCGCGCGATATTGATACCCGAAGCGTCGACCGCGCCGCTCTTTTCCTCTTCCTCGGATATCCACTCGTACGGGCGGCCCTGTGTGTCCACAACGGAAATGTTGTCTATAGTAAGACCGTCGACGCTCGTCTCGACAAGTCTGAAGATAGCTCTTACCTCGGCGTTCGTCAGCGCGTCGTCGCCCCTCAGCTTAAGGGTGATAGAAACTCTCGGCTCCTCTTCCTTGCTGGTGATAACGTAGTTCGGCGTCTTCGGGATCTCGAGTATAGCCGTCGCCTCAGCCACAGGATCAAGCTTGGAAAGCGTCGTCGCAATGCGCTGCTCTCTCTGCTGACGCATAACCTCGCGCTTATCCGTATCCGTACTCCACAGATCAACGCCGTCGTTCCATATATCGTAGTTCGACGCGTTTTTCGGATAACCCGCCACAAGCAGGCTCATTCTCAGATCATCGACCCTGTCCACAGGTACAATAATATCGCCCGAAGCGGTAGTCCTTACACCCGTAACGCCCTGCTCCTGTATAAGCGCTACGATCTCGCCCGCCTCGGTGCTTGTAAGCCCCGAATAGAGCGTAGCTTCGTCCTTATGGTTTAGCAGGACCGCAAGAATGATTATGATAGCGATAAGCGCAACGGGAATAGCCGCAACCATAATTTTCACCGCGGTGGAAAAACCCGTCCATTTATCCTTTACAAATACCGTAACCTTTTTTACTCTTTCGCCCATCTTATTTTTATGCCACCTTTATTATACCTGCATATTTATAATGGAGTTGTAAGCGCTTACAACCTCGTTTTTAACGGTAACCAGCATCTCAACAGCCATATTCGCTTTCTGGATATTAGCCTGAACCTGCGCGAGGTTGTCGATGTTTCCGAGCATAAGGTCGATCATATCACGGTCGACCTGTTCGTTAGTATCGATCACGTTGTCCACAAGACCTCTGAAAATATCGAGGAAAGACGCGCTGTCAACATTGACTACCGCGTACTTCTGCGTGTTCATATCCTTCATTTTCGTCATCGGTTCCATACGGTCAAGCGATACAAAAGGCACAAATTCCATAATTATGTACTCCTAAATCAAAAACTCATATCAGAGGCTCATCAGCCCTGACCTATTCTCAGCGCCGAGGAAGCCATAGCCTTTACAAGGTTGAATACCTCGACATTGGCGTTATACATATTCGCGGCTTCAATAGCGTCCATTTCCTCTACCGCAACGTCAACGTTGCTCTCATAAACATATCCGTACTCGTCCGCGAGAGGATTGTTCGGGCTGTAAACGGGAGTGACCGGCGTCGGGTCTTCAACTACCCTCGAGCACTCCACGCCCTTGAGCTGAACATAGTAAAAGCGCTTTGCCTCGTGCTGACCCATTTTAGTCCATAAAATTCTCTTAAACGATTTGTCCTCGTTGAAAACGACCATCTGACGCTTGTAAACGTCCTCGGCGTTTGTCGCGTAATCGTCCGCATTGGCGACGTTCTGCGCGATGATGTCAAGCCTGAACTGCTGCGCGGTCATACCAGAGACCGGGATATCAAACGAACTTAAAAAAGCCATTTTTTACCCTCCTTATATAATTACTTGGTGACAAGGGCGCTTCTCATGCGCGAGAAGCTTCCGTTCATCTCATTTATAAGCATATCGAACTGATAGCTTATCTTCGACAGCTCGGCGGCCTGCGTGTCGTGGTCAACGTTGTTGCCGTCCGCCTGGTCGTCCGTAACTGTATCAACAACTATCCGCTGCGCAAGGTTAAGCTCCTTCTTAACGCTGCCGTCGGCGCGCAGTTTATCCCTCAGCACGCCGTGAAAAGTAAGGTACTTGCAGTTATAATCGGGCGTATCCTCGTTTGCGATATTCTGCTCGATTATCTGCATCTTCTGCCACAAAACCGTCATTCCCTGCTCGGTTATCCTGAAGGCAGTCGTGTCAAAAAGAGCCATAACAAAACCCCCTGCTGAAAAACTTGCTTACTTCATACTGTTTTAAGGCGCAATTATCCCATAAGTCACAATTGCCCATAATCATTATACAACATATTTTTAAAAATTTCAACAGCTTTTTTAAATTTTTCACCAAGCTGTCAAAAATACCTCAAAAAAAACGCTGTTTTTTTGGCACATAGCTATAAACTCACAAAAAAATATATGAATTTTAGTACAATTATACAACCAAAATTTAAGAATCGCTGACAGATTTTACAAATTTTACGAAAAAAATTTAAAATCCCGCTTGACAAAACCGGAATGATATGGTAGAATAACGGTGTTAATTGAATATGCCTTACAAACCTATGAAGCAGAGATAAAGGTGTTTGCAGCACTCACAGAGAGCGGTCGTTGCTGAGAGTACCGCAGAAAGCGAAGCAT
>JAFLUG010000026.1 GCA_022508885.1 Oscillospiraceae bacterium | reverse complement strand
TACGAACTTCAGCAAGAACGCCGTCCCTTGCGCATGAACGCTTGAAACGCTTAAGCGCGGTTTCCAGCGACTCATTTTTGCCAAGACGAATTTCTGCCATCTATATTTCCCTCCCCTTGCCTATCGGCACAGGCTTATACTTTTAATTAAACAGTATATGTTGTATTATACACCATAAATTGTTGTTTGTCAAGAGAATTTTCACAAAAATTTCAAGTTTTTTCTTTTTTGGCAAATATCTCCAAATTCAACAGGAGAATTTAGGGCAAAAAGGTTTTTGGCGGCATTATTCCCAAGCGGAAATATCAACCGGCTCGCCGTCTGCCCAGAGATTCTCGAGGCGGTAGAAATCGCGCTGTTCTCCGGTGAAAATGTGGACCACAACGTCGATATAGTCCAGCACGATCCACCCCGCCGTTGATACTCCCTCGATATTCTTCGGCTTTACGCCCTTTTCATCAAGCTTCAACTCGACAAAATCCGCCATCGCCTTTGCCTGCGTCGTGCTTGAAGCGCCGGCAATAACGAAATAATTCGCTATGCTTGTGATGTCCTTTACCTTAAGCGCGGTTATGTTTTCGGCTTTCTTTTCGGAAAGCGCCTTTACGGTTATTTCAAGCTCTTCCAGATCGGTCATAATGTTTCCCTTTCTTTATTGAATTTCAGATAGTAATTATACGCCTCGAATGTCGAAACGGGTATAAGCGAGCATTTTCCCGCTACGCTCTGCACCTGATAGATAAGCGCTATCGACATAGCGAGGTCAATGTCCTTACTGCAATACTCGCGCATTTTGTCGATCCCCTTATAATTGCGGTCGTCGGAGATCATATCCCCTAAATACACGATCTTTTCAATAAGCGTCATTTCGGCTCTTCCGACGGTGTGATAGCGTATCGCCCCGATTATCTCCGCGTCGGTTATATTCAGCTTTTCGCGGACATAATACGCTCCGGCTATGCCATGCCAGAGCTGTTTCGCGGCAAGCTCGGCGGGGTCGGGAGAAAGTCCGCTGTCCGCGGCATACTGCTTTTGCGTTTCAGCGTTCTCCTCCTTCATTATGTCGTGCAGAAGCCCCGCGAGGTAGCTCCGCTTTTCGTCCGCGCCATAGCGCTTTGCGAGATGATAACACGCCTCCGCCACATTCATGCTGTGCGTAAAACGCTTTTTTGAAAGCCGATCTTTTACTAGCTTTTCGTATTCGTCAAATTCCTCATATCTGCTCATATTTTAATTGAAATTTCTCGCCCTTTCAATTTTCTTTTTATAAAAATGTTTCTGCACCAAATCAGAATTTGTATTATTCTTCACCAAGATACTCAAATAAAAATTTTCCAAAGGTATCCGCGATTACTTCCGTCTCGCTATAATCATCATTTACTTCAACAACAGGACATTCCCCATTGCTCATTTTACCTGTATCCAAACAAACTAATGTATCATTCCAAAAACCTATAATAACCAAATTTTTAGGCAGACCTTGACTGCGCTCCATTTGTGTGGTTATAACAACATCATCCTCTTCATTATTCGTTATACCAAAGATAATTTCTCCACCGGCATCCCCACCGCCAAAATCAGTTAAAAATGCCTTAAAACTTTCAGGAAAAGTAACAGATAATGTTTTCATTGCATTTTCTATTTCACCTTCCGAAACACCGCCAATAAATTCTGTGGCATCCATATCCATAATTTCTTTTGCCTTTTTGTAATATTTCATAAGAACCTCCTAAAAGTCGATTTATCCTATAAACAACACAAATGAAAAAGGAACTGATTTTTTATCAATATCAGGCACCCTGATTACTTATACAATTTGTTTTCAATGATGTATTCTTCCACGCTTACGGGAATAAACCCCGAAACGCTTTCGCCGTTTTTCAGTTTCTCGCGGACTTCCGTTGAGCTTATATCAACAACCTCAGTCGGCATTACCTTTATCCTGCCGATCTCGTTTGCGAACTCGAGCATATCCGCGAAATTATCTCCGCCCCTTGCAGCGGCGCAGACGGTGGATTCCTTCAGAATGGACTCGTATTTATACCATTTCGTAAACGAATAAAGCATATCCCCGCCGATAATAAGATAGAAACGCTCGTCGGGATATAACTTGTTAAGCTCGCGGATAGTGTTTATCGTATAGCTTACTCCGCCCAATTGCCGCTCGATATCGCTTATTTCCACGGCGCACTTTCCGTGAGAATACCCCTCGCCGACCTCCGAAAACGCGATTTTGCACATCTCCGCGCGCTGTTCAAACGGCAGAAGCTTAGTAGCCTTATGCGGGCTTTCGTAGGTAGGTATAACAAGCAATCTGCGCAGCTTTAGCTGTGATATCGCTTCTCTTGCAAGGTGGACGTGACCGTTATGAACGGGGTTGAACGCGCCGCCTAAAATTCCGGTTTTGTTAATCAAGCTCGATCACCCGCTTTTTTTCGTCCTTGCTGCGCCTGAATAACACGAATTTACGCCCGATAACCGCAACGACGTCTGCTCCGAGTTTCGGAGCGATAATGTCCGCCGCCTCTCGCGCGTCAAGATCGCACGCCTCATGTACGCCGAGCTTTATAAGCTCTCGGGCGTTTATGGCGTTTTCAAGCTGATTTATTATCTCGTCGGTTATACCGAGCTTTCCGATGTAGAATATCGGCGAAAGGCTCATCGCCTGTGAGCGCAGATTTGCGCGCTGTTTACTTGTAAGCATATCTTCACCTCTGAAAATCTCTTTTAAGAAAACTTCTCCTTTAAAATGTCCGACAGCTTTTCAAACGCCTTTGCGCGGTGACTTATCCTGTTTTTTTCCTCTTCGTCTATCGTCGCCATGCTTTCGTCGTCGTTAAGCATGAATATCGGGTCGTATCCGAAGCCGTTTTTGCCTACGGGCTCGTCGCCTATATAACCGCAGACCTCGCCGCTTACGGAATACTTGCTGTCCTCGTCGAAAATGAAATATATCGAGCACACAAATCTCGCGTCGCGAAGCTCTCTTGCCACTCCGTGCATTTCCTCAAGTACTTTCTGACAGCGTTCTTCGTCGGTCGCGTTTTCCCCCGCGTAGCGCGCGGAATAAACTCCGGGAGCGCCGTTTAAAAAGTCTATCTTAAGACCGCTGTCGTCGGCTATTGTAGGAAGCCCCAACGCCTCGAAAACCGCGCGCGCCTTTATATGAGCGTTTTCCTCGAAGGTATCGCCGTCCTCAACTATTTCCTTGCAAAATCCCGCGTCTTTCATCGACACAACTTCAAAACCATACGGCTCTAAAAGCTTTTGAAATTCGCGCAGCTTCCCTGCGTTGTTAGACGCGATTATCAGCTTTTTTCGGGGGTTGTCGGAACTGTTGTTATTCATAACTATCCTTTCTTCACTTCAGTTAAATCTGATATTGTTTAAATCACTCAAAAAGCGCGTCGACATACGCTTCGGGAATAAACGGCTGTAAATCGTCGATTTTTTCACCTACTCCGACTAACTTTACCGGCAGGTCAAGCTCGTTTTTGATCGGAATTATTATGCCGCCCTTTGCCGTTCCGTCGAGCTTTGTGAGTACTATGCCGGTGATATCCGCGCTTTCGTTGAACAGCCGCGCCTGGTTTACGGCGTTCTGACCCGTTGTAGCGTCAAGCACCAGCAGCGTTTCAATACACGCCTCGGGAAGCTCTCGGTTTATTACTCTCGCGATCTTTTTAAGCTCCTCCATAAGATTTTTCTTATTATGAAGCCTTCCCGCGGTATCGCAAAGCACAATGTCCGCGCCGCGCGCCTTTGCCGCGGAGATAGCATCGAAAACCACCGCCGCCGGGTCGCTGCCCTCGGAGTGCTTTACGATATCAACGCCCGCGCGCTCTGTCCAGACATTCAGCTGGTCTATCGCCGCGGCTCTGAAGGTATCCGCCGCCGCGACTATCACCTTTTTGCCGTTGGCTTTGAATTTCGCCGCCATTTTGCCGATCGTGGTTGTTTTTCCCGCGCCGTTTACGCCGATCACCATGATGACCGCGGGCTTTGAGTTCAGGTCAAGGTCGTTTCCGCCGGTAAGGACCTCGGAGATTATATCCTTTAATATCTGCTTTACCTCGGCGGGCTCGGTGGTGCCTGTTTTCTTTACACGGCCGCGGAGTTCCTCACATATCTCGGCGCTTGTCTGCGCGCCGATATCGGAAAGGATAAGCGTTTCCTCAAGCTCGTCGAAAAAGTCCTCGTCTATTTTGGTAAACGAGTTTATTATCTCCTCTATCCTGCTGACAAAGCCGTCCTTGGTCTTGCGGAGCCCCTCGCGTATCTTGCTTTTGGACTCCTCAAGCTCCTTTTCATATTCCTGCTGAAACTCGATATCGGATTCGTGGTCGGTGAAAATCGGCGAACCGCCGCTGAGCTTTTCAAGAAACGCAAGGCGCTCCTGACTTTCCCTTTCGGCCTGCTCGTCCCTTTTTTTACGCCTGTCAAATAGACCCATACGTTCTCCTTCTACACTAACTTTTCTCCGGTATGTTAATACAATATTCTGCTATTTTATTATTTCGTTCAGCTCGTCGGAAAGCTCATCCGAAAGCTCCTGTCTGAGCAGACGGGAAACTCCCTTTTCCTGCATAAACACGCCGTATAAAACCGAACAGCCCTCGATAGTCCCGCGGCGGTGGGTTATAACCATAAGCTGAGTGGAACGGCTGAACTGGTTGAGATAGCGAATGTACTTATCGACGTTTACCTCGTCGAGCGCCGCGTCTACCTCGTCAAGCATACAAAACGGCGTGGGACGGTGCATCAGTATCGCGAAATAGATGGTTATGGCTACCATGGTCTGCTCGCCGCCAGAAAGTGATATAAGATTTTTTATAACCTTTCCCGGAGGCGCGGCTTTTATTTCTATGCCGGAATTCAGCACGTCGTCGGGATTTGTAAGCTCAAGCTCGGCATGAGAACCGGGACCGAAGATCTGTGTAAATATCGATTTAAAATGGTAGTTGATGTCCTCAAAGCTCGCCAAAAACCGCGCTTTGATATCGGCGGTTAGCTGTTCGATAAGCTTTTCAAGGTCGCGCTTGGAGTTTTCGATGTCGCGCAGTTGAGCTGACTGAAACTCATAACGCTCGGAAACCTCGCGGTATTCTTCAATAGACGCCATATTTACGCTTCCGAGGTCGGTTATTCTCTTGGTGAGCTCTTTAAGCTCAGCCTCGGCCTCGGGGAGATCTTCGGGTATTTTAGCCTCTTTTTCCGCCTGTGAAACAGTAAGCTCATAGCTGTCGAAAAGAAGCGAAACTATCCTGTCGTACTCGTTCTGGATCGAAGCGCGGCGCTCTTCAAGACGCGCGGCTGTTCCCGTAAATTTCTCCTTTTCGCGGTTAAGCTCGGCGATGTTTTTATGAAGCTCGTTTATCTTTTGCTCAAAGCCTTCGATCTCTTTTACACAGCTTTCTATCTCGGCGTTTTTATCCGTAAGCTCACCGCTTTGAGCTGATATCTCGCGCTTAAGACGCTCGATTTTTTCGCGTATCTCGCGGTCGGAATCGTCCAGCGCGGCCATCAGATCCTTGTAGCCTCCGCTGTTTTCCAAAAGCGTTTTTCGGTTTTCCTCGATGTTTTTTATCTGCGCGTTTAACGCGTCGATATCCTTCATCGCGGACATTTTATCCATATTGAGCGCGCTTATGCTGTCATAAAGCGATCTCATCTTGTTTTCGGCTATTCCGCGCTGTTCGGACTGAGCCGAGTGCTCCTTTTCAAGAAGCTCTATCTTCTTTGATATCTCGTCGATCTTTTCCTTTGCGCCGCTTATGGTCTCATTAAGGCGTGAGATCTGCTCGTCAAAGCCCCTGAGGGTATTGTCCGAGGTCTTCTTCTGCGCCGTAAGCTGTTCTATAAGCCCGACTACCCGGGAAATCTCCGCGCCGGTGCTTATATCCTCGCGCTCAAGCTCGCGTATCCTGTCCTGCATTCCCTCAAGCTCGATGGAATATTTAGCGTACTCCGCGCGGGCTTTTTCAAACTCTGCGCGCTTTTCCTTTTCGCTTTCCGAGAGAGTTTTTATCTCGGAATACAGCGCGTCTGTTTCCTGCTTACGCGAGATGATCCCGCCCTTGCTTATCTGCGAGCCGCCCGTAAACGAGCCGCCCGCGTTTACGACCTGTCCGTCAAGCGTTACTATCCTGAACTTATAGCCGTATTTTTTTCCGATAACAGTCGCGGTGGAGATATCGTCAACAACCGCGGTCGTTCCGAGGAGATTTCCGATTATATCCCGGTATGTCGGGTCAAACTCCACAAGCTCGCTTGCTATGCCCTCGAAGCCTATCTCGTTTCGCAGACCCTGCTCGTTTAAACTCCTGCCCTTCATTGAAGTAAGCGGATAGAAGGTCGCTCTGCCCGCTTTTGTTTCTTTCAGAAAATTAATGCAGCGCTCGGCTGTCTGCTCGTTATCAACTATGATATTCTGCATTACGGGCTGTAATACCGTTTCAACGGCGGTAACATATTTTTTCGGAACAGTAAGTACATCGGCAACGATACCGTGAATTCCCGAAAGCCTGCCTTGTTCTCCCGCGCTTATTACCTCTTTTACCGAGCGGAAATACCCTTCCTTGCTTTTTTCGATATCCGAAAGGACTTTATAACGTTGTTGTTTTTCTCCGAGCGCCGAAGTCGCGTTTTCGAGAGCAGTCCTCGCGTCGTCAAGACGTTTTTTCCTCCCTTGAAAAAGACGTTCCATGCCGCCGAGCCTGTTTTCAGCCGCGGCTTTTTCCTCAGCTATTTCCGAGGCTCTTTTCTTTATCCCGGAAAGCTCGGCGTTATACCCGGCGATTTTTTCCTCCGCGTCGGAAGCTCCGCTTAAAAACGCCGCTTTTTGCTTTTCGGCTTCCTCCAGCGACAGACCCGACTGTGTTATCGTAAGCGAGTATTCGGTCTTTTCACGGTATGCCGCCGCGATCTCGCCCTCAAGCGCGGAAAATCCCTCGCCCGACGACAGGTTCTCCTCCGATATTTTGTCAAGCGTTTTCTGAGCCTCGGATATCTTTTTGTCAAACTCTTTTACTTCTTCATTCTTAGCTGTAATTTGTTCTTTTACTTCGTCTATCTGCTTATCAAACTCAAAGCCGCTCTGCTGAGCCTTTTCAAGCTGTTCCTTAAGCTCCTCGCGTTTGGCCTTGTTATGCTCGAGGTCGTTTTCGGCTACCTTTACCGCCGTGTTTTTTTCCGAAAGTATGTCGCCGGCGCTTTTTATCTCGCCGCGCATTCTGTTTAAAGCGGCGTTTTTAGACAGTTTTTCGTTTGCAAGACTTTCGATATCTTCCTCGGATTTCCTTATATCGTGCTCGTAATGCTCACATTCGCTTGTATTGAGCAAAATATCGTCGGACAGCTTTTGCAGCTCGGCGCGCTTTTCCTTTAACCGCGCGGCGCTTACGGATATTTCAAGCTCCTTTTTCTGCGACATCAGCTCCGAGGCGAGCGCGGCTTTTTCCGACTGTTTTTTCAAGATCGGAAGGCGCTCCTCGTCGGCGCGGATAAGGTCGTGCTGGCGGGTAATATTGTCCTGCGCCTGAGCAAGCTGTTTTTCCGCGTCGGCTTTTTTATGCAGGAACAGTGATACTCCCGCCGCTTCCTCGAAGATCTCGCGGCGGTTTATATCGCGGGAATTTACTATCTCCGCGACTCGTCCCTGTCCGATTATGGAGTAACCGTCGCGCCCGAGACCGGTGCCCATGAGAAGCTCATGAACGTCCTTAAGACGTGTTTTCTTACCGTTTATAGAATACTCGCTCTCGCCCGTGCGGTAGAGCTTTCGCGAGATTTCAACCTCGTTGTCGTCAATATTAAGCGCGCGGTCGCTGTTGTCAATCACAAGAGAAACGCTCGCAAAGCCCATAGGCTTGCGCTCGACCGTGCCGTGAAAGATAACGTCCTCCATTTTCTCTCCGCGCAGAGTTTTCGCGCCCTGCTCTCCCATAACCCAGCGCAGCGCGTCGGAAATATTGCTTTTTCCGTTTCCGTTGCTTCCGACGACCGCCGTGGTTTTCGCGTCGAAGGAAAGCACCGTTTTGTCCGCAAAGGACTTAAAGCCTTGTATTTTCAGTGTTTTAAAAAACATTAGGTCACCTATTCAGATATCTCGAGATATGCTCCCGTTTTTTCCTTTACCTTTATATCATAGCCTTTTTCGTGCAGCTTTAAAATATTTTCCCGTTTCTGCCCGATCATCTTGCTTATGTTTTTCCTGTCAGTAAATAACGTATAACTGCCTTTTCCGAGCGCTTCAAGCCTGTCCGATATTTCATTGAGAAACAGTCTGCTTTCAACAATTTCGCGAAAGCCCGGGTGATAAACTCCTCCGAGCATTTTCCGCTCAAGCTCTTTGCTTGCGTGCAAGCCCATTCGTATTACGGAAATGCCGTTTTCGGCGAACATTTTAAGCATCTGAGCACACAGCTCCACTGTTTCCTCAAACGAAAAGCTTTTATAAATTCCGCTTTTGTAAAGCTCGCCGAGCTTTGTGTTTTCAAGTATCACAGCGGGATATATCCTCACGGTTTCCGGCATGATTTTGATGAACTCGCGGCAGGTTTCGAGCGAGCGCTCGGGTGTATCAAGATAAAGCCCTGTCATCATCTGAAGCCCAAGCCCGATATCCGCGCTTTTTATAAGCTCAGAAGCTCTGCAAACATCCTCTGATGAGTGTCCGCGCTCATTTGCCTTTAATACCTCGTCACTCATTGACTGAGCGCCGAGCTCCACCGCTGTAACTCCATAACGCTTTAATACCTCAACAATTTCCCCGTCAATACGATCGGGTCTTGTAGAACAGCGGATACCCGTATACGCGGGGAATTTTTTCACCGCTTCTCCGGCCGCTTCAAGCAGTTCTGTCATATAACCGCGCGGAATGGCCGTAAAGCTCCCGCCGAAAAACGCTATCTCAGCGGTCATTCCTTCAGACAGCAGATGCTCAGACTGTTCTTCAAGCAGAGCCTCTACCTCATTTGCGCTCGGCGCCTTTTGTGTTCCGGAAATACTCTTCTGATCGCAGAAGCTGCACAGATGAGGACAGCCGATATGCGGTATGAAAATGCTTACGTTGGTTTTCTTCATCGTTTATCCCACGTCATATCCCATAAGCATTATAGCCTCTTTGGCAGCCTCCTGCTCGGCTTCCTTTTTGGAATAGCCGCTGCCGCTGCCTATATTCTGTCCGTTTAACAGAACGTTTGCCTTAAACAGCTTTCGGTTATTCTTTGCGGGAGCTTCGCTTACCTCGTAGGCTATTTTCTCCTCAGGGTTTTTCTGGATTATTTCCTGTAAGACCGTCTTATAATCCCCGAGTTTTACTTTTCCCGATTTCAGCGCGTCAAGCGATGGCATAAACCGCATTATCACAGCCATGGCGCTGTCAATACCGCCGTCGAGATAGACCGCCGCGAGCATCGCCTCAAACGCGTCCGCTAAGATAGAGCGTCTGTCCCTGCCGCCCGTCATCTCCTCGCCTTTTCCGAGAAGAAGAAAATCTCCGAGATCTATCCTTTTCGCAAACTCATACAGCGAGTTTTCGCATACTATAGAAGCTCTCAGCTTTGTAAGTCCGCCCTCAGGCTCGCTCTTCATATTTTTGAAGAGATAATGGGAAACGGTAATCTGCAAAACGCTGTCGCCGAGAAACTCGAGACGCTCGTTGCTTCCGTTATTTTTTCCGCCGGAATAGCTCGAATGGGTCATGGCTCTTTTCAACAGCTCGGGTTTTTGAAACTTATATCCGATCTTTTCCTCAAGCTCTTCAAAAGCATAGCTTTCAGACATTTTCCGAAGCCTCCCCGATGTTAAGACCCGCAATAGCCTTGGTCATTTCGTCAATAGCGTTGTGCTCGACAAAAAGCTTTGCCTGTCTGAACGCCCCGAAAAACGCCGCCTCATCGGATGCGCCGTGGGCTTTGAAAACCGGCTTTGCCGTGCCTAAAAGCGGCGAGCCGCCTATGGTCTTATAGTCCATCTGCGCCATGAAATCCTTAAGCTCGCTTTTTACGCAAAGCGCGCCGATCTTAGTCTTTAAATTCGCGTAGAATATGGACTTAAGCGCATCCTTCATAAGCGCGCCCATGCCCTCGCAGGCTTTGAGGAACACGTTTCCCGTAAAGCCGTCCGTAATAAGTACATCAACTTCGCCCAGCGGCACCTCTCTCGCCTCGACAAAGCCGAGGAAGTTTATCGGTGCCTTTTCGAGCAGCTTTTTGGTTTCCTGCTCGAGCTCTCTGCCCTTTTCGTCCTCCGTGCCGATGTTCAAAAGTCCCACTCTCGGGTTTTCAATGCCCATTGTCGCCTTCATAAAACAGCTTCCCATGATAGCGAACTGAAGCAGCATTTCGGGACGGCAGTCGAGGTTTGCTCCTCCGTCAAGCACGCAGTATCTCTTTCCTCCAAGACACGGCATAAGCGGCACGAGGGCGGTCCTTTTCACGCCCTTGATGCGCTTTCCTATCATTGTGCCGCCTATCACGATAGAGGCGGTGCTGCCCGCGGATATCGCCGCGTCGGCTTTTCCTTCGGCAAGCATATTGAACGCAACGCCCATTGAGGTGTTGGATTTTTCCTTAAGTATAGACTTTGGGTTGTCCTCGGTTGTAATAACGCCCTCCGCCGCGGCAAAGGTTATTTTATCCGATGAGATACCGAGAGCCGCCATGCGCTCTTCGAGTATCCTGACATCGCCCGTTACTATTACCTCTATCCCAAGCTCTTTTACCGCAAGAGCCGAGCCCTTGAGCACCTCGTCGGGCGCGTTGTCACCGCCGAAGCCGTCAATTACTATCTTCATAACTGTTCTCCAATCGTATAATGTGGGACTGATTTCTCATTAACTGTATACAACTGTATACAAACGAAATTTTTCTTAAAATCCCATTCCGAGATACTTTGCCTAAATGTGTTATGGACTGTTTTTCTGTTTGGGGGAAACCCTTTCTGAAGAAAGGGTTTTCCCCCAAACCCCTTTCCCAAAGACTTTTTGTATGCTCTGCCATTACTTGTTACTCTCTAACAGCTTATCCAAGTCACTCAGCGCGCGCCTCGCAAGCGCCGCGTACTTTTCGCGCTTGTCGCGGATATTTTCCTCAAGCGGCGGCAATATGCCCATATTCGCGCCCATGGGGTCGAACTCAACATAATACCCGTCGTTCGTCCAATCACAAACGTAATCTATGAGCGCACCGAGCATTGTCGTAGCCGGAAGACTTATCGGCTCTTTTCCCATAAGCCTGTCCGCAAGCGCCCTGCCCGCTATTATTCCCGAAGCAGCGCTCTCGACATATCCCTCTACGCCCGTTATCTGTCCGCCGAAGAATACATTGTCCGAGCCTTTCAGCATAAAATTCCTGTCAAGCAGAGTTCTCGAGCAGATATAGGTGTTTCTGTGCATAACTCCGTAGCGCACGAACTCCGCATGTTCAAGCCCCGGGATAAGCGAAAAGACGCGCTTTTGCTCGCCGAATTTAAGGTGGGTCTGAAAGCCCACAAGGTTATACATCGTGCCCTCGGCGTTTTCCTTTCTGAGCTGAACCGCGGCGTACGGGCGCTTTCCAGTGCGCGGGTCGGTAAGACCCACGGGCTTCATACAGCCGTATCTCACGCTTTCAATGCCGCGCTTTGCCAGAACCTCCACGGGCATACAGCCCTCGTACACGTTCGGGTTTTTATCAAACTCGTGAAGCTCGGCGGGCTCGGCTTTTACAAGCTCATTCCAGAACCGCTCGTATTCCTCTTTTGTAAACGGGCAGTTGAGATAATCGTCGCCGCCCTTGTCATAACGCGACTGTCCGAAAACGACCGAGCGGTCGATGCTCTCAGCAGTGACTATCGGCGCAGACGCGTCGAAAAAGCTCATAAACTGTCCGTTTTTCCCGAACCTCTCGCTGATACTTTCAGCAAGCGCGTCGCTTGTCAGCGGACCCGTGCAGATGACCGCATTTTTTTCGGGGAATTCCGTAATCTCGCCGCTTATCACCGTGATATTCGGGTGGGTTCTGATAATTCTCGTTATCTCGTCGGAAAAATCCTTTCGGTTTACCGCAAGCGCCCCGCCCGCGGGGACTGCTGTTTTTTCCGCCGCGGGAACGACGATCGACCCGAGCCTGCGCATTTCTTCCTTTAAAAGTCCGCAGGCACTGTCAACATTCCTCGATTTCAGCGAATTTGAGCAGACAAGCTCGGCAAAGCCCTCGTACTTATGCGCGGGAGAATACTTTTCGGGCTTCATCTCGCAAAGCTCGACCTCAAAGCCGCGCTCGGCAAGCTGATACGCCGCCTCGCAGCCCGCAAGTCCCGCGCCTATGACCTTAACCCTCGTTTTTGTCATTTGTCTTATCGAGAGGACGCTCGTAGCCGCAGCCCTCTTTCGCGCAATATATCTTTCCGAGCCGCCCTGTTTTCTTAAACAGCGTTGTCTGACAGTGGGGGCATTTTTCCTCTATCGGCATATCCCACGTCATATAGTTGCAGTCCTTGTAGTTTTCGCAGCCGTAAAACGGCTTTCCCTTCTTGGACTTTTTAAGCAGCATTTTCTTCCCGCACTTCGGGCAGACGCCCTTTGTTTCGGTTACTATCTTTTTGGTGAACTTACACTCGGGAAAGCCCGAACAGCCGAGGAATTTCCCGTACGGCCCGATCTTTATCACCATCGGCTTTCCGCACTCGTCGCAGACGATATCCGTCGGCTCGTCTGGTATCTTTACGTGCTTTCCGTCCATTTCCTTTTCGGCCTTTACCAGCGACTTTTCAAAGCCGTCGTAGAAACGCCTGAGCGTATCTACCCAATCTCTGTCGCCGTTTTCGATGTCGTCGAGACTGCTTTCCATTTTAGCGGTAAACTTTACATCGACGATATTGTTGAACTTATCCTTTAAAAGCGCGGTTATCACCTCTCCGAGCGATGTGGGCTTGAGCTGGTTTCCCGACTCGCGCTCGACATAATGCCTGTCGAGAATGGTGGAAATTGTCGGCGCGTAGGTGGACGGTCTGCCTATGCCGTTTTCCTCGAGCGCCTTTATCAGCGAAGCCTCGTTATAGCGCGCGGGGGGCTGGGTAAAGTGCTGATTTCCCACGACCTCTTTCGCTGTGAGCTTTTCGCCGTTTTCGATCTTCGGAAGCGCGCCGCCCTGTTCTTCGCCGTCGCGGCTTTCCTCGTACAGCTTTGTAAAGCCGTCGAATTTTACGGAATATCCGCTCGCCTTAAACAGGCAGTCCTTTGCGGTGATATCGACCGACACCGTATCAAGCACGGCGTTTGCCATCTGACTTGCCATAAAGCGCTCCCAGATGAGCTTGTAGAGCTTATACTGGTCGTTTGTAAGCGAGCTTTTTACCTTTTCCGGAGTAAGCTCGGCATTGGACGGCCGGATCGCCTCATGGGCGTCCTGCGCACTGTTTTTGGATTTGTACACGCGCGGCTTTTCGGGCAGGTATTCCTTTCCGTATTCCGACTTTATCAGCTCCGCCGCGGCAGTCTTCGCCTCGTCCGAGATGCGAAGAGAGTCGGTACGCATATAAGTTATAAGACCTACCGCGCCCATGCCCTCGATATCAACGCCCTCGTAAAGCTCCTGTGCGGTCTTCATCGTCCTGCGAGCCTGAAAGGACAGCTTTCGCGAAGCCTCCTGCTGTAATGTTGAAGTAGTAAACGGCGGAGACGGCTGTTTTTTGCGCTGTGATCTTTTCACGTTAGTGACAGTAAACTCCGCGTCCTTCAGCTTTTCCAATACCGCGTCCGCGGCCGCCTTATCCGAAAGCTCCGCCTTTTTTCCGCCTATCTCCGCAAGCTTTGCGGAAAACAGCTTTTTTGAGGCTTTTGTATGAAACTTTGCGTCTACCGTCCAATACTCGGTCGTTTCAAACGCGCGTATCTCCTCCTCGCGGTCTACGATTATCCTCACCGCTACGGACTGAACGCGTCCTGCCGAAAGTCCTCTCCTCACCTTTTTCCACAAAAACGGCGAGAGCTTATAGCCGACTATTCTGTCAAGTATCCTGCGCGTCTGCTGGGCGTTTACCACGTCGCCGTTTATTGTGCGCGGGTGGCTCATACCGTACTGAACGCCCGTTTTGGTTATTTCGTTGAAGGTAACTCTTACTGCCTTTTTCTCGTCAATGCCGAGAAGATGCGACAGATGCCACGCGATAGCCTCACCCTCGCGGTCGGGGTCGGTCGCGAGATAGACAGTATCGCACTCCTTGGCGCGTTTTTTAAGCTCCTTGATAATATCCGCCTTGTCGCGCATATTTACATACTGCGGCTCGAAATTGTTGTCGATATCAACACCGAGCTTTGATTTAGGCAAATCTATGATATGACCCGTGGACGCGACAACGTCGTATCCCGAGCCAAGATATTTCTTTACTGTTTTCGCCTTTGAAGGCGACTCAAGAATTACTAAATCCGACAAAATAATGACTCCCTTCTCAGCCTGTCGATAAACCCTCATCTGCGTCGTCAGCCACGCCACAGCAACCAGATGGTTAGCCGTGGCGCGGCTTCCTATCATCTGAGGGCTTCTCGACAGCCTGAAGTAAAGCTTTTCAACAAGCCTTTCCCTTTTATTCTGTTTTTTATCTTGAAATCTCCCACAGGATAATTGCCGCGGCAGCCGCGGCGTTCAGGCTTTCTGCCCTTTTTATCGGGATATACAGCCTTTCACCGCAGATATCCGCGACCTCTTCTGAAACTCCGCCGCCCTCGCTTCCGATAACAACGGCGGTCTTTTCGGGGAATTTTTCCCCGCCGAGCCGCTTTGCGCTTTTGTCAAGCATAGCGGCATAAATCGTAAAGCCCGAAAGTATTTCTTTCAGCTCATCTGTGTTTCCGGCGTTGATAACGGGCATTCTCAGGGCGCTGCCCATTGACGCTCTCAGCGTTTTCGGCGAAAATATATCCGCGCAGCCGTTTAAAAGCACAACGCCGTCGATACCGAGCGCCTCGGCAGTTCTTATTACCGTTCCTACGTTTCCGGGGTCTTGTACGCCGTCAAGCACTACGATCTTCCGCGGAGCATCGGGCATTGCGGCGCACGGCATTTTCACCGCGGCAAACAATCCCTGCGGCGACTTTGTATCGGAAATATATTCCGAAAGCTCGTCGGTTATGACAAGGCTTGTTTCGGATATCCTTATCATTTCCCCGACTGTTTCGGGATATTTCTCCGCCGCTCTTTTCGTGTACAGAAACAGCTCGGCTTTGGCTATGCTCCGCGCGGCTTCTTTGCATAAATGGTCTCCCTCAACCGCGAACAGACCCTGCTCGCTTCGAAGCTGCGCGTCTCTGAGCAGTTCCCTTAAAAAGCGCACATGTTGGTTTTTGCGCGAGGAAATCTCCTCCAAAAAATCATCTCCCGAATGCGTGCACTAAATGCCCTACATAGCGAAAATCTCACGTCCGAAAAAACGGACGTGAGAAAAAATCTGATCAAAGCGCCGCCTTAGCCTTCTCCGCAAGAGCTGTAAAACCTGCGGCGTCGTTTATTGCTATTTCTGAAAGCATTTTTCTGTTAAGTGTGACATTTGCCTTTTTGAGACCGTTCATAAAAGTAGAATAGTTCATGCCGTTAAGCTTGCAGGCAGCGGAAATTCTCGTTATCCACAGGCGTCTGAAATCTCTCTTCTTGAGCCTTCTGCCGACATAAGCGTACTGACCGGACTTCATAACCGCTTCCTTCGCGGTTTTGAAAAGTCTGCTCTTTCCGCCCCAATAGCCCTTTGCGAGCTTTAATGTTTTATTTCTTCTCTTGCGGGTAGCAAGAGCGCCCTTTACTCGTGCCATCTTTTATTTCCTCCTCTTTCTCTGCTCGATTATTTGTACGGAATAAGGCTCTTTACCTGCGCTACGTTTGTAACGTCCGCGTACGCGCCCGCTCTCAGCGCTCTTTTGCGCTTGGTTGATTTTTTGGTAAGAATGTGGCGCTTGTTGCAGTGCTGCATCTTTACCTTGCCTGTTCCTGTCAGCTTAAAGCGCTTCTTCGCGCCGCTGTGTGTTTTGATCTTTGGCATTTTATGTTTCCTCCTGTGAAATAATTTCCCCGAATTATTTTTTCGGGCTTAAAACTACCGCGTAATTTCTTCCCTCAAGCTTGGAGGGCTTATCCGAACCGCCGTACTCCGAAACCGCGTCCATGAACTTTTTCATCAGATCCTCGCCTAAGTTTACATGAGTAAGCTCGCGCATACGTCTGAATCGCACGGTGACCTTTACCTTGTCGCCGTTCTGCAGGAATTTGATAGCGTTTCTGACCTTTATGTTGAAGTCGTTTGTGTCGATGTTAAGGGACATCTTTATCTCCTTTACATCGGCGGTCTTCTGATTTTTACGGGCTTCTTTCTCACGCTTTGTCTGCTCAAAACGGTATTTTCCGTAGTCCATAATGCGGCATACGGGAGGCTTTGCCGTCGGAGAGATCATGACCAGGTCAAGCTCCGCCTCTATCGCCTTTTCGAGCGCCTCGGCGCTTGACATGATACCGAGCTGTTCGCCGTCCGTTCCGATGACCCTGACTTCTTTTTCGCGAATTTCCTCATTGATGAGCTGTTCTTTCGTGCTGATTTTGAAGCACCGCCTTTCCCAAATAAATAATAAAACAAGCGCAGGCATAACAGCCCGCGCTTAAAATATAAAACAAGTCCGAAAATATTAAAGAACTTATCAACATTTTAAACTACCGCGCCCGACTGCATAAACGCGCCGGCGGGTGAGAGCCGTAAACTCTGCTTTATCTCGGAATACTTATCCCGACTTTGCTATTATACACCGACAGAATCATTTTGTCAAGAGGTTTTTCAAAATTTTTTCAAAAGCGGTTGATTTTATACGAAAATTGTGATACAATGTGTTTTGTTGATTTATATTACGAAAGGATATTGAGCTCAATGGAATATAAGAGAATACTTACTGTTCAGGATATTTCGTGTGTGGGACAGTGCTCGATAACGGTTGCTCTGCCTATTTTATCCGCCTGCGGGATAGAAACGGCGATATTGCCCTCGGCGGTGCTTTCAAATCACACGGGCGGCTTTTCGGGCTGGACGTTTGCGGACCTCACCGAGGAAATGCCCAAAATACGCGGACAGTGGGAAAAAGAAAGCATAATGTTTGAGGGAGTTTACACGGGCTATCTCGGCTCGGCAAAGCAGATAGACTATGTTCTTGACGTTGTTGAAAGCCGTCTCGGAAAAGGCGGAAAATTCATCTGCGATCCCGCTATGGCGGACAACGGAAAGCTTTACGCGGGCTTTGACGGAAATTTCGTCGAAGCAATGAAAAGGCTCGTGAAATGCGCGGACATCATTCTCCCGAACATAACCGAGGCCTGTCTGCTTACGGACACCGAATACCGCGAGAGCTATGACGAAACCTATATTGACGGGCTGTTGGAAAAGCTGACGAAGCTCGGCGCGAAGACCGTTATCCTTACGGGAGTAAGCTATGACGCCGCAACAACGGGAGTTGTGGTTTACGAAAACGGAGAGTATCGCTATTATAAACACAAAAAGGTATCGGGCGGCTGTCACGGAACGGGCGACGTTTACGCCTCGGCGTTTACGGGAGCGCTCGTACAGGGAATCAGCGCTTTTGACGCGGCGAAGATCGCGGCGGATTTCACGCTTTCTTGCATTGAGCACACTGTTGGCGACAAAGAGCACTGGTACGGCGTTAAATTCGAACCGCTGCTGGGTGAGCTTATCAAGGCTGTGGGTGTTTACGTCTGATGAGTTTGCTTAACAGGCTCGGCGAAAACACCTTTTATATTGACGGCGTAACAAATATAGGGGTATATCGTTACGGCGGAAAATGCTGCATTATTGACGCGGGACTTGACAAAAGCGTGGCGGATACGGTTCTCGGGCTTATTTCCGAAAACGGAATGAAACTCGAAAAGGTCTTTCTTACCCACTCTCACGCCGACCACGCGGGCGGCTGCGCGTATCTCAAACAGCAGACGGGCTGTGAGGTTTTCGCTCCGGGAGTATGCGCCCAACTTGTGCGCTATCCGTTCCTTATTCCCACTACGCTTTACGGCGGATATCCGAACGCCAAAATGCGGAGCAAATTCATAACTCCTGAAGCTTGTGAATGCTTTGAAATAACGCAAAGCGACCTTCCCGCGGGACTTTCGTTTGTTCATACCGACGGACATGATTTCGAGCAGCTTGCGTTTAAAACGGACGACGGCGTGTGGTTTGTCGGCGACGCGGTTTCTGACAAGGAGACGCTCAACAAGTACAGGATATCGTTTTTACAGAATGTCGGGGCGCATCTTGATTCGCTTGAGCTTTTAAAAACGCTTGAGGGAAATGTTTTCGTTCCCTCTCACGGTGTTCCCGTAAATGAGGTAAACACGCTTTGCGAAGAGAATATCGCGAATGTATATGATGTATCAAAGATAATCAAAAAAATATGCGCGGACGGGATAACCGTAGACGGGCTTATTGAAAGACTGCTCGACGAATTCAACATCAGGCTTTATATAATGCAGTACGAGCTGGTGGGAGCAACGGCGCGGTCGTATCTCTCGTATCTTGCGGAGCGAAAAGAGATAGAGTATGTTTTCGACGGGAACAAATTGATGTGGAAAACATCGGAAAGTTCTTGACAAAAAAATGCAAATGTGTTATACTGTCAACAAGGCTGTGAAAACGTGTAAGTAACGGGCAGACCATAAGCTACAGAGAATGAGCGTCATTGGCTGAAAGCGCTCTGCCGTATCTGTCCGCGAATTTCAGCGTGGGAGCCGTCCGCGAGAAACTAAGCGGAACGTTCGCCGCCGATAAGGCGAAAAGAGTGCGGAGGTTTTCTCCGAATACGGGTGGTACCGCGGAACAGGATTTCGTCCCGACTTTGGAAAATCTTAACTACGGATTTTCGGGAGTCGGGTTTTTTATTGCAAAAATTTACCTAAATTTAAGAAGGGAGTATAAAAATGAAAGATTTCAGCGAGATCAAGGAACAGGTAAAAGCCAAGATCGAGGAAGTAAAGGACGGCGCGTCGCTGTCGGAATTCTGGCAGAATTACCTCGGAAAGTCGGGGGTTATCCAGGGACTTATGAAGGAAATGAAAAACATTCCGCCCGAGGAAAAGCCGAATTTCGGAAAGGCTGTAAACGATGTAAGAGAGTGGGTACAGGAGCTTTACAACAAAAAACAGTCACAGGTAAAGGAGCTTGAGCTAAAGCTTAGATACGAGCACGAGGCGGTCGACGTAACAATGCCCGCTTTAAGGCGCTCGCCCGGAAACCTGCACCCAATTACGCTTATCAAACAGCAGATGATAGACGTTTTCGCGGGAATGGGCTTTGAGGTCTTCGAGGGTCCCGAAATTGAGGACGACGACCACAACTTTACCCGTCTCAACGTGCTTAAAGACCACCCCTCGCGCGATATGCAGGACACGTTTTATCTCACAGAGGAACTGCTTCTGAGAACGCACACCTCGCCCGGACAGATACGCGTAATGGACTCGCACAAGCCGCCGATAAAGGTGCTGGTTCCGGGAAAGGTCTTCCGCTCGGACAGCGACGCTACGCATTCGCCGATGTTCTCGCAGATGGAGGGGCTTGTAGTTGACAAGGGCATTACGCTGTGCGATCTTCAGGGAATGTTGGACAAGTTCGTCGGTGAAATATTCGGAAGCGGCGCGAAAACGCGTCTCAGACCGTCGTATTTCCCGTTTACCGAGCCGTCGGTAGAGGTAGACGTTTCGTGCTTTGAGTGCGGCGGCAAGGGCTGTTCGCTGTGCAAGGGCACGGGCTGGATAGAGGTGCTCGGAGGCGGAGTTGTAAACAAAAAGGTGCTGGAAAACTGCGGCATTGACAGCGAGGTCTACTCGGGACTTGCGTTCGGTATCGGTATCGAACGTATAACGATGCTGAAATACGGTATTTCCAACATGGGCGTGCTGTTCAGAAACGAACAGGACTTCTTAGAGCAGTTCAAGGCGTAAGGGGGCATAAAAATGAAGATATTAAAAAGCTGGCTTAGTGAATATGTGGATATTGACGTTTCGACCGAGGAGCTTGTCGAAAAGCTTTTCGGCACGGGCTTTGAAGTAGAGGAAACAATTTATCTCGGAAAGGACATCGAAAAGATAGTAGTCGGAGAGGTTACTTCGATTGAAAAATACGAGGGAACGCACCTTTATATCTGCCATGTAAACTGCGGCGCTTTCGGAGAGGACAACCTTATCCTCACGGGCGCGGACAATGTGTTCAAGGGAGCTAAAGTTCCCGCGGCGGTAGTCGGAGCAAAGCTTCCGGGCGGCTTGGAAATCCAGCCGCGCAAGATGAAGGACATGATGAGCTACGGTATGCTCTGCTCGGGCGGAGAACTCGGGATAGACGACAACTGGATAAAGGGCGCTTCGGTAAACGGAATTTTAATACTGCCCGAGGACGCGCCTGTCGGCGAGGATATTGTAAAATATCTCGAGCTCGACGACTATGTGTTTGACATTTCTATAACGGCGAACCGCCCCGACTGTCAGTCTGTTTTAGGTATCGCGCGCGAGGTTGCGGCGTTTCTGAACAAGCCGCTGAAAGAGCCGGACCTCAGCTATACCTGCACTGAAAAAACTCACCCCGAGATAGGGGTCTCGGTTATTGACAAGGACCTGTGTCCGCGCTTTCTCGGTCATTACATCTATGATGTAAAGCACTTTGAAAGCCCTCAGTGGATGAAGCGCAGGCTTTCGGTGTGCGGATTCGGGGCAATTGACGCAATAGTTGACATAACAAACTATGTTCTCCTTGAGATCGGTCAGCCGATGCACGCGTATGATTTAGACACGCTGGACGGAAAGTCGATAGTCGTTCGCAGGGCGAAGGACGGCGAGAAGATAACCACGCTTGACGAAAAGGAGCGCGTTCTTACTGCCGAAAACCTGCTTATCTGCGACAAGGCAAAGGGCGTGGGTCTTGCGGGAATAATGGGCGGATTGAACTCGGAAATTGAGCCGACAACAAGCGAGATTCTCCTTGAGTCAGCGAAATTCCGCCGCGACAGCGTGCGCAAGACCGCGCGTTCGCTCGGACTTCACACCGACGCCGCGGCGCGCTTTGAAAAGGGCGTGGACGAATACGGTGCGGAGATAGGAATGAAAAGGGCGCTTAACCTCGCGCAGACACTCGGAGTTGCGCAGATAAGCTCGTCAAGCTATGACGTTACCGCGGGAGAAAGCACCGAAAACGTAAGGTTTGACGTTACGGTCCCGAAAATCAACTCCGTTCTGGGAATTGAGGTTCCTCAGACAAAAATCGTTGAGATCCTCAAGGCACTTCAGTTCGGCGTGAGTGAAAACGGCGAAACGCTCAGTCTTACCGTTCCCCGCTGGCGCGCGGATATCGAAAACTATCAGGACATCGCCGAAGAAGTTATCCGCGAATACGGGTACGGTCATGTTGTACCGACCTTCCTTGACAGCGCGAAGGTCACAGGCGGCGGACTTAACTACCTGCAAAGCAAGGAGCTTGCGGCGAAGAAGTACTTCTGCGCGATGGGCTTTTCGGAGATACAGACGCTGGCGATGTATTCAAAGCGCGAGCTGGACATGATTTTGCTGCCTGAGGAGGCTTTTGAAAGAAAATGCGTGGAGCTTTTGAATCCTATAACCGACAATCTTTCGATAATGCGCACGGTCATGGCGCCGTGTATGATAAACGTAATTGCGGAGAACGTAAAGAACGACCGCTCTTACGGAAGATTTTTCGAGCTGGCAAATATATATCTGCCGAAATCCCTGCCGCTTAAGGATGTTCCCGAGGAACGGAAGATACTCTGCCTCGGAGCTTACGGCGCGGACGAGACGTTCTTTACCGTAAAAGAGGCGATAGAGAGCTTTGCCGGCGCAAACGGGCTTGTGTTTACCTATAAGCGCGGCGAAAAGCCGTATCTCCACCCGGGGATAACCGCGGAGATATTCTGCGGAGATGTAAGCGTGGGACATCTCGGAAAGCTGAAGTATGAGGTTGTTGAAACGCTGAATATCGCCGAGGGCAAGAAAGCCGACCTTAATATAATCATTGCCGAGCTTAATTACAGCGCGATACAGGAGCTGTTCGATCCCGAGATAAAGTATGTTCCCGATAACGGCTTTGCGAAGATAAAGCGCGACTTGTCGGTGGTTGTTGACAAGAAAACGCTGTGCGGAGACGTTGAGCGCGCGATAAGAAAGGCGAGCGAGAAGGCAGTTAAGGTCGAGCTGTTTGACCACTATGAAAACGAGCGGCTTGGCTTTGGCAAGAAGAGCCTGTCATTTTCGATAACGTTTGCGGACAGTTGTGATGTGACGGACGAGGCTGCGGACAGCGAGATGGCGAAGATAAGCGAGGCGCTTGCGGACGAGTTTAAGGCGGTAAGGCGCTGAGACAACGCAAAGGCGAGCATACAAAAAGTCTTTGGAAAAGGGGTTTGGGGAAAAACCTTTCTAC
>JAFLUG010000025.1:20392-22930 GCA_022508885.1 Oscillospiraceae bacterium | reverse complement strand
ATACAAAAAGTCTTTGGAAAAGGGGTCTGGGGAAAAACCTTTCTACAGAAAGGTTTTTCCCCAGAAAAAATATTAAGTGTATTATGACAATAAACGCTTCCCAATGCGGGAAGTGTTTTGTTTGTTATGTAATTTGTATCAAAGTGAAAAAGGCGTGTACTTTCTGACAACTCCCGACTTTACAAGAATTTCAATGACAACAATTCCGATTATAATTCCGAGAACTCCCTGAACAATATTACTCGGAACGCTGTCGAGCGCTACTAAAAAGCCTTTCCCGAGAAAAACAGCGGCGTAAAGATAATATCCAGCAACCATAATAACCTCTGCTGTAATGCCGCCTGTTATAAAGCCCGCGGTTTTGAACTTTTCGCTCTTATTTGCAAAAGCGCGAAGAATAAGCGCCGCCGCGGCCGCCATCAAACCCTTTATCAGAAACGTTCCGGGTATGTAGTGAGCATAGCCCGTAAACAGATCGGCAAGCGCCGAGCCTATTCCCGCCGCGGCAAATCCGTACGCGGGTCCAAGGATCCACGCCGCGATAAGTATGAAGCAGTCGCCAAAATTAACATATCCGCCGAGCGGCGAGGGAATCTGTATAATCATTGTCGCAACACAGACAAGCGCCGTCAGCATTGCCGAAATACACACTTTTATCAGTGTTTCTTTCTTTTTTGAGTAATTTGAGTAATTTTCGCTCATAATATCATCTCCTATCAAACCTATTATATCAGTAGGTTATTGTTTTGTCAATATCAATTATATACAAAAGTTTTCCCTTGAAAAGTATCAAGTTGTGCAAGTTTTTTGTCTATTCCGCCAAGCACCGCTATCTTGTCGCGGCTCCAGTCGGGAGCAACAAGCAGCGATTTGTCTCCGTCGCCCGTCAGCCGCTCTATCACGGTCTCTTTCGGGAGCACCTCGAGCTGTTTTACAACAGTTTCGATATAATCCTCAAAGCTTATCGGCGTGTATGCTCCGCTTTCGTACAGCTCGGCGAGCCTTGTATTTTTCATGACGTGGCAGGAATGTATCTTTATGCCGTCGATCTTCAGCTTTCCGAGCGTTTGTGCCGTTTCGAGCATCATCGGAAAGTCCTCGCCCGGAAGCCCGTTTATTATGTGCGCGCAGACGCGTATACCGCGGCTTTTCAACAGTTCATAAGCTCTCAGAAAATCCGCAAACGAATGACCGCGGCAGATCAGCTCCGCGGTTTTGTCGTGTATAGTCTGAAGTCCTAACTCCACGGTAATCGGGAGCTTACATCCGCTCAATATTTCGGCTTTTTCCTCGTTGATACAATCGGCTCTTGTCGCTATCGAGACAGAAAACGCGCCCAATTCTTCCGCGGTTTTCAACAGGCTTTCAAGCTCTTTAGCAGAGCAGAATGTGTTTGTGCGTAAGCCGAAATACGCGCATATTTTCAAATTCGGCGCGTTGGGAGCTTTGGCGTATATCCTGCTCTTTTCCCTTTCCCACTGCTCTTCTATTGAAAGAGGATTTTTCGGTATCTGAGAGCAGTATATGCACTTCGGCTCGTTCGGACAGGAAAAGCCCGCGTCCAAGGTCGCCTTGTAGATACGCGAGCCGTATTTGTCGTTGTTATAATCGAAAAGCGAGTAGTAACGTTTAGTCATTTTGCCTCTCATGGAATTATAGGGAAAAAGTTCATCGTGATCTCTCCCGCCAGAAGCAAAAGCATTATCACAATGGCAACGATGTCACGCGCGGCAATTTTAAGCTGCCGCATACGCGTTCTTCCCTCGCCTCCGCGGTAACAGCGGCACTCCATGGCGGTCGCAAGCTCGTTTGCGCGCTTGAACGCCGAGACAAAAAGCGGTATGAGTATAGGCACAAGCGCCTTTGCCTTCTGAAACAGGTTTCCCGAGTCGAGATTCGCTCCCCTCGCCTTTTGTGCGGACATTATCTTATCTGTTTCCTCAACAAGC
This sequence comes from Oscillospiraceae bacterium, assembly GCA_022508885.1. GTDB lineage: Bacteria > Bacillota > Clostridia > Oscillospirales > Ruminococcaceae > CAG-115. The sequence continues at coordinate 20,981 of JAFLUG010000025.1, read as the reverse complement.
GTCGGGATAAACCGAAGCGCTATGGTCATCATCATCGAAAGCTCGTGTACGGGAAAACGCAGCTTTTTAAGCGGCGACAAAAGCCGCTCGATAGCGTCCGTAAGCATGATAGGAGAGGTCGTATAAGTAAGCAGCGACATTCCGACAATAAGCGCGACTATTCTTAAAAGCATAAACGCCGATACTCTCAGTCCTTCGGGATAGATCGAGATTATCCACCAGGAAAACAGCGGCTCTTCTCCGCCGATAAACAGCACGTTAAGTACAGCCGTTATGATCATAAGCGGCAGAATAGGCCTTATGCTTTTTATTATCATGATAAGCTTTATGCCCGAGATTATATAGCATATCACCATGAAAAACAGTCCGGCGAAAAGTCCCGTAAAGCTCTGCGAAACAAAAAGCATAACGAGATATACTATATCCAAAAGCAGCTTTACGCGGCTGTCCATTCGGTGTATTGCAGATTTCCCCGGGAAATACTGACCGATAGTAATGTCCTTTATCATTATTTTATCCTTATCTTAATTTGAAATTTCAAAACCGCGCACCGCGCCTGCGGCTCGGCGCGCTATCCAAGCAGTGCTTC
>JAFLUG010000025.1:0-20292 GCA_022508885.1 Oscillospiraceae bacterium | reverse complement strand
TGATATTACGTTGTCGTTGGCGATTTTGATTTGAGATTTCAAAACCGCGCACCGCACCTGCGGCTCGGCGCGCTATCCCCAAGCAGTGCTTCGCACTACGCTGCGCTCCGTGCTCAGACACTGCTGATTTTTGAAATTTCGCGCTCGAATATCATATGGTTTAAATTTTTATTCAAGCTTGTGGAATCGACTCTAACCTCTTGCTTCTGACCTCTAAACCTCTAAAAGAGAAAGAATACGCTCTTTTGCTCTGTCAACGGTATAGATGTCGTTTCCTATGTCAACGCCGAGTTCTTTAAGTCTATGAGAAAACCTCGTTATCTGCGGAACGTCAAGACCGATAGCCGAAAGCTCGTCCGTTCTTTCAAAGACCTTATCTGTATAATCAAAGCAGAAAAGCTTTCCCTTGTTCATTACAAGCACTTTTTCGGCGTATTTTACTATATCCTCCATTGAATGCGAGACCAGAAGCACCGTTTTTCCCGAGCTTTGCTTGTATTCCTTTATCAGACCGAGAATTTTATCCCTGCCCTTTGGATCGAGCCCCGCGGCAGGCTCGTCGAGAATGAGTATCTCGGGGTCCATGGCGAGCACTCCCGCAAGCGCCACGCGGCGCTGCTGTCCGCCCGAAAGGTCAAACGGCGATTTTTCGAGCAGGTGCGTTATGCCCATGCTCTGCGCGGCGGACTCTACGCGCTGTTGTATCTCTTCCTCCGAAAGTCCCATGTTTCCGGGGCCGTAGGCGATGTCCTTGGCTACTGTCTCCTCAAAAAGCTGGTGCTCGGAATACTGGAAAACTATTCCGACTTTAAAGCGCACGTCGCGGATAGCGGTTTTCCTGTCATTAATATCTTTTCCGTCAATGATAACAACGCCGCTTGTCGGCTTTACAAGTCCGTTTAAATGCTGGATAAGCGTGGATTTGCCGCTTCCGGTATGTCCGATTATGCCGATAAATTCTCCGCGCATTATCGAAAGGCTTACGTCGTCTACCGCGATCTTTTCAAACGGCGTTCCCACAGAATATTTGTAGGTGATGTTTTCGAGTCTCGCCGCTTCTTCGGATCTGTTTTCACGGAGAACATCATTTTTTTCGATAACCGCAGCTTTAGCCTTTAACGGAAGCTCTGAGACCGCCTCGGCGCACTCGTCCCCGAAAATTATTTCCCCGGAAATATCGACCCCGCTGTCTTTTAGCAGCTCGCAAAGCTCGGTAACCTGCGGAACGTCAAGCCCCGCCGCGCGGAGCTCTTTCCCGCGCGCGAATATCTTATGCGGCTCGCCGTCCATCAATACCGAGCCTTTGTCCATTACGATTATCCTGTCCGCCTGCGCGGCTTCGTCCATGTAATGGGTTATGAGGATAACGGTTATTCCCTTTTCCTTATTAAGGCGCTTTATTGTTTTCATGACCTCCCGCCTGCCCTTGGGGTCGAGCATGGCGGTGGGTTCGTCCATAACGATACAGCGCGGCTGCATGGCGATGATGCCGGCGATAGCCACGCGCTGTTTTTGTCCGCCCGAAAGCTGGTGGGGAGAATGCTCGCGGAAATCGTACATATCGACTTGTTTCAGTGCGTCGTCTACGCGCTGTCTAATCTCCGACGGCTCTACGCCTAAATTTTCGGGAGCGAACGCGACATCCTCCTCAACAATTGTCGCTACAAGCTGATTGTCGGGATTCTGAAAAACCATTCCGACAGTACGGCGGATATCAAAAATTTTTTCCTCGTCGGCGGCGTCCATTCCGTCAACCGTTACACTGCCGCTTGTGGCGGTGAGAATGGCGTTGAAGTGCTTTGCAAGCGTGGACTTTCCGCAGCCGTTGTGTCCGAGCACGGCCAAAAACTGACCGTCGGGAACGCTGAAGCTTACGTTATTGAGCGCCTGAGTTTTTTCGATGATATTATCGTTTTCATCATAGGCAACATAGTCGTAGCACAGATTTTCGACTTTAATTATGTCCAAACATATCACATTCCTAATTACAAATTACAAAGTACATAAAAATACATTTTATATTATACTACAACCCAAGACCTAAAGTCAAGTATTTTTGCCGATTTTTCAAAATATGTAGACAAATAATTGTATATATGGTAAAATAGATACAGACCGATTACATAACACAAAACCGTATAACAGTGCGAGAAATTAGCTGACAACAACGTTATTGAGTGAGCGAATTTCAAAAAGCAGGAAATTTCGCTTGTGAAATTTCCTGCGGTTCCGACTTTGCGGCTAAGCGCAGTATAGCTGCGCGTGCCGTAAAGTCGTGAATTTTGAAATTCAAATTAAAATAAGGAGAATTGTGATGAGAGTTTCCGACAAATGGACTGACTATAAACTTATTGACGCCTCTGACGGCGAAAGGCTCGAACAGTGGGGCGACGCTGTGCTGATACGTCCCGACCCGCAGATAATCTGGCAGGACTGTAAATCCGCCCCCGAATGGGATACCGCGCACGCAAGGTATATACGCTCGTCGAGCGGAGGCGGAGCGTGGGACTATCGGAGAAAACTTCCCGAAAGCTGGCAGATAGGCTATGGAGGCTTAAAATTTCTGGTCAAGCCCACGGGCTTTAAGCACACGGGGATATTCCCCGAGCAGGCAGTAAACTGGGAGCTCTGCTCGGGGCTTATCAAGTCAGCAAACCGCCCCATAAACGTGCTGAATTTATTCGCGTACACAGGCGGAGCTACGCTCGCCTGCGCGCAGGCGGGAGCGTCCGTCTGCCACTGTGACGCGGTAAAAGGCATGGTAGACTGGGCAAGGACAAACGCCAAGCTTTCGGGGCTTGATGAAAAGCCCATACGCTGGATAGTGGACGACGCGAACAAGTTTATAAAGCGCGAGATACGCCGGGGAACGCGTTATGACGGGATAATCCTCGACCCGCCGAGCTATGGGCGCGGTACAAACGGCGAAATGTGGAAAATAGAGGACAGCATCTGCGCGCTTATGTCGGACATCACAGAGCTTTTAAGCGACAAGCCGCTGTTTGTGGTTTTAAACAGCTACACCACGGGGCTTTCGCCGTCGGTTATGAACTATCTTATGCAGATGACAGTGGGAAAGCGCTTTAAAATCACTGTTACGAGCGAGGAGATCGGACTTCCCGTAACTCAGACGGGGCTTGCTCTGCCCTGCGGAAATACGTCAATTTCCCTCTTTAACTGATTTTTTTGTATCAGCAGACGATTTTGCGGAAAACATTTCGCGAAGTCCGAACGCTATGAGAAACAGCGCGAACAGCTTTCTCAGAAGCTCGTTTGCGACAAGCTGAGCGCCGAGGGTTCCTATCGCCGCTCCGACAACTCCGCCGAACAGCAGTTTTTTTACGAGTTTCTTGTTTATCAATCCGTTTTTAAGATGCATTATAAGCGCGGTAAACGCAATAGGCAGGAAAAACAACACGTTTATCCCCTGCGCGGCGCGCTGGTCGGTGTTCATAAACAGCGTAAGCCATACGACCAGCACAAAACCGCCGCCTAAACCCATTGAAGCAAGGATACCCGTAAGAAATCCCGCAAGCGCCTGTCCTAAAATACTCATACAAACAACATCCTCACAGCGGCGGCAGTTACAATGCCGCCGAAAATTCTTTTAAGCCAGTCGGCGCGTATCTTCTTGAGGAAAAACGCTCCGCAGAGCGCTCCCGCGAGACCGTAAGGGATATAACCCCACGCGGCTTTAAAATCGAGATTTCCCGAAAATCCGTAAAACGCCGCCGTAACAAGGCTGAGCACAAAGATTATCGCAACTGAGGTCGCGTGAGCCTCATTCGGGTCACAGCCTTCCTTTTCCAGAATCGGAACGGCCACAACTCCGCCTCCCGAGCCGAAAAAACCGTTCAGAAATCCGCAGACCGAGCCTTTGAAAAATTTATTCATATCATCACCCTCAGATTATTCTGCACAAATTGTCGAATTATATCTATATAAATTATACAAAAACTTTTGCCAACGTAATTCTAAAAACCGAAAAGTGACGAGAAATGAAAATAAAGTTGACTTTATGCGGAAAATATGTTATAATGAGGTCTATGCAAGTTTGTATATTTAAATTTTATAAGAAAGGAAAATTTTTATGATCTTAACGGGTGCGGATATAATTGTCGAATGCTTGCTTGACGAGGGCGTGGATACAGTTTTCGGATATCCCGGCGGAGCGGTTCTGAATATTTACGACAGTCTCTACAAGTACAGCGATAAAATACGCCATATCATCACCTCGCATGAACAGGGAGCTTCTCACGCGGCGGACGGTTATTCGAGAGCTACGGGAAAAACAGGCGTTGTTATAGCAACGTCGGGCCCGGGGGCGACAAATCTTACCACGGGAATAGCCACGGCCTATATGGACTCAATACCGCTGGTGGCGATAACAGGAAACGTATCGTGCGGACTGCTCGGTCTCGACAGCTTTCAGGAGGTCGACACAACGGGCATTACCATGCCGATAACAAAGCATAATTTTATCGTAAAGGACGTCGGGGAGCTGGCGAAAACCATTCACCTCGCGTTTAAGATAGCTTGCAGCGGCAGAAAGGGCCCCGTGCTTATCGATATTCCGAAGGACATAACCGCCGCGCAGACGGATTATTCCCCGCTCGGAAGATCTGTTCCCGAAAAAGCGGAATGTGCGGGCGACGCAGAGCTTGAAAAAGCCGCTGAGCTTATCAAAAACGCGCAAAGACCGTATATCTACGCGGGCGGCGGAGTAGTCTCGGCAGAGGCGGAAGGAGAGCTTGCGAAGCTCGCGGAGCTGTGCGACGCTCCCGTTTCCTGCTCGCTTATGGGTCAGGGAGCGTTTGATCAGAAAAGCAGACGCTATATCGGTATGCTCGGAATGCACGGAACAGTAAAGGCCGCCGCGGCTCTCAACGAGTGCGATCTGTTTATCGGCATAGGAACGCGCTTTTCGGACAGAGTTATCGGAGAGCCCGCCGTATTCGGAAAAAACGCTAAGATAATCCATATAGACATAGACCCCGCCGAGTTCAACAAAAACGTAGGAGTTCACACGGCGATAAAGGGCGACGTAAAGAAGGTACTTGGACAACTCTGCGATAAGGTATCGCAAAAGAAAAACGAATGGACGGACGAAATAATCGCAAAGGACTACGGAGAGCCTGTTCAAAAGGGTACGGACGAGCTGCCTGTAACTCCCGAGGCGGTAATACGCAAACTTGACGAGCTTACAAACGGCGAGGCCGTTATCGCGACGGAGGTCGGGCAGAACCAGATGTGGGCGGCGCAGTATTATTCGTTTACCAAGCCGAGGAGCTTTATTTCCTCGGGGGGCTTAGGAACAATGGGCTTCGGCCTGGGCGCGGCGATAGGCGCAAAGGTCGGCTGTCCCGAGAAAACGGTGGTAAATATCGCGGGAGACGGAAGCTTCGCAATGAACTTAAACGAGCTTATAACCGCCTACGCGCATAAGATACCGATTATTGAGATAGTTATAAACAACAACGTTCTGGGAATGGTCCGTCAATGGCAGCGGCTTTTCTACGACAAGCATTTTTCGCAGACAACTCTTGACAGCCGCCATATTGACTATGTCAAGCTCGGCGAGGCTTTTGGGATAAAGGCTTTTGTCATTGCCAAAAATGAGGACATCGAGCCGGTTTTAAAGCAGGCGCTTGAGATATCCAAAACTGCGCCGGTTATGGTGGAAGTCAAGATCGACAAGGATATAAACGTTCTGCCGATGATCCCCGCGGGAAAGCCTGTTGTAAACCCCATAACAGAGATAGATTTGGAGGCGTAATATGGAACAGGAATACGTTCTTTCGGTCAAGGTAAACAACAACAACGGCGTGCTTTTACGAGTAGCCGGTCTGTTCAGCCGCCGCTGCTACAGCATAAAGAGCATAAACGCGGCAGAAACCGAGGATAACACCATCTCAAGGCTTACGATAGTTGTCGCGGGAGATCTGAGGGTAATTACGCAGATAAAAAATCAGCTTATGAAGCTGTATGATATCCGCGAGGTCAAAATATTAAACGACGCTGTAACGCGCGAGCATATCCTTATCCGCGCGGGAAGATCAGCAGAGGACAGGCATAAAATTATCGAGATAGCAAACCTCTACCGCGCAAAGCCCGTTGACGTGGCAACGGACAGCATAATGCTGGAGCTTACGGGAGAATCCGCGAAAATAGACAGCTTTATCGACCTCTTAAAGCCTTTCGGGATAGTCAAAATGGTTCGCTCGGGAATCACGGCGCTTGAAAGGGACTGAAACAAAACGCAAAAAGTCGGCTGTAACATTACAGCCGACTTTCTTATGCAATTATGACAAATAATTATTTGACAGCAACGTCAAGATTTGATCTCATTTTCTCGAGTACATTTATCAGCGCCTCGAGCTCACTTTCCGAAATGCCGTTCAATATGGTCTTGTCGGCTTTCTCGAGCGAGCCTATAACCTTTTTGTACATCTTTTTACCCTTGTCTGTAATGCAAACGTGAGTTTCGCGGCGGTCCGTACTGTTTTTCTCGCGGCGGACAATGCCGTCGTTTTCCATATTGCGAAGGGTTATACTTACGGTTGGAGCTTTCTGCCCCGTAAGCTTCACAAGCTCGAGCTGTGTGAGCGTTTTATTTTCCATAAGCGGTTTAAGTATGTGGCGGTATGAGTAACGCATTCCTATCTTATCCATATCCCTGCATACAAGTTCTCCGTAAAGGAAGCTTACCTCGTTCAAGCTCTCGACGAACCTGCTGCCGTTGTGGGAAATAAAATTATTGTTAGACGCTTTCATTTAATCACCCCTCTCCTATTATTATCCTAAAACAAATACGCTGTCAGGACTGTATATAAGTTTCCTTATAATCATTATACAGGAATTTTTTTGCTTGTCAATACAAATTTAGGGATTATCAACCTATTTGTGAAAGATTTGTACATTTTTATTACAATTAGTAATATAAACCATTTTTCGGGAAATAATTCCTCATTGTTAAAAAAATGAACAGCATTTTAATTTTCGGGCCATAAGGAAAATTGTTGACAAAAACGATGTAAAATGGTATAATTTACTTATAATTTAATAGGATAATTTTATTATTCTGATAAGGAGTTTTTATGAAAATAAAATGCGTAAAGGGAATGCGGGATTATCTGCCCGAAGAGGCGGAGCTTCGCGAGGAAATGCAGAATAAAATTTTTGAGGTTTACAGGAAAAACGGCTTTTCGAGAGTTATGACGCCGGCTGTTGAAGACGCGGAAAACCTTGACAAAAGCGACGGCGGAGATAACCTCAACCTTATTTTCAAGATATTAAAGCGCGGAGAAAAGCTTGCAAGATCCCTTGAAACAGGCGGTGAGCTTTGCGATTTAGGACTGAGATATGACCTTACTCTTCCGCTTACAAGGTATTTTGCGGCGAACAGGCAGAGTCTTTCCTTTCCGTTTAAGGCGGTTCAGATAGACAAGGTATACCGGGCGGAAAATCCGCAGAAAGGCAGACTGCGCGAGTTTATGCAGTGCGATATCGACGTTATCGGCGATCCGGAACCCGAATGCGAGACAGAGCTTATCGCAGTCACCGCAAATGCGCTCGAGGCGCTTGAGATAGGCGAATTTACCGTAAGAGTAAACGACAGGCAGGTGCTTAACGCCATGCTCAGAAGCTGCGGCTTTGGCGAGGATATCCTCGCTTCGGTCTGCGTAAGCTTTGACAAGCTGGACAAGATAGGCGCGGAGGGAGTTGTCGCGGAGCTCAGAGAAAAGGGCTTTGACAATTCTGCTGTTGATAAGTTTGAGGGGATCTTGCAGAGGCTTCCGCTTGACATTGATAAAATGCGCGGGATAGTCGGAGATGAAGATATCTCACGGCTCGCGCGGATAATCGAACAAAGCGAGGCTATTGCAAACGGCAGATATAAGATCGTTTTCGACGCGTCGCTTGTGCGCGGTCAGGGTTATTACACGGGAACGGTTTTTGAAATCAGGAGCGAAAAATTCGGCAGCTCTATCGCGGGAGGCGGACGCTATGACAAACTGATAGGAAAGTTTTTGGGCGAGGATATCCCCGCCTGCGGATTTTCAATAGGCTTTGAGCGTATTTTCAGCATACTGTGCGATATGAAAAAGGCCGCGGGCAAACGAAAGAAGATCGCGGTTCTGTACGAGGACAGCTTTACCGAGGCATACAAAAAGGCCGAGGAGCTGAGAGAAGAATACGACACGGCGCTGTTCAGAAAGCCAAAGAAGATGAAAGCATTTCTGGACAGGCTTCAGAACAGCGGATATGTGGGATTTGCATATGAGGATGGAAACATTCGGACATTTTGAATAATGCGGGTGGTAATTTATGCGGAAAGTTTTACTCTTTGGGGCAATTTCTGCTGATGGCGGGAATATTTCGGACTGTGCGGCGTATGTTGCGGCGGGGTTGGTAAAGCTCGGCATCAGCGCGGCTGTATGTGCGAAAATAAAACAAGAGGACATAGAAACGATACGCGTTTTTTTCACGGAAAACGGAATTGACGGCGAAATGCTTTTTACTGACGAAAAGCAGTTTGATTTAAACGTCAGCGGCATAAGCGCGGTATTTGTCACGGGAGATTTTGCGGTAAGCGAACTCGGTTTCGGGCTTTTAAAGGAGCTGCGCGAAAAGTGTGATAGCCTTCAGATCCCGCTGATACTCGCAACGAGCAATCACAGCGAGTTTTCGGACAGGATAAACGAAGCCGCACGAGGCGCGAGTGTTTTCCTTACGTCCATTGAAGACGCTCAGAAGCTTTGCGGACTTTCTGACGCGGAGAAAATCGCGGAGCATTATCTGTCGCTCGGAGCAAACAAGGTCGTGGTTACGCTGGACAAGCAGGGCGCGTTTTACAAAAGCCGCGTAGAATGCGGAAGCGCGCCGACCTTCCGCGCGGACAGGGTGGTTGATACAACGGGAGCGGGCGACGCGTTTGCGGCGGGACTTACAAGCGGGATCATCGAAGAACTGCCGCTCGGAGAAGCTGTTGTCAGGGCAAACGCCTGCGGGTGTATGGCGATACAGCACGAGGGACTTTACATGCCTGCCGCGGACAAGCTGAGGGAATATATGCTTTCGCACAGATTTGTCGTCGACGGCTGCAAGGATTTTTGACAGACTGTCGATAAGCCCTCATCTGCTTCGTCAGCCTTACCGTGGCGGCCACAAAGGCTGTCCTCAGCAAGGCTTTCTGACATCTGAGGGCCTCCGTGCAGTCTGAAAGGTTAATACTATCGATATTTTCGGTGACTTAAGATGACACTTTATGTTACGGACCTCGACGGAACACTGCTTAAAAGCGACAAGTCGCTGTCCGGCTACTCAAAAAACACGCTTAACAGGCTTATTGAAAGCGGAGTTTGCTTTACCTACGCCACGGCGCGCTCTTTTTCGAGCGCTTATCCGCTTGTTGATTCACTTAATTTTAACTTCCCCGCTGTTACCTTCAACGGGGTTTTTGTGGTCGACCCGAAAAACGGAGAGCATATAATCGAGAACGTTTTCAGCAAAAAATCCCTTAGGACTGCCCAAAAATTCATTTTCGAAAATGGTCTTGCGCCTATTGTTTACTCGTACATCGACGGGAAAGAGCGCGTTTCATATCTTGAAAGCAGGATCAGTGAGGTTGAGGCTTATGTCAGCTCAAGAGCGAACGATAAGCGGCTCAGGGCGGTTTCTGACTATAAGGAGCTTTTTGAGGGAAACGTGTTTTATATGACCTTATTCGATGTCGCGGATACCGAAAAATGCGACGCGGTTTTTTGCGAGGAAAACGGATTTTCGCATAATGTTCAGGCGGACACCTATGACGATATGGTCTGGTATGAGATATACAGCAAAAACGCCGGAAAAGAAAAGGCGGTCTTACAGCTGAAAAAGCTGCTTAAATCAACTGAACTCGTCTGCTTCGGAGATAATTTCAACGATTTGGCGATGCTGAGAATCGCTGACGTCGGAGTTGCGGTAGAAAACGCCTGCGACAAGCTGAAAAACGCGGCGGACATCGTTATTGAAAGCAACGACCGCGACGGTGTTGCGCGGTTTATCGACCGGCGCGAGAGCGAGCTTTCCGAAAGGGACAGACGGTTTGAAAGGGCTGTAGACGCGGCGTTTAACCGTGTGAAAGGCGCGCACGGCTCTGTGGGAACACAAAACGAAAAGCTGATACACGCGGCGCTGAAAAACTATTACGCGCCATTTTCGGACGAGCAGGAAATTAAGATCGGGAATTATTTCGCGGACGCGGTTTCGGAAAACGGTATTTTTGAGATACAGTCAAAGCAGTTATACAGGCTGAATGAAAAGCTCAAAGCATTTCTGCCGCACGCGAGAGTAAACGTTGTTTACCCGCTGATACGCGAAACAAAAACGCTGTTTATAAATTCGGAAAGCGGAGAAATCGTAAGCGAATCTCCCGTGAGAAAAAACGGAACGCTGCTTTCGGCGTTTGAGGAAATTTACTCGATAAGGAGGTTTTTAAAGGACGAAAATCTTACGGTGATCATTGTAGGGCTGAAAACAGAAAAACATGTTTATTTTTCGGGAGAAAAGCTGCCTGATTTAAGAAACAAAAGGGAACGGAAAAAATGCGTTATAGAAAAGGTACCTATTGCAATTATTGACGAAATTATTTTAGGTTCAAGGTCAGATTACGGGCGGCTTGTTCCGGCGGCAATTGCGGAAGGCTTTAAAGACGGCTTTACCAAAAAGGAATTTCTGAACATCGCGGGCGACGCGAAAAGCTCGCTGAGGCTCGAGGTTCTGAGAGAGGCCGGAATAGTAAAACAAATCGGCAAAAAAGGACGAGGATATCTGTACGAATTGGAGGAGCTATGATAAAATTTATCGAGGGAAACGCGCGCTTTGACGTATCGGGAAAAATGCGCGATATGCTGTGTGACGCTCTCTCAGAAAATGCGGAAAAAATCTTTCTTATCGTACCGGACCAATTCGAGTTTGAAACCGAAAAGACGGTTTATGCCGATCTTGACAAAAAAGGACTTCTGACAGGGCTTTCCAAGATCAAGGTCACTACGTTTTCCTCACTTTCAAGGGAAATTTTATCAAGCGCGGGAGAAAATATGCCCGCGGCGGACGATGTTGTAAAAAGCGTTATTATGAACAAGGCTGTACGAGAGCAGAAAAATACGCTTTCGGTCCTGAGGGGCGCGGCGGACAAAACGGGATTTTGCGGGAGAATGACAGACACGATAAACGCTCTTAAAACCGCGGGTCTTTCAGCGGCAGACCTTGGAGAAGACAGCGGTCTTTTTTTTGCCGAGAGTGATAAAAACGGCATAAATCCGCTTTTGAAAAAACTTTCTGACGTCGGAAAAATTTATGCGAGCTATGACAGCCTGCTGTCAAAATACGCCGACAGTCTCGATTACATAAAAAAAGCCTCGGAACTTATTTCAAAACAGGACAACTGCTTCTTTGAAAACGCTTTTGTTTTTGTGGACTGCTTTAACGACTTTACGGGCAGTCAGATGGAATTTATCAGCAGAATGACGGCAAAAGCAAAGGACGTTGTATTCGCGTTTGTTCTTGATACAAAGGACGAGCCGCGCGAAAATGTTTTCGGACGTATTTTCGCGCAGCGCGACAGGATAATCGGCTTTGCGGAAAAGGAAAATATCGAGACGGAAATTGTAAATCAGAATATTGGGAAAAGGCTTTGCGATACGCTCGGCGAGCTTTCGGAAAAGATATTTTCAAACGCAAGGAGCGAAGACGGCCCCGACGGCTTTTGCGAGCTTGTAAGCGCCCGCGACGTTTACGAGGAAGCTGACTATACAGCCGCGAAAATAAAACAGCTTTGTCTTGACAAGGGCATGCTTTACCGTGAAACGGCTGTGTTGTGCGCGGACGCGGGATACGGGAAATATGTGCGCGACGCGTTTGAAAGGTATGAGATACCGTTCTTTCTCGATATTCCCGAGCCGATATTATATCAGCCGATCGTAAGCTTTTTCACCTCGCTTTTAAACGCTTTGAGGAATTTTACGGCGGACAATGTTTTAAGCTGTCTCAAAACCGGTTTTTACGGCAAGCCTAATGCTGATAATACGGGAGTTACGGCTATCTCAAACAAGGATATTGACGTTTTTGAAAGCTATATTTTCGAATGGAATCTGTCTGCCAAGCATCTGAAAAGTGAATTTAAATTCGGGAGCGAAAATGATCCAAACCGAATTGAAGCCGAAAAAATCAGAAAAGCTGTCGCCGAGCCGATAATAACTCTCAGAGACGAGCTAAAAAACAAGGACGGAGCACAAATAACACAGCTTTTGTACGATTTCGCCGCAAATAAAATCGGCATAGAAAGGGCGCTTCTGACGAGGTGTTACGGAAACGACAGCACATTTGACGAGGAAGCGGTCAGGGTAAACCGACAGATATGGAGCTCGCTGGTTGAAATTATTGAAGTTCTGGAAAGCGAGCTTTCGGGAGAGAATATCCCGCTTGAGGAATACTGCGGGCTATTTACGGAGATCTGCGCGAACACTACTCTCGCGAAACCTCCTCAATACCGCGACTGTGTTCTGGTCGGAGATATTGACAGAACGCGCGCGGACGGCGTAAAGGCGGTATTTATAGTCGGCGCTTCCTATGACAGCTTCCCCGCCGCCGCAAGCGGAATGGGCATTTTTTCGGAGTACGAATCGGAGATCGTAACAAGCCTTATACGCAAGAATACCGACGCTGACGATTTCCGAGCGCAGTCCCTCAAGGACTTTAAGGAGCAGTACAGCCTGTCGCTTTACAGAGCGTACAGAGCGGTTTCGCTTCCGACGGAGTTTTTAAGCATAAGCTGTCCCGAATACGACGCGTCAGGAAACAAGCTTTCCCGCTCGACTGTCTTTTCAGACATAAAGCGCGTGTTTCCAAATATAAAAATAATAAGGACTGATGAGCTTAGCGACGTGTTTTACTGCCGCTCGGCAAAGGCGGTAAAACAGCGCTATTCGATGAGCCTTGACAGCTCTGCCCCGCTTGCCCGCGCCATGCGCGGATATCTTGAAACCAATAACGCTGATTTTGTGCGTAAGCTTGATGAGATACGCGGCAGACGGGAGCTTGAAAAACAAGAAAGCCTGTCTGCTCACAAGCTGTCCGAAAATTCCGCGAAGCAGCTGTTTAAACTCTCGCACGAAAGATATGACAACAGGTTTTCTATAGGAGCCACAAGGGTCGAAAAGCTTATAAGCTGTCCGTTTTCGTATTTCTGCACGGGAGAGCTCGGCATACGCGAAATAACCAAGCGCGAATTTAACGGCTCAAACCGCGGAAACGCCCTTCACTATGTAATGCAGCGGATCTTTACGCAGTACAGGGATAAGCCCGACGTTTTTTTTCAACTAAAACGCGTGGACTTTACAGAGCTGGCGGGCAGATATCTTACCGAATATCTCAGAATATACACAAACGGAGATCTCGAGGACGACAGGCGCACGGTTTTTTTGTTTAAGAATATCGCCTCTTCCGCGGCCGACCTGCTTGTTACAATGCAGACCGAGCTTTCAGTAAAGTCATATCAACCGCAGTTTTTCGAGCTTAACATCTCAGGGGAAAGTAAAAACGAGATTCTTCTCAATGTCGGGGAATTCAACGGAAATCTGCCGGCAGAGAACGATTCTGCATTGTCGAAAAAGAACCGGGAGCCTCGAAAGTATGAGCTTTTGTCAAGGCCGCTCTCAATTAAACTTACGGATGAAACCGAGATATTTGTCGGCGGAAAATTGGACAGGCTCGACGTTATGTACGCCGAAAAGGACGCACATCCGCGGCTTTACCTCAGAGTTATAGACTATAAAACAAGCGCTAAGGTTTTTGACAAAGAAAACGCAAAAAAAGGCGCGAATATTCAGATGCTTTTGTATCTCACCGCGCTTTGCGCGGCAAACTCGGAAAACAAAACGATCGAAGTGCTGCCCGGAGAGATAAGCTATATTCCCTCGAAAAACGCGGGCGCGGCAAAAAACCGCGAGGAGGCGCTTTACCTGCTTGAAACCAAACTGCGCCCGAACGGTCTGTACATAAACGACGAGTTTATTGAAAACAACCTGAAAAACGTTTCGGAAAAAATAGCATCAGGCATAACCGCAGAGAATGAGATGCTCAGGCAGAAGATCATCGAGGATATTAACAAGTCATTTGCGCTCAACAGTGAAAACGCGGCCACTCCGGAGGAGTTCAAAGAGCTCAGCAAGGAATGTGTAAACACTGTAAGAGAAAAGCTTTCAATGTTATACAGCGGAGATGTGAGCGCCGAGCCGCTTATTTACAAGGACTCAGCAGGCAACAGTAAGGCGGAGCACAACCCATGTGATTACTGTAATTTTTACGGTATATGCGGAAATTCCAAAAGACAGCGCAATTAAGGAAAGGACAGAACAATGAGCGAAAATATAGCCGCCGCAGATATAAACAAGCCGACGCCCGAACAGGAAAAGGCGATTTCGGCTGAAATAAGCCTGCCGACAGTCGTGTCGGCGGCGGCAGGCACCGGAAAAACAACAATGCTTGTAGAACGTGTGCTGAGACTCATCTCGGACGTTGAAAACCCCGTAATGGCCGATTCTCTCGTAATTATCACCTTTACGGTAAACGCCACGCGTCATCTAAGAGAAAAGCTGAATACGGCTTTATCCGAGCGCATTGAAAAGCTTGAAAACTCAAGCGAACGTGAATTTCTGGCGGAACAGGCGGTAAGACTGAGAAGCGCTTCTATCTCCACTATAAACTCGTTTTGTCTCGGTATAATAAAGGACAATATCGAAAAATTTGATCTTCCCGTAAACATTACCATAGCGGACGAAACTAAAACCGCGTCGCTTCAGTGGACGGCGATAAATCTTACAAAACGGGATTTCTACGCCGACGATATTTTTGACAGCAAGGAAAGAGAGCTTCTGTTTTACTCGTTTAACTTTGAAAACGACGACGCTCTTTTTGACCGCGTAATCTCGGCGACGAATACATTAAGCTCATACGCGGACAGCGAAAAATGGCTTAATGATACTATAGACTGTTATGAAAGCGTCGAAGCGCTTGAAAAGACTTATCTGCCTGTATACATCGAATACATCAGCGATCAGTATGAGAAGACCGTACACTATGAAAACGTCCTTGAAACGTGCTTTGATGAATACTGCGGCTACTGCGACGAGCTGCCCGGGAAAACCAAAAAGGAACAAGGTGACAAGGAAAAAAAGCTGAGAGTAAGAGACTCGATGGAGGAGTTTTTGGATGGGACCTCGGAGCTTATAAAGCTTATGAAAGGATTTCTTGATTCCCCCTCTTTGGTTACTCTCGAAGCGGTTACGGAGCGTGCGCAGCGCGGTCTTTTGGAAATCGACAGAGCCGACCCGAAAAATTCCGTAAAGCAGGCTTTTGTAAGGAACAAAAACGCGGTACAGAAAATTATTGACGACATCGCGAAACACAGCGTTTCAAGGTCGGAGGAAGAACTGAACCTCGTACACAACCGCACTGTAATAGAGGCGTTTGTAAAGCTTTTAAGGATATACCGCGGATATTTCGTGGAAATAAAGCGAGCTCAGGGATATATCGACTTTTCGGACTGCGAGCTGCTGCTGTTGGAAAAGCTGAGAGATGACGAGGAGTTCAGAGAACATTTGTCAATGCGGTTTTCGTGCGTTATTGTAGACGAATTTCAGGACTGCAACGACGTTCAGGCTGAGATATTCAGGCTTATCGGAAAAGAACGGCAGTTTTATGTCGGGGATATCAAGCAGTCTATCTACGCGTTTCGCGGAGGAAATCCCGAGATAATGGCAGGACTATGCAGGCGCGAGAGAGGGTTCAGTCCCCTTCCGCTTACAATGAACTTCCGCAGCAGACAGCAGATCATTGACACGGTAAACGACGCCTTTACGGGTCTTATGACCGAAAAATACGGCGGAGTTGATTATAACGAAAACACAAAGCTTGTGCGGGGTGCGAATCATCCCGATAACGGTGATAACTCTGTGTATAAAACCGAGATATGCGCGGTAAACGCAAAGGAACTGCTTCAGGAGGATTTTGCCGCAAGGCGTATCTATGAGCTGATGAACGATGAGAACTTTAAAATCGTCAAAAACGGGGAGCTTTGCAGACCGAGCGGCTCGGACTTTGCGATCCTTCTCAGAAACAAGGGAAAGATAAACGATTACAAAAACGCGCTTCTTAAATACGGTATCCCGTCGGTTTCTCCGGGAGGGAAAAACATACTTGATTCCGAAGAAGCGGCTATGCTGGTAAATTATCTGAGAGTAATAGACAACCCGCTTAATGACAAAGAACTCCTGTATGTTCTTATGTCGCCGCTGTATCGTTTTAACGCTGATGAGATCGCGAAACTCAGACTCGGTGTTTTAGGTTTTCCCGATGAGGTGATCAGCGACGCGGAAGATATTTCACACGGTCTTAAAGACTATGCTTTGTACGAGTGTCTGAAATTCTGCGTGTTGAATTACGGCGAGCGCGGAGACTACGGGCAGTCCGAAGCGAAGCAAAAAGCCGAAAAGTGTGAAAAAGCCCTTATGGACATGGGATTTTCAAGAACAATAAATCAGAAGGCTATTGCGGCTTATAATGATATCAAAAGCTTCCGCAGGTTTATGTCAAACAACTCAATAGTTGATCTGATAAGAAAGGTCTGCGCGGATACGGACATTTACGCGGTTGTGTGCGCGCTGGATGAAAGCCGCAGGCGCGCGGCGAATCTGCACAGGTTTGAAAATCTCGTCGAGGAGTTTGTTTCGCGCGACGGCGGGACGCTTTGCGATTTCCTGAGATATTTAAAGCAGATAGAAGAAAACAAGCGCGGCGCGATTGAAGAGGCGGCCGCACCCGAGGACGCGGAAAACGCCGTAAGAATAATGACCTTTCACGCAAGCAAGGGACTTGAAATTCCGATATGCATTCTTGCCGAGCTTCAGACAACCATTAACGCGAGCGACTATTCGGGCAATTTTCTGATGAACCACGATTATTTCTTTTCAATAAGCTTTGTAGACCGTGAGGCGCGCTATCAGGCGAATACGTTCGCACACAACGCTATTGAGCTTGTAAACCGCCGTAAGCCAATAGGCGAAGAACTGAGACTTTTATATGTGGCTATGACCCGGGCACAGGAAAAGCTTATAATGGTCGGAAAATTCTCAAATGAGGAGGAAGTTCCCGAATTAAGCTCCGAGTTTTACGTCGGCTCGACACCGTTTAAATGGGTGTGGCGGAAACTCATTGAGAAAAACTACAAAACTAAAATGATAAGCGACAGCGATGATAATTCTTCACACATGGAATATATCGAAAAGGCAGAATCGGAGGCTGACGTTTATGAAAACAGCCGGGCTGACAGTGAAGATGATATCACGGCGGGAATGCTTAAGGAAATTGTTGAGAAAAAATACCGGAACGAAGCCGAAACATTTATGCGGGCGAAGTATTCCGTAACGGAGATAGCTCACAGAAACGACGTAATGCCGTTTGTGCTTACAAAGCCGTCCTTCGCGGCATCTTCAAAAATAAAAGGCACCGACGTCGGAAACGCCTATCATCATACTATGGAGCATATCCCGCTTGATAAAATGCGAAATGCCGATGACCCGGAAGCAGCGGCGGCAAAGGCTGTAGAAGAGCTTCGCGTTCTTGGCAGGATAAGCGACGAGGAAGAACATCTGGTAAAAAGCGACAGGATAGCGAGGTTCTTTTCCGGAGAGCTTGGGCAAAGAATGCTTGAAAGCGGAAGAATAGAGCGGGAGTTTTCGTTTTACGCGGAGCTTTCGGGCGAAGACATCGGAGTTTCGGATATAGGTGAAAACGCCGCGATACAGGGTCAGATAGACATGCTGTTTGAGGAAAGCGACGGGATCGTGATAGTAGATTATAAATCTGACACGAAGGAAAATCTCGAAAAGGAAAAGGAAAACTATTCGCTTCAGGTAAAGATTTACGCGGCTGTTTGTCCGAAGCTTTTCGGAAAGCCCGTAAAGGAAATATACCTTTATTCATTTTCAAACGGAGAGGCTGTAAAGATTTGAAAAAAATTGTTAGTTTAATTATTACCGTATTGTTCACAGTGACATTTTGCACAAGCGCTTTCGCGGAAAGCGCGGGCTTTAAGGACGAAAGTACCGTTATAAACGCGGGTACTCCATACGACAAGAGCTATGTAGAGATACGCTTCAGCACGGGTCAAGCCGAGACAGCGGGTGTGCCGCTGGCGTACAAGGAATTCCTTCTTTCGCCTGCGGGAAACAAAATAGATAAAATTGACGGGAATACCGGAGAAACGCTTATTTCCGCCGAGCTTTCGGAAAAGGTTTCCGAAAATTTTGGCGGAGCGGTTACAAAAGGCGTTTTGTTTCAGCCCGCGAGAACATCGGTTTTTGCCGTTGAGCTTGAAAGCATGAGCGTAAAATGCTCGAGGCAGTTCGGGGAGATAACGACCGATATCGCGGCGATCGACGGACTGATTTATTTCGGCGTGAGAAACAATGACGAATACTCGTTTATCTGCGCCGACGCGGAGAAAGATCTCGAAACGGTTTGGGAGTACAAAAGCGAAAGTGCCGTAACCTCAGCCGGGCTGTTCGGAGAATATATTGTTTTCGCTTCGGGAAACAAGCTCATCTGTCATTCCAAGACCGGCGAAGATTTTAAAGAAAACGAAATAGGCACAGCAATAACCAACGTTTACGCGGGAGAATACGCCGTATTTATGACGGCGGAAAGCGGAACGCTGTATAAGGTACGTCTCGAAGCTGACGGAAGCGCAGAAGAAGGCTCGCTTATGTCCCTCGAAATAGGCGGAGAGCTTTCCGCGCCCGCTGAAAAGGAGAACAAGCTTTTCGTTTCTTCTACAAACGGATTTTATGCCGTTGACGCGCTGAATATGGACGTTATAAAAGCTTATCCCGAGCTGAAAAACGGCTGTGCCCCCGTAATAACCACCGGAAGCGGCTTTCGCGCGTATGTCGCAGCGCCCGTGGTTTCCGAGGGGAAATGGTATTTGTACTCAGTGCTTGACAATGACGACGTGCTTACGCTTTCGGAAATAGTAAAGATAAATGATTTTACAAACGGAAAGATCTCCGTTTCTGACAGCGGAGTCATGTATTTCCGCGACGCAAAGGGGCATATCTACGCGCTTGGCATACGCGAAAACGATATCTTTACAATTATCCTGAAAATCGTTATTTTTATAGCGATAATGGTATTTCTTTTCCTGATACTGAGAGCCTGGATAAAAAAACATTCTGACAAAACACCGAAATTTACTTGATTTTTACGCTGGAATGTTGTATAATTGTATTGGAAAGTTTTAGAAAATACAGGAGGTTTTTATGGAAATTATTCTTAAATCCGGAAATTGCTCGGCAAAGATCAACCAAAAGGGCGCTGAGCTGAAATCGCTTGTTGTAAACGGCAGAGAGCTTATGTGGAACGCTGACCCCAAGTTCTGGGCGAACACTTCTCCCCTGCTGTTTCCGATGATAGGAACGCTTAAAAACAAGAAAACGCTTATCGGCAAAGAGGAATTTCGTATTCCTAAGCATGGCTTCGCGCGTGATTTTCTGATGACAAAGGAAAAAGAGAGCGACAATTCGGTTACTCTTTCGCTTTTGCCGAACGAGACTACAAAGTCCGTTTATCCGTTTGACTTTAAGTTTGAGATCGAATATACGCTTACCGCTGACGGTATCAAGATAACGCAGCGCGTTAAGAACAACGGCAAGGATGATATGCCGTTCTGCATAGGAGCGCATCCCGCGTTTGCCTGTGACGGAGAGTTTACGGATTATTACCTCGAGTTTGAGAAGGAAGAAACCGCGAATATCCCGAACTACAACACCTCGACCGGCGTTTATGAGCCGGATAACCGCCGCACGATAATCGAAAACAGTAAGGTCATGCCGCTTGATCACGACATGTTTATGAACGACGTTTTGCATATGGAGCATCCCGCGTCCCACTCGGTCACGCTTTTAAACAAGGAGAAAAAGGGACTTCGCGTTGATTTCCCCGACTTTACGGGACTTGGACTGTGGCAGGCTAAAAACGCGCCGTTTCTTTGCATAGAGCCGTGGTGCGGCTCTCAGGACTATGACAACGGCTCGGGAGTTTTCGCTGAGAAAATGGGAGTTGTTATAGCCAAGTCAGGCGAGGAAAAGACGTTTACCTATACTATCTCGGCTGTCGGATAAAAAGGCGGGCGTACAAAAAGTCTTTGGAAAAGGGGTTTGGGGGAAAACCTTTCTACAGAAAGGTTTTCCC
>JAFLUG010000024.1 GCA_022508885.1 Oscillospiraceae bacterium | reverse complement strand
ATATAACTTCAAGGGCGTGGGCGAAAAGGATATGTACCTGCTCCACCACGAGGAGTTGGAGAGCCTTGCGCTGAACATCAAGGGGATCAAAAGAATACGCTTTTTCATGACCTTTGGTCAGAGCTATCTTACGCATTTAAAGTGCCTTGAAAATGTCGGCATGACGAGCATAGAGCCTATAATGTACGAGGGGAAAGAAATAATCCCGCTCCAGTTTTTGAAGGCAGTCCTGCCAGACCCCGCGTCGCTTGGACCGAGAACAGTCGGAAAGACGAACATCGGCTGTATTTTCCGCGGCAAAAAGGACGGCAAGGACAAAAACTACTATCTTTATAATATATGCGACCACCAGGAGTGCTACAAGGAGGTCGGCTCACAGGCGATAAGCTACACCACGGGCGTTCCCGCGATGATAGGCGCGGCAATGGTGCTTTCGGGAAAATGGAAAAAGCCGGGCGTGTGGAATGTCGAACAGCTCGATCCCGATCCGTTTATGGACGCTCTTAACAAGTGGGGGCTTCCGTGGGAGGAAGACCGCGACCCCGTGCTGGTTGATTGAGATGCAGGAAAGTTGGATAAACAAAGTCAGGACCCCGTGCTATGTCATTGACGAAAAACGGCTGAAGGAAAACCTTGAGATACTTAAGAGCGTAAAAGAGCGCTCGGGCTGTAAAATTCTCCTTGCGCAAAAGGCGTATTCGGTTTTTCAGACTTATCCGCTTATTGCGGAGTATCTCGACGGATGTACTGCGAGCGGACTGTATGAGGCCCGGCTTGGCTTTGAGGAAATGGCAAAGCCCTTCGGGCGCGAAAATCATGTGTTTTCTCCCGCATATCTTGATGAAGAATTTGACGAGATCGCGAAAATATGCGGCCACATCAGCTTCAACAATATCCGTCAGTTCGAGAAATTCAAGGACAGAGCGAAAAACGCGTCCTGCGGTATCAGGATAAACCCTGAGCATTCGACACAGGAGCACGCGATTTACGATCCGTGCGGAGAGTATTCAAGACTTGGTACGACGCTTGCGAATTTTCCCGACCTGCCCGAAGGCGTGGAGGGTCTGCATTTCCATACGCTCTGCGAGCAGAACGCCGACGCGCTTGCCGAAACCATGGCGGAGGTCGTGAAAAAGTTCGGAAAATACCTCGGCAGGATAAGATGGCTGAATATGGGCGGCGGGCATCACATCACGCGCCCCGATTATGACATTGACCTGCTGGTGGAAACGATAAGGTTCTGGAAAAATGATACCTACGGCTTTGAGGTATATCTCGAACCCGGCGAGGCAATAGCCCTTAACGCGGGCTATCTTGTGACTACGGTACTGGATACGTTCACTAACGGCATGGATATTGCCATAACAGACGCGTCCGCGGCGTGTCATATGCCCGATGTTCTTGAAATGCCCTACCGCCCGAACATTCGGGGCGCGGGAGCAAAAGGCGAGAAGCCGTTTACTTACAGGCTCGGCGGAAATACCTGCCTTGCGGGTGATATCATCGGCGACTACTCGTTTGACAGCAAGCTTTGCGAGGGCGACAGGCTGGTGTTTGAGGATATGGCGATATATTCAATGTGCAAAAATAACACGTTCAACGGCATGGCGCTGCCGTGGATATATCTGCTGAAAGAAAACGGCGGGACGGAGCTTGTAAAAAGCTTCAGCTACGAGGATTTTAAGGAAAGGCTGTGAGAAAATGCCTGTACAGTATAATATGAATCCGTTTTCGGTATTGAAAATAATTTACGGCGACACGACCGACGGTTTCGAAAGAGAAGAGTTTGAGACAAATGAAAGCGAGCGCGGTATCGTTCCGCCATTTTTGCTAAAGGACTTTCTGTTTAAATACGCGTATCTGCCCGTAAACCGTCAGAGCAAAAGCGTAAAGTTTTTTCACCCCAATCTTATGACGGTCATGCGCTTTTCGGCGGAGAACATCGGCGAGCTCGACCTGTTGTGCGTAGGGCGCGTCGGGGAGTATCAGATAGCGGTTAAAAACGAGCAGTCCGAAGACCCGCGTGTTTTCCTCGTCTATCTCTCAACCCAAAGCGATACGCAGGTCCTGCCGTCCGATGATATTATAAGCGAGCTGATAAAGGTAATGCTGTGCAATCTGCTTCTGACAATGAAGGACGCGGTTATCGCCGAAACTCCCGAAGACGCCGTGCGCCTGCTCAGAGAAAACGGCGTCGATCTTGACGAGATCAGGTGCGACCCCAACCTTTCACGGGAGTATTCGATAAATTATTCAGAAGAAACTCAGACATTTGCCGTCGCTGAATTTGTAAAAGGCGAGTTTTTCAGATTCTTTTTTGTAAAAAGCACAGATTTTAAATGAAGTCAGCCGGAGACCTAAAAATAAAACCGACCCGAAAACGGGGTCGGTTTTTTTGTTTGAAAGTGTCGAAAAATATCATCAAAAACGCAACATATTGATTTTTAAAATCAATTGAAACCTATATATTGCGAAAAACGTTGATAATTTTGATTGATTTTCTACATAGTTGAATATTGTTTTTTGTTAAAACTGCACAAAAATATGAACAAAAGTTTATCTCATCTTTTTCGAAAAACATTAAAAATTCTCTTGCAATTCGGGAAAATTTAAGATATAATATGATTGTGGGGAAAAGTGGTTAAAAATTTACTAAAATGGTTGATAAATCAACTGGAAAATCACTTTTCTCAAAAATGGGGGATTTTTTTCTACGGAAACGCCGTTTGAGGAGAACGGCACACAAGGCAGTTTTCAAAGGGGATTAAGGCTTTTGGAAAGGGGGAATGGAAATGTACGGCCAGTATGAGCACACTCTTGACGCAAAGGGACGCATGAACTTTCCCGCAAAGCTGTTAAAAGAGCTCGGCGAGCATTTCTATATCTCCAAAAGCATTAATGAAAAATGCCTGACAGTTTACACCAGCGAGAGCTGGGAGACCCTGCGGGATAAGTTAAAGGGAAATTCCTCGAAAAACGCGCTGGCAGTGCAGAGATTTATTTTCGGAAGCGCGTGCGAGGTAGAACCGGACAAGCAGGGCAGGATCGCTATTCCGTTGGCGCTCAGAAATTACGCGGAGATAACAGGCGAGGTCGTCGTGGTAGGTATGGCAGACCGTGCGGAGATCTGGCAAAAGGCCAAATGGGAAGCGTATATGGATGAATTTGACACCGCGGATCTTGACAAGGTGCAGGAGCTTCTGGGAATTTAATGGGGATTGGATTCTCGCACGTTTCCGTGCTTTTGAGAGAAACAGTAGACGGCGCTTTTGGGGCAGAAAGCGGCGTCTATGCCGACCTTACGACGGGCGGCGGCGGTCACAGCTATGAGCTGGCGAAAAGATTAGACCCGAAAACGGGCGGAAGGCTTATTTGCTTCGATACCGACCCTGAGGCTATCGAAGCAGCCGAAAGGCGATTGAAAGGATTGCCCGTGACCTTTGTTAGGTCAAATTTCAGGAAGATAAGCGAGGAATTGGACAAGCTGGGGGTAAAAGAGCTTGACGGTATAATCGCTGATTTAGGCGTGTCATCGCATCAGCTTGACGACGCACAGCGCGGGTTTTCGTTTCATAACGACGCGCCGCTTGATATGAGAATGAGCGGCGAGGGTTTATCCGCGCGGGATGTGGTAAACGAATACGGATTTGAAGAGTTAAAAAGAATATTGTTCCAGTACGGAGAGGAAAAGTTCGCGCAGAAGATCGCGATGGGGATCGTCGGTTTTCGGGAAAAAACGCCGATAGAAACAACGGGACAGCTTGCCGAGATAATTAAAAGCAGTGTTCCCGCGGCGTACAGGCGTGAAAAAAATCCGTGCAGAAAAAGCTTTCAGGCTGTAAGAATTGAAGTAAACGACGAGCTTAACGCGCTCAGCGAGGCGCTCGAAGGGGGATTTGAGCGCCTTAAAACGGGCGGTAAAATGTCAGTGATAACGTTTCATTCTCTCGAAGACAGGATAGTAAAAAACCGATTTAAAGACTTTTGTACGGGCTGTACCTGCCCTCCCGAGTTTCCCGTGTGCGTATGCGGAAGGCTTCCGCGCGGAGAGCTTATTACAAAAAAGCCCATAGTTCCCGGCGAGCGCGAGATCTCAGAAAATCCGCGCAGCAGAAGCGCAAAACTCAGGGTGATTAAAAAAATAAGAGATTAAAAGGGGAAGATACCGATGAGTTATCAGAACAACACAAATCTTGCGTACGACTTGTCGCTTTTTGACAGATCAGACAGAGAAAGACGCGAAAAAAGCGCGCAAAAGCCTGCCATAAAGCTTAAAGAAGCGCCGTCGGTATCAAAAAGCGGCTCTAAACTCAAGGTGGCTATGGCGGCGATTACGGTTTTTGCGGCAATGTGCGCGGTCAATTATTCAAACACAAAGGTTGACGATATTTCGCGGCTTTACGAGCAGCAGCAGGCTGAGTTTCAAAACGTGCTTGATGACAACGCGATCTTGCAGAACAAGCTCGAATCAATGGTAAACACGTCGTATATTGAGAAATATGCCGAGGATACGCTTGGAATGACCAAGGTTTCTCCTTCGCAGAAAAAATACATAAGCGTAAACACCGAAGGGCTTGTTAAGATCGACCGGGAGGAAGATCTCGGTTTCATCGGCTCGGTCAAATCATGGTGGGACGGAGTTTTGGAATACATTGGATTTTGACGGCATAATATAGAGTTGACAAGCTATGCCGTCGGCTGAAAACAGCAAGGCTGACCGTTGCTTACTCCCGCGCTTTTTAACAAGCGCGGAAATGAAGGTAAGTAAACATAGGCTTTGCTTTTTTGGTTTTTTGAGAGGTGGATCTTAGTGATAAATTCAAACAACAATAAAAACAAAAATATCCCGCCGCAGAGCGCGCAAAACCGGCAGAATACGCAGAACGGCAGAAATCGGCAGCAGAACGCTTCCGTAAGCAAAACCGCGCGTAAAAGCGAGCCGCTTACCTTTGGCGAGCGCTTTAAGCGTCTTACCAAGAGATTTTGGGATTTTCTGGTCAGAAAGGATAGAGAAGAGGTCGATAAAAAGCCGATCTTAGGATACCGCGGCAGACAGCTGCTCATCATGGTCGGCGTTTTCGGATTTGCGGCGTTTGTGGGCTATAATCTGCTGAAATACACCGTGCTTGAGGGAGACAAGTGGAAGATGCTTGCCACTTCGCAGCAGACGCGCGAGCTTTCCCTCATGGCAAACCGCGGGACTATCTACGACGCGAACGGCTCTGTTCTGGCGCAGAGCTCTACCGTGTGGAACGTCATCTTAGCGCCAAAGGCAGTTTATCTTGCCGAGCAGGATCGCTACAAATCGTATCAGAAGAAACTCGAGAGGTGGAATAACGACAACAGTCCCGACAAAGAACCGCTTGAGAAATATGTTACACTCGACGAGCTTATCGCGGATAAGCTGACAGAGATCTTAGAGGGCGTAGACCGCGACAGGATAATCGAAGAGTGCGAAAACCACGACAAGGCGTATTACATCGTAAAGCGCAACGTCGAAAAGCCCGAGGTAATGCTGATACAGGACTTTATGGACAAAAACGGCATAAAAGCGGACTGCGTTTATACAGAGGAGTCAAGCAAGCGCTATTATCCCAACGGCTCGCTTGCGTCGTCGGTAATAGGCTTCACGAATTTTGACGGCGTGGGCGTATACGGCCTTGAGGCGTACTATGACAAATATCTCCGCGGAACGGACGGAAAGGTATACTACACCACCGACGGAAGAGGACAGGGCGTTCAGTACGCGGAGGACGATTATCACTCCTCGGTCGACGGATACAGCCTTGTGCTTACGCTTGACGAGGTCATGCAGCACTATTGCGAGAAATATCTCGAGCAGTGCATATCTCAGTATAAGGTAATAAACCGCGCCAGCGCGATTATGATGAACTGCAAGACGGGCGGCATAATCGCCATGGCTACGACTCCTTCGTATGATCTGAACAATCCTTCGGAGATAATGGGAAGCTATGAAAAACAGCAGCTTGCCGACCTTGTCGCTTCGGGAGCTGCGGATGAGGAGATAAGCGCACTTAACGCCGTTCTCCGCGAGCAGCAGTGGAAGAACAAGGGCGTAAACGAGCTCTATTATCCGGGCTCGGTCTTCAAGACGATAACCTGCGCTTCGGCTCTCGATCAGGAGGTCGTAAGCAAAGAATCAAGCTTTTTATGTACAGGTACCGCTGTCGTAGCAGGACAGGATATAAACTGCTGGAAAGCGGGCGGACACGGAACAGTAACGCTTCAGGGAGCGATAACCGCCTCCTGCAACCCCTCGTTTATCGCAATAGGTCAGGCGCTTGGGCGCGATAAATTCTGCGATTATTTCGAGGCGTTCGGCTTTACCGCGCCTACGGGGATAGACCTTCCCGCCGAGGCGCAGAGCCTTTATGTGCGCCGCGCGAGCATGGGACCCGTAGACCTCGCGGTTTCGGCGTTCGGTCAGAGTAACAAGATAACGCCCATACAGATGGTTACCGCCTTTGCGGCGATAGTAAACGGCGGATATCTTGTAACTCCGCATCTTGTGGATAAAATACTCGACAGCGACGGAAACGTGATCGAATCAAAGGAAACTCAGATCAAGCGTCAGGTCATATCCGAGGAGACCTCGGCGCAGATGCGCGGGATACTCGAAACTATAGTAACGCAAAACGGAGGAAGCAACGCCTATATTCCCGGATACAGGATAGGCGGAAAGTCCGGAACAGCCGAGCGTATAGATGAGTACAACGCCGCGGGCGGAAAAGCCGCGGGCGCGAAAATGACCTATGTTTCAACCTTCGCGGCGGCAGTTCCCATGAACGACCCGCAGATAGTTATGCTCGTCATGGCGGATACGCCGACAGGTTCGGCATATTACGGCTCGACCGTAACGGCGCCTGTCGTTTCCTCGGTATTCAACGAGGGACTTGAGCACATGGGGATATACCCGACATATACCGCCGAGGAGCAGGAGAAAATGGACGCGGTCGTTCCGAATGTCATCGGAAACGTACCGATAAACGCCGAGAGCTATATTGTTTCAAACGGCTTTAAGGTGCGCTTTGTCGGAAACGAGACCGGAACCGAAAAAGCGACCGCCCAAATACCGCTTTCGGGTACAAGCATACCCAAAGGCTCGACTGTCGTGGTGTATTTCGGAGACACCAAGGCGGAAACAGGAAAAGTGCCGAATGTTGTCGGAATGAGCGTGGCTAAGGCAAACGAAGCAATAGTAAACGCGGGCTTTAACATCAAGATATCGGGCGGCGCGGCTGAAAACGCTAACGCCGTGGCTGTCGAGCAGAACCTCCAGCCGGGACTTATAGCGTATAAAGGCTCGGTAGTGGAAGTTACGTTTATGGTAAATGACCGCGGAGATTGATCGGAATGGTTGAAATGAGAGCAAGCGAGCTTTTTGAAGGGATTACTCATATCCCCGGGGAATTGCGCGAGAAAACAGTCGCGGGAGTTACCTCGGACAGTCGGGAGATAGAAAAAGACTTCGTTTTTGTATGCATAAAAGGCGAAAGCTTTGACGGGCATTCTGCCGCCGAAAGGGCGCTTGAGCTTGGCGCGGCGGCGGTCGTCACGCAGAATAAGCTCGGAATTGACCGTGAAATAAACGTAGCCGATACGCGCGAGATCTATCCCGAGCTGTTGTCCGCATTTTACGGCAGACCCGAAAAAAGACTTAAGATATGCGCTGTTACGGGAACAAACGGAAAAACAACGATTGTGAGTCTGTGCGCTCAGCTTACGCGTTTAATGGGTCACAGAACGGGCGTTATAGGAACGCTCGGCACGGATACAGGAAGCGGACTGAAATACTCTCACAGCGGTCCTCCCACGACCCCTGAGCCCCGAAAGCTTTATTCGCTTTTCGGGGAAATGGTAAAGGAAAACACCGAGTATTGCTTCGTCGAGGCTTCGAGTCAGGCTCTTGTACAGCACCGCTTCGCGAAAAACAGCTTTAAGGTCGCCGCGTTTACAAACCTCACCCGCGACCACCTTGATTATCACAAAACGATGGAAAATTACTTCGCGGCGAAGCTGATGCTGTTCGATAACTGCGAGTACGCGGTGGTAAATATCGACGACGAATACGGCGGGAAAACCGCCGAGTATTGCAAGAAAAACGGCGTTCCCGTAAAAACTCTTTCGCTTAAAGGCAAAGCGGATTTCTACACCGAATTTGTAAAGATATATCCCGACAGGGCGGAGTTTATCTTCACCGACGCAAAGGCGAAAAAAAGCTATCCCGTGCGGTTTGCGCTTACTGGAGAATATAACGTGTTAAACGCGCTGACCGCGATCGTAATGTGCGGCTTGCTCGGTTTTTATACCGACGAAATCGTAACCGCGCTCGAGCGGATAAATGGCGTGAGCGGACGGCTTGAAACGCTTTACAGCGGCGAGTTTACGGTTGTCCGCGATTACGCTCATACGGAGGACGGGCTTGAAAAGCTGTTGTCAACGCTAAAACCCCTCGCTAAAAACCGCCTTGTCTGTCTGTTCGGGGCTGCGGGAGAACGCGACGCGGGAAAGCGTCCCGACATGGGAAAAGCTGCGGCAAAATACGCGGACTTGCTTATTGTTACCACTGACAGTCCGCGCCACGAAGACCCGCAGAAAACTATTGACGATGTAGTAAAGGGAATACCCGACGGCATTTTGTTTGAGGAATACACCGACCGCGGGAAAGCAGTCATCCGCGCGCTTGAGATCGCCGAAAAGGGAGATATCGTCGCTCTCTGCGGCAAAGGTCACGAGGACTATCAGGCAATTGGGGACGAGTACCTCCACTTTGACGAAAAGGAAATAGTTGATAATTTTTTTAAAGACAGCAGGTGATAAAGTGTTTACCGCGAAAGAAATTACACAAGCTACAAACGGTGTTCTTGTCGGACCCGACGCGGAAGTGAGCTCGGTTTCGACCGATACGAGAACAATAGAAAACGGAGCGCTTTTTATCGCCGTAAAGGGAGAAAACTTCGACGGAAATGATTTTATCGGAAAAGCGTTTGAAAACGGCGCCGCTGCGGCAATGTCAGACGCGGAAAAAAGAGCCGAAAATGTTGAAAAGCCTGTTATATACGTTGAAAACTCGAGGCTTGCGCAGCTTAAGCTCGCGAGGTATTACCGCGATAAATTTACGGCTAAGCTGTGCGCGGTCACCGGCTCTGTCGGAAAAACCTCTACAAAGGATATGATATTTGCTGTGCTGTCCGCGAAATTCACCACGCTTAAGACCGAGGGGAACTTCAACAACGACATAGGACTTCCGAAAACGCTTTTCCGCCTTAACGACAGCTTTAAGGCAGGCGTTATCGAAATGGGCATGAGTGACCTCGGCGAAATAAGCGAGCTTTCAAAGGCAACGCACCCCGACTGCGCGGTTATTACAAACATCGGCTGGTGTCATATCGAAAATCTTAAGACCCGCGAGAATATTCTCAAAGCAAAGCTTGAAGTTCTTGACGGAATGGATAAAAAATCTCCGCTGATAATATACGGAGACGACGAAATGCTGAAAACCGTAAGCCTTGACAGAGAAACGGTGCGTTACGGATTTGAAAACAAGAACGATGTTTACGCTGATAATATCGTTCATGAAAATAATGGCGAGAAATTCACTCTACATTACAAAGACTACAGTTTTCCCGCGGAGGTCCCCGTTTTGGGAGAGCATCACATTTTAAACGCGCTCGCGGCGTTCTGTGCGGGAATTGAATTCGGAATGACGCCCGAGGAGATAATCCCCGCGTTTATGGATTACGAGGCATCGGGAATGCGCCAGAAAATCGAAAGACACAAGGACTATACGTTTATCCTCGATTGCTATAACGCAAGTCCGACCTCTATGCAAAGCTCTCTTTCCGTTCTCGGAACGATGAGCGGCAGGAAGATCGCCGTTTTGGGGGATATGCTCGAGCTTGGCGAAATGTCCGGAAAGCTCCACGCGGGGCTTGCGGACTGTGTTGAAAAAAACGCGGATATCGCGTTTCTTTTCGGAACGGAAATGAAAGCTCTTCGCGACGAGCTTTTCAGGCGCGAGTTCCCCGTATTTCACAGCGAAAACAAAGCCGAGCTCACAGATTGTCTGGTGCAGAATTTAAAAAGCGGCGACAACGTTCTGTTTAAAGGCAGCCGCGGAATGAAGATGGAAGAGATAGCTCAGAAAGCAGAGTAAAAGAGGAACTTTATGAACGTTTGGACTAATGTGATCGCGGCGGCAGCGTCGTTTCTGATATCGTGGCTTATGGGCTTTGTGGTCATACCTTGGCTCCATAAGCTGAAATACGGTCAGACTATCCTCGATATAGGCCCCAAATGGCATGCGAAAAAGCAGGGTACAGCCACAATGGGCGGAATTATGTTCATAACGGCTGTAATAATTACATTTGCGGTCGGAATGGTCATAATCGGCATAAACGGCGCGGATATTGCCGGCGGGGACAAGCGCGAGTTTACCGTTTCGCTTTCGGGCGCGGTAATGGCGGTTTTCTTCGGCGCGATGGGTTTTCTCGACGATTTCATAAAGGTCGGGAAAAAGCGCAACGAGGGACTTACGCCGATACAGAAGATAATTTTTCAGGTGCTTATCATCGCCGCTTATTTCGCGACAATTTACATCAGCGGCTTTGCGAGAACCGTGATAGCGTTTCCGTGGGGCTGGCAGTGGGACTTGGGCATTTTCTACTATCCTGTAATGGGACTCGGCATACTTTATCTCGTAAACGCCGTAAACCTTACTGACGGAATAGACGGGCTCTGCTCGTCGGTCACGGTGGTTTACTGCGCGGCGTTTGCGGCAATAGCCGGCATACTCGGAATGTTCGGACAGTCGCTTTTAGCGTTTTGTACGGCGGGAGCGCTTATAGGCTTTTTAGTGTGGAATTTCCCGCCCGCGAAGGTGTTTATGGGAGACACCGGCTCGATGTTCTTAGGCGGTATAGTCTGCGCGCTCGGAGTGGGCTGCGGTGCGGAATTTCTCATGGTGCTCGCGGGAATAATTTACGTTTTCGAGGCGCTTTCGGTAATTATCCAGACCACGGTTTTCAAGATAACAAAGAAAATATATCACACCAAAGAAGGAAAGCGCGTTTTCAAAATGACGCCCATTCACCACCATTTTGAAATGAGCGGCTGGAGCGAGATAAAAATCGACGTTGTGTTTTCAATTATCACGGTGATAACAGGAGCGCTGTCGGTTTTCTTCGCCGTGATGATGTTTACAAAATAAATTGTACGGAGGTTGCCTATGCAGCAGGCGCAAACTGTCCGCGCGCCACAAGCCGCGGCAAAGACCAAAAAACAGAAAGACCCGAACAGGATACGCTTTTTCTCCGCGCAGGGCAGAGTGGATATGCCTATGACGGTGATAATATTAGTGCTTCTTGTTTTCGGTATAACCATGATGTTTTCCGCGGGACACGCGCAGTCCTATGTCGACAATGACGGCGACAGCTATGCTTATACCGTAAGACAGGTAGTCGCCGCGGGGATAGGTCTTGCGGGAATGATAGTGCTGTGCTTTTTCGATTACCGTATCTTAAGGCACGAGTTCAAGTGGTTCGGCGGAAGAGTAAGATTTACTTTAGCTTCGCTGTTTCTTGTTATTACGCTTATACTCAACTTTATGTGCATTTTCGGAGTTGAGGCGGAGGCGGGACAAAAGCGCTGGCTTCAGGTTCCTGTTTTCGGAACATTTCAGCCGTCCGACTTTCTGAAGATCGGTCTGATAATCTTTATGGCGTACTATATCCATAAAAATTCCGACAATATCAGAAGATTTCATATAGGCATCTTAAAGCCGCTGTTTTTGTTCGTAGTGGTTGCGATAATAATGGGAAAAATTCAGTCGCACCTGTCGGGCTTGCTTATAATGACGGCGATATGCGGCGTTATCCTCTTTGTCGGCGGAGTAAACATGAAGCCCGTTATCCCCGTGGCAATACTCGCCGCCGCGGTAATTATCGTGGTGATCGCGCTTTCGGGATTTACCTACTTCGGCGACAGAGTTTTGTATATGGACCCGCTTTCCGAGCCGGGCGACAGGTCGTATCAGAACTATCAGTCGGCTCTCGCGATAGGCTCGGGAGGAATATGGGGCAAAGGCTTCGGAAACTCAACGCAGAAATATCACTATCTCCCCTTTGCGGTAAACGACTTTGTGTATTCGATTCTCGTCGAGGAATTCGGGCTTATCGGCGGAATGGTCGTAATACTCCTGTTTGTGGTTTTCGTTATGCGCGGATTCGTTATAGCTTCTAACGCGGAAGACCGCTTCGGCTGTCTTGTCGCAACGGGAATTACATTTCATGTAGGACTTCAGGCATTGCTCAATATGGGCGTTTGCCTGTGCTGTATACCCAATACGGGAATTTCGATGCCGTTTTTCAGCTACGGCGGCACGGCGCTTATGCTCCAGCTCTGGGAAATGGGACTTCTGCTCTCAATAAGCAAACGCGCGAAGCTGAGATAGTTAAAGCACAAATCACGCAATATTCGAGCATGAAATTTCAAAAATCAAGCATACGCGGCGGAGCACAGCGTAGTCGCGTATGCTTGGATAGTACAGTGTAGCGTTTTGCGAAGCAAAATGCGTGCACTGTGCGGTTTTGAAATTTCTATTTAAATAAAAAAATAACAAAGCTCTTTATATGAGTTATATTGGTGGTGATTACATGAACGTATTATTTGCGGCAGGCGGCACGGCGGGGCATATAAACCCCGCGCTTGCTATTGCCGATAAAATGAAAAGCGTCTTTCCCGAAACAAACATTCTGTTTGTCGGAAAGCCCGACGGAATGGAAAAAAAGCTCGTTACAAAGGCGGGCTATGATTTTTGCGGAGTGGAGATGATGGGATTTCAGCGAAAGCCCACCCCGAAAAACGCCGTAAAAAACGTAAAGGCGGCGTATTGCTATTTCATTTCCGCAAAGCGCGCCGTTCGTAAAATAATCGAGGAGTTCAAGCCCGATCTGGCGGTAGGCACGGGCGGTTATGTAACCGCCACGGTTCTGTCCCAGACGGCGAAAATGGGCATAAAGACCGTCACCCATGAAAGCAACTCATATCCCGGACTCACCACAAAAATGCTTTCAAAAAAGGCGGACAAGGTCCTTCTGGCGACCGAGGACGCCGAAAAGTATTTCAAGGATACCTCGCGCTGTGTTGTAACGGGAAATCCGCTTCGGACAAATATTCCCATAGAGGACAGGCAGTCGGCGAGAAAACGCCTCGGGCTTCCGGATAATTTCACTATCCTGTCTTTTGGCGGAAGCCTCGGCGCAAACCGCGTTACATCGGCGGTAGCAGAGCTTATCGCGTGGGAGCTTGAAACGGGAGATATGAACCATATCCACTCCTACGGCGCAAGAAGCCGAGATATGTTTTACGAGGAGCTTGAAAAGAACGGTGTTGCCGAGGATAGCTCCCGCCATATTTTCCGCGACTATATCGACAATATGTACACCTGTATGTGCGCGGCGGATCTGATAATCTCGCGCTCGGGAGCAATGACGATAACCGAGCTTGCGGAAATAGGCAGAGCGTCGGTTCTTGTCCCGTTTCCGCAGGCGGCGGAAAACCACCAGTATTTCAATGCCAAGACCTTAGCCGATAAAAACGCTGCTATAATAATAGAGGACAAAAACCTGACGGGAGAGCTGCTTGTTGAAACAGTATCAAGGCTGTATTCCGACAGAGAAACGCTTCTTGAAATGGAGCAGAACGCCGGCTCGGCAAAAAAGTCCAACGCGGCTGATAAGATACTCAGCGAGATAATGGAGCTTTTTGAAGGTTATAATTTATAGAGAAATGTTACACCCAGACTGTTGAGAAGTCCCCAGATGCGCGAACGGATTATGCTGCGCAAACCCCTGCCTCGCTACGGCCAGGCTTTGTGCCTGCCGTAGCGAGGCTGACAAAGCAGATGGGGGCTTATCGACAGTCTGACTAATCACCAAAAAATCCCTTTCAACATATTATGCTTCAGCATATTTGTTGAGAGGTGATTTTATGGATAATCAGCCGAAGCTGATAATAAACGGCGGAAAGCGTATCGAGGGTGAGATTTCCGTACAAGGCTCTAAAAACAGCGCGCTGCCGCTTTTGTCGGCGGCGGTGTTGGTACATGGGGAATGCGTTTTTCATAACTGCCCGAGACTTACAGATGTGGACGCGGCAATGAGGATCCTTTCCTGTATCGGCTGTAAATGTAAAAGAAACGGTAATACCGTTACTGTAGACGCTCAGCAGGTATCGGAAAACGAGATACCCGAAAACCTTATGCGCCGTATGCGCGCAAGCGTGATTTTCCTCGGCTCGGTCTTAGGAAGAACCGGCCGCTGCAGCTTGTCCTTTCCCGGCGGATGTGATATAGGCTCGCGCCCTATCGACCTTCATCTGTCCGCTTTGAGGCAAATGGGCGCGGTCATTACCGAGGAGCACGGTGTTCTGACCTGCGAAGCGCCGAACGGGCTCAGAGGAGCGAAAATAACACTGTCGTTTTCGTCGGTCGGAGCAACCGAAAATATAATGCTCGCGGCAGTTCTCGCAAACGGCACTACCGAGATACATAACGCCGCGCGCGAACCGGAGATAATCGATCTGGCGGAATGTCTCAACAAATTCGGCGCGAAGATCAGCGGCGCGGGAGAGGGAACAATTTACGTCGAGGGAGTTTCACGGCTTGAACCCGCCGAGCATACCGTAATTCCCGACAGAATTGTCGCCGGCACATATATGTGCGCCGCCGCTATAACCCGCGGAGAACTTATCCTCACGCATTGCGAGCCGTCGCAGATGAACGGGTTCATCCCTGTTTTAGAGCAGATGGGAGTACGGGTCTACGCCTACGGCGGAGGTAAGATATACCTTAACAGCAAAAAAAGACTCATTGCTCCTCAGACCGTAAGGACAATGCCATATCCCGGGTTTCCTACGGACGTTCAGGCGCCCTTTACGGCATTGTGCTCGACCGCGGAAGGAACATCGGTTTTTGTTGAAACAA
This sequence comes from Oscillospiraceae bacterium, assembly GCA_022508885.1. Taxonomy (GTDB): domain Bacteria; phylum Bacillota; class Clostridia; order Oscillospirales; family Ruminococcaceae; genus CAG-115. The sequence goes on along the minus strand of JAFLUG010000024.1, from coordinate 7,960 downwards.
TATTTGAAAACCGTTTTCGTCACCTTTCCGAGCTTATACGTCTCGGAGCTTCGGTAAAGGTAGAGGGAAGAGTTTGCGTTATTGAGGGCGTAAAAAAGCTTTCGGGAGCTAAGCTGTGCGCTTCGGAGCTCCGCGGAGGCGCGGCGCTTGTAGTAGCGGCGCTCGCCGCCGAAGGTACAACCGAAATAAGCGGCGTAAATTATATCGAGCGCGGCTATGAGGCTATCGAAAATGAGCTGCGTTCCGTCGGTGCGGATATCAAAAAGACCCAGACAATTTAAGATACGGATGGAAGTGAAAAAATGTTTAAAAAACCCGCTAAAAAAAATATCAGAAAAAATCTGTCCCAGAATCCGGCTCAGCACAGTCAAAGCCGGAATATAAACGTCCGTAATCAGCCGGGACCCGCGCCGAAAACGAATATTCCAGCAAGAAGGCCTGTGCAGAACAATCCTCAAAGACCCGCCCCAAATCCCGTGAGACAGCCCTCTTCACCGTACAATAAAAAAACCGACAAAGAATTATCGCGCGTAATGAACGAGAAAACTCCCGTGCGCAAAAAACGTAATTACCGCGGCGGAAATTACATTCTGTATTATCTTTTCGCGTTGATAGTTATCGTTATAGTTATGATAATTTTGTCAAATACGGTTTTGTTCCGCTGTACAGAAATAGAGGTAACGGGAAATATCAGCTACAGACCGGAGCAGATAATAGCCGGCTCCGGACTTAAAACAGGCGATAATCTTCTGCATACAGACACGGACGCGGCAGCGAAAAACGTTGTTGATATATGCCTTTTCATAGACGAGGCAGAGGTAAGAAAATCCTTTCCGACTAAGTTTATTATCAGCGTGAAAGAGGCGGAGGTATGCTTTTGCGTTTCGGAAAACGGGAAAAATGCCGCCGTATCCCGAGGGGGCAGGGTGATAAAATATCTCGAAAATGCCGACGGCGTTATTGTCCTCAAAGGCTTTGAGCCCGAAAGCACGGAGATCGGCGCGTGGCTTACATCAGAAAACGATACCAAAACCTCTCTTCCGTGGGAATTGCTTGAGCTGATGGAAGAGGCAAAGCTTACGGATATAACCGAAATTGACATAACCGACAGATATTCGCCCAAGGTTACCATTGAGGGCAGGATATTGCTTAATTTGGGCGGAACATCTCAGCTCGAAAGCAAGTTTATAGTCGCGAAAGCGCTTATCGACACGGAGATAGGAGCAAACGACAGCGTGATAATCTCGCTTTCCAATCCCGAGCAGCCCGCTATACGCCCGAATAACGGAAATTCCGCTCAAAATCCCATTGATGATATTCCAAACGGTACGGAAGAAGACTCTCAGGGCGATGGCGGGGAAAATTCCTCACACGAATAAACAGAACATAATTCTCCCTCATTCGATATTATTTAGGAAAAATATAAAAAAATAGTTGCAATTTTTTATGAGATGTGCTATAATGGGTAGTAGTGCATAAATTGTGCATGCACTAAATAGAGTGTTTGATCCGAGGAATCACAAAAAGGGAGGATTTTTAAATATGGCTTTTGCACCGGATAATATAGATGACGGGTTTGAAATTGTCGAAGATTTCCAGCTTGCCACGCAGATAATGGTTTTCGGCGTCGGCGGAGCGGGCGGAAACGCTGTAGAGCATATGGTAAATTCCGGAGTTGGCGATGTTGAATACGTTATCGCCAACACCGATGTCGCGGCGCTCAGAAGCAAGGACGGAAGCAAGATGACCCGTATTCAGATAGGCAGAAAGACCACCCGCGGACAGGGCGCGGGAAACGATCCTACAAGAGGAAGACAGTCTGCCGAGGAAAACAGGGAGGATATAGCAGATAAGCTCGACGGAGTGTCAATGCTGTTCGTTGCCGCGGGAATGGGCGGCGGAACAGGCACGGGAGCGGCTCCTGTAATTTCCGCCGTAGCAAAGGAAAAGGGAATTCTTACCGTAGGCGTTGTTACAAAGCCGTTCGACTTTGAGGGAAAGCCTAAGATGCGCGAGGCGATAAAGGGCGTAGAAGAGATGAAAAAGAACGTAGACGCTCTTATCGTTGTTCCCAACGAGCGCATAAAGGAGCTTAAGGGAAGCAACATTACTATCAAAAACGCTTTTGAAAAGGTAGACGAGATACTTACAAAGGCGGTTATGGGAATTATTTCGCTTATCCACCAGACGGGTTACCTTAATATTGACTTCGCGGATATCTGCTCGACGCTTCGCGAGAGCGGCATAGCGCATATGGCTATCGGCACGGGAAAGGGTGACAGAAAGGTAGAAGAGGCTATCGAAGAGGTTATGAACAGCCCGCTTCTGGAAACCTCTATTTCCGGAGCGAGGCGCGGACTGCTTAATGTAAGCCTTCCCGAGACCTTCGAGCTTGAAGAGTTTGACGCTCTTATGAAGAAGATAACCGAGAATTTTGATACCGAGGCGAAGTATAAGTGCGGAGTCGTTTTCGACGACAAGCTCGAAAAGGATGAGATCTCGATAATCGCTATCGCTACCGATTTCTGCGACGACGAGCCCGACGCGGTCGTAAACGTGGCGGTAAACGCCAAGGCAAAGAGCGACGACTTGGATGAAGACGCTTCGGATTCCGCGGCCGCTTCTGTTTCAACCGGAGTTCAGAGAGTCGGCTTTGTTGAAAAAGAAACGCAGGAGATCGACACTCTGCTTCAGAAATTCAACCAAAGCAGATATAACTGAGTGGTGAAGTTATAAATAAATTTGTCCCCGTTTAAGGCGACACGCCTTTCGGGGGCATTTTGTTTTCTTAATTTTCCCTAACGCACAGAAAATTTTATAAAGGACTTGATTTTTTTTCAAATTTGTTATACAATATATTATGAGTAATATTGTATTTTTATTCATGAAGTATTTTTCCGAAACTCAGCAATGTAGTTATATTTTTCGGTTTAGCGAGGACAATATATGGACAAGGTTATAGCTTTTATTAAAAATGTATGGTTTCGACGGGGCGTGGCGCTGGCGTGTTTTGGTTATACGGCGTTTCTGGGGTGGATATCGTGGCTTTGTTTGGGATATTATTTCGTGCTTGAAAATCCCGCGCCGCTGTTTATTCTTTATTTGTTTGTAAATATCGCGGCTCTGGGACTTCTGGTGTTTACGAGAAAACAGCTTATAACGCAGATAAATACGTTTCTTATTCCCATTGTGGTGCTTGTGCTTATGATCTTCGGCTTTGGGCATTGGTTTATCATTGTGCCGCCTATGGCCGTAATGGTTGTGGCATTTTTCGCGGCGCGCTCTAACGAAACACTTAAAACTGTTTTCGGAACCCTATATCTCTTGTTTTTCGTAATATGCGTGGCGGCTTATATCGGAATTAATATGTTTATCGGAAGCGTAAGCTTTACGGATGTGGATTTAGATAAAAGAGATCCGTCATACGAGTATGTGTCACAGACAGGCGAATACCGCATTGTCCGCTATTTACAGGAGAGCGGAATGCGCAAAACCGTGTCGTACTATGTTGAAACGGCTACAGAAGATGTGGAAATACCGTTTGGAGTATGCAAGAAGGTTATCTTTTGCAAGCACCTTCATACCGCTGAGTATGAAACGCTCAACAACGAGCTGGTAAGCTGGGGAACGGAAAATGTCGGCGGCGAGACAAAGGACGTTCCGTTTGTCGAGGGGATCCGCCGTGAAAACCCGTATCTTATCCAGGCGCTTGATGAAGACAGTTAAATGATCGGTGTACAAGGAGCCCGGGGCTCCGTCAAAAAAGAGGCAAAGGAGCATAACGGTGGATAAAACTTTAAAGCTGATCGGGCGAAACTCGAATGAAATATATTTTCTGAGATATCCGTCGGTGCTGCTCGGGTTTTGCGATTACGATCTGTCGTATTTCGCGGAAAAAGCGGTTGAGGCTTGCAGTGAGGCGCAGAAAACAGGACAGATAGATTTTGACCTTTTCGCGGAACTGAAGCGGGATATTCAGACCTCTCACTGTTATATCGAACATCATATCCGCACGATTTACGAGAAAATACCGATAGACTGCTACATCGACTTTCTTTGCCGCCGTGACAGCATAGGCACCGGCACACTGTGGAACAGATATGTCTCCTGCCGCACGCCGTTTGAAAAGATGATCTTCCAGCGCCTTTGCGAACTGAGATATAACCGCGCGATAAACGAATGGCTTAATATTCTGCGTGTAAAAGATTATGCCGTCAGCAAAATAGATTTTGTTTTCCCGGACGGTATCAAGTCCGCTTCTGAAGCCGCCGCGCGCAGAAATTACTTTGACCTTATGTTTTCGGTTACGGCAAGCGAAATGGGCTGCCGTCTTGAGGAGCTCGGACAGACAAAGGTCTTCACACTCGGAAGACTGCCCAACTCCCCATTTATGTTTCCGACCATTTCAAAAGATATTGTCCGTAATGTTCTGTCTGATTTCGACTATTCTGACGATTATTCCGATATAAAGGATTACAGCGGCATATCGGATGAGATCGCGATGGACGCGTTTTCGCGCATGAAAAACGGTCTTGCCGCGGAGCTGTCGAGCTATAATATTGCGCGCAGTAAAATGGAAAAATATGATAAGATCTATATGCCGTGCAGTTTAAAGGCTGTTATAGACCTTGAGATAGACGCTATCATCGAAGCGGGAGGGTACCTCGCTCTTTGCAAAAGGTGCGGAAGGCGCTATTACAGAGATAAGGATTACAACGAGGATTACTGCAGTTATCTCCACAACGGAAAGAGCTGTCTCGATATATACCTCGAGGAAAACCCGCCTAAGCGGATGACCGAAGAGCTTGAGGAAAAGTCGCGCGCTGTTACGGACGAGGTCTATGCACATGTAGGAAGTACTATGAATACCAAGGAATACGAAAACTGGTATTCGTATATGACCGCCATGAAGGGCAAGGTCCAGACAGGAGAGATATCTCCCGAAGAATTTGACGATTTTCTTGATTATTCTCTTAAAGTCGATATATCACGCAGCAAGCCCATTGTTGAGGTTCCAAAGGCAAGTTCGGGAAAAGACCGTATTGTAAAGCCGTTTGTTCCCGAGAGAATAGAGAGAAGCTCGATATCGGCAAAACGTCCGGAAGAACCCGAAGAGCCGGAGCTCGCGGAGTTTGCGGAATTTACGGATAGCTCCAAAAAACAGCATCAGGACGGATTTTTCGTTTCTCCGACAGTTGCCCGCCGAACCAGCGAGCGCAGAATTTCACATATTATACGCGCGGGAGAATCAAGGGGAGATGACAGCTATGATTCCCACCCAAATCCTGCGGATTTCCGTCCTTTCGGAGAGCCGATCGGAAATTCTCCCGCCGCTAAAAGAAATGACAACCGCGGTAACCCGAAAATCGCGTCTCAGGATTATGCGGCGCATAATTCGGGATTCAAGAAGGAATCAGAGCCGAATGTGTACGGCGAGATCTTCAGCGGCGAGGAGTTCAAGCCGGCCGAAAAGCCTCGCGCCGTTCAGACGGAAAATGAAGACAGCTTTGAAAATCAGCTTCTTGCAGAGCTTGAGGCGCTTCGAGGAAAATCAGAGCAGAAACAAAACGCCGGCGGATTTAAGCCATTTGAGGAAACTGATTTTGGCGCAAGTACGGTAAATAACGCCGTCGTCTCGGACGACGATGCGCCGGTAAAAGGGCAAAAGCAGGCTGTCGAAACTGTAAGCGCCGAAACAAACGAAAAGGCTAAGTCTGCTCCGCGCACCCGAGTGATAAGGAAAAACGCCGCGGCGATCTCGGCGTATGGAAAGATGTCCGGCGCGCCTGTTATCTCCGCACCGCCCGAAATGGAGCTTGTTTCACGGGCAAACGCCGATGAAGAAAGTTACGCGCGGCCGCCAAAAGCGGCTTCGGCGGAAACGGCTCCGGATACCGAGCCGTTTAAGGATATTGGAAGTATTTTTGATGTTCTCGAAAACTCATCTCAGGAAGGCAACGATTCTTCCCGCTCAGAGCGGCCGCCTCGTGAGCGCAAACGGCGTCGCGCCCAGAACCGCGGATTTGAAGCAGAAGCGGGCGAGCCTGTTCCCGAGTGGTCTGAAGACCGTGACGAGCGCGAATATCCAAGCGAGGTCACAAAGCAAAACGCGCCCTCGGGCATCTGGACTGAGGACCGGGATATTTATCATGAAGAGGAGCGCTCCGAGCTTGATATGCTTAAATCGAAAAAACAGCATACAAAGTCAAATAAAACAAAGCGTCTGGTTGACGCTATCATGCGCGAGCCCGACAACAACCCCAACGTAAGAAAAAAATAAGAAATTTAAAACCCGCGGGAAAATGCTTCCCGCGGGTTATTTTTTTCTTTTGCACGGAATATAATTTTTTAGGTCAATTGCTCCGCGTAAAAACGAACGATCAGGTCTCCTGCTCCTTATCGAGCGGCATGGTCTTAAGCTTTTCAAGACAGCTTGCGCAGATGTTTTTCTCATTAAACTTGACGATATTTCCCGCGTTGCTGCAAAAAACGCACGACGGAGAATATTTTTTCAGAATGATCTGGTCTTCCGACACAAAAATTTCCATACTGTCCCGTTTGTCTATGTTCAGATTTCGCCTGAGCTCGATAGGAATAACAACTCTCCCAAGCTCGTCCACCTGGCGGACAATTCCCGTTGATTTTACCATAACAGTAAATTCCCCCTTAATGTCATTTTTCGTAACATATTTTAACATAATATGCCAAGAATGTCAATAAGTTTTTTGACAAAATTTAACAAAAATATTATTTTTTCCCAAAAAAGGTGAAAATATGAAAATTATTTTGCTGATCATTCCGGCAGTATCACTTGTTTTTGCCGCTTTAAACGGAAGAATAGGCGAGATGTCCGAAAGTATTCTGTCAAAATCGGGCGAGGCCATCGAGCTTGTTATTTCGATTTGCGGTATAATGTGCTTTTGGAGCGGACTTATGCGTGTTGCTGAGAAAGCGGGCTTGCTTGAAAAGCTTTCAAAGCTGTTGTCTGCGCCGCTGAGTCTTTTGTTTGGCGGAATAAAAAAGGGCGGAAAGGCTATGAGTCTTATCTGCGCGAATATCGCCGCAAACATTTTAGGCCTTGGAAACGCTTCTACGCCTCTCGGAATTGCCGCGATGAAGGCTATCGCTGAGGAACAGCAAAGCGGAGATCATGCTACAAACGACATGATAATGCTCGCGGTGTTGAATACAGCGAGCCTGCAGATAATTCCCGCGACCGCCGCCGCGCTTCGTCTGGCAAACGGAGCGCGCGACCCTATGGATATCTTGCCGTGCGTGTGGATAGTGTCGGCGTATTCACTTTTTATCGCGGTTGCATCAGCAAAGATAATGTCGAAAATAAAACGCCGCAGGCAGGGAGAACTATGACAGACTGGATAATTCCCGTATTAACGGTAGGGGTGCTTATCTACGCGGCAATCAGGAAGGTCGATGTTTTCGGGGCATTTTGCGAGGGGGCTTCGGAAGGTCTTAAAACCTGTGCGGATATTCTGCCGGCGCTTGTGCTTCTTATTGTGTGCGTTGGGATGTTTCGCGCGAGCGGCGCGGTCGACGCTCTTACAAAATTGCTTGAGCCTTTGTGCGGTGCGGTTTCGTTTCCGTCCGAGGCGGTCCCGCTCGTCATTTTACGTCCCTTTTCAGGAAGCGGCGCAATGGCGGTATACAACGAAATTGCCGCGGCAAACGGCGCCGACAGCTTTGCCGAGCGTGTAGCGGCGACGCTTATCGGCTCTTCAGAGACGACCTTTTATACTATCGCGGTATATTTTTCCGCCGTAAAAGCCAAAAAAACGCGCTACGCGACAGCCGCAGCGCTTACCGCCGACCTGACCGCGTGGATAGTCTGCGGAATAACCGTAAAACTTCTGCTCGGAGCGGAATAAGAACCTGTCCACATAGCCGCTCAACGCTCGTCTTTCGGCTGATTTTCCGCATAACTTCGTTAATTTTTCTTGAAATA